>CAJTMU010000018.1:9831-40452 GCA_910577365.1 uncultured Oscillospiraceae bacterium | reverse complement strand
AATAGCGTTTTTCGATATAAATAGGGTGTTATCATGTAAGAATATACTCATATGAGATTCTTAGCATCACCGTTTGAGAACAACAAAAGTGTCTTATGAGAATAATCTTTACGGTCAATTTCATAAGATGATTTTGTTAATGTATCACAAAAAATAGTTGTGAATTTGTTATTATTTTCAAAAGTTTACAGTAAAATGCAATTGAATTATGTTATAATAAAATTAACAAAAAATTTTAAAAACCTACTTGAAAAAAAATAAAATTTGGCATATAATATAAAGGGTAATTGTTTCGATTATTTAATTGAGGTGATATTATGATATATAATGCAGATAAAATTGCTCATTGGTTTCTGGTAAGGAACAAGAGCGATTATGATTCTGGGATTACTGATGAGCTTATTTCAAACCTTAAACTTCAAAAACTGTTATATTATGCACAGGGGTGTGTGTTGGCAATTAAGGGGGAACCTCTTTTTGGGGATGATATTTACGCGTGGGAGCATGGCCCCGTAATTCCTGCAATTTACCACGAGTATAAGTCTTTTGGCAAAAGCGGAATTGATTTTGATGAACATTATGATATCAGTGTAATTGACAAGGAAACAAATGAGATTCTTGAACAGGTTTATACCGAGTTCGGGCAGTATTCGGCATGGAAGCTCAGAAATATGACGCACGAGGAAATGCCGTGGAGGTCCACTGAAAAAAATGAGATTATCTCAAATGATGTTATAAAAAAATACTTCATGGAGAATTATATAGTCGAACAATGAAAAAGATTAAAAGTGGTAGCGTAAAGCCACAAGTCAGCGCAATTCCGCCGCAGGAACAGATGCCGTCGTTTTCATTTCGTTACCTAACAACTAACAAGTTGTTCAACTTCGAAAAATTGGATAAAAGAGCAAAAGGTGAATGGCAGTCTGCACTTGCCGAACGGATAATTGAAATTACCAAAAACCCATGGTTATACCATTCTAATTTGCCCAAAGAACAAGGAATTGAAACTCTTAAAAAACAAGAAATCTGTTTTTCGCCATATGAGTATATTTTTTCCCCAGATGAAAAAGTTATTGTGTTTCGATTCAATTCAGGTAAAGGGCGAATAATTGGTATACGCAAAGATAAGTCACCCATATTTTATGTAATAGGGTTTGATACAAATTATAGTGCGTATAAACACAGTTAAATCACCTTGCACGAAAAGCAAGGTGATTTTTGATGTTTTATAGGTGTTATCCGAAGCTCGTCCGGTTTACGGCTTAACATGACTCTAACCATTACAGTAACACTCCTTTCGTTTGATTTTACCACTTTATGGAGTGTTTGTCTGCGATTTGCTAAAAAATAGCGTTTTTCGATATAAATAGGGTGTTATCATGTAAGAATATACTCATCGGCACACTCACCGCTTAATCCAACTGAAAATCTCTTTTTTATCTCGCGGCAGAACAGGTAAAGTGAGCTGTCCACATCGGCCATGCCGGGCAGGTCGCGGGCAATTGCTGCGTCTTCCAGTGCCTCGGTGAGGGCGGGGGTGTCGAGAACAACGTTGGTGTGCTCCGAGCCGATAAAGCGCGCCATTTCCTCTATCCACGGAGCGTCCTCGTCGGGCTGGAAAGAGCTTGCTTTAAAGTTGGCGTGATTGTCCTTGTAATCAATTGACCAGGTGGAGAGCTTCTTGCCGTGCTCGGCATATTCCTTGGCGGCAACGGCTGATATCACGCTGCTGTCAAGACCGCCCGACAAAAAGCAGCACAGCGGAACGTCACTCACCAGCTGCCGCTTTATCGCGTCGCAGATTAGCTCACGTGTGTGAGCAGCGGTTTCCTCAAATGATTCTGTGTGCGGTTTGGCTGTCACGCGCCAATACTGCCTCTTTTTGAAGCCGGTGCGGGAATATTCCGCGCAATAAGCGGCGGGAAGATCGCTGATATCCCTGAAAACGCCGCTCCCCGTGATACGCCCCGGCCCTATTAGCATTATCTGCGCAACGCCGTTGGAATCAATGACGGGCTTTATATCCGGGTGCTTAAGCAGCGCCTTTATTTCGGAGGCGAATATTAAGCCGCTTTTGGTAAGCGAATAGAACAGCGGCTTTACGCCTATTCTGTCGCGGGCGAGAAACAATTTGCGGTCAAGGCTGTCCCATACAGCGAACGCGAAAATGCCGTTGAATAAGTCAAGACAGCTTTCACCGTAGGTTATGTACGCCTTTATGACTACCTCGGTGTCGGAGTGTCCGACAAAACCAATTCCCTTTTTTATAAGCTCCGAGCGGATATCCTCGGTGTTGTAAAGTTCACCGTTGTAAACTATCGTATATCTGCCAAAAGTCATGGGCTGCTTTCCGTTTTCTGGGTCGATAACTATAAGCCTTCGGTGAACAAGCGCCGCGTTTTCGTCGTAATAGGAACCCTCCGCGTCCGGTCCGCGCGGGGCAAGCACCGCGCTCATGCTTTCCATTACCGCGGCTTCGCCGCGCATATCCTTTTCAAAGCTTATCTGACCTGCAATTCCGCACATAAAGAATACTCCTTTCAGGAATGTTTTTTGCATTATATGCGCGGACGAGTAAAAGAGTGTGTGGCAAGAATTGATTTGTATATTACTGTAAGAACCTGTCCACATAGCCGCTCAACGCTTGTCTTTCAGCAAATTTCGCCGCTGACTGCATCAAAAATTCTTGACGTACATACAGTGCGCCTGCGAATTTTTTTCCTTGCCAACAACAAAATTTGCTCGAAATCCAAGGATTTCAGGCTATGTGCACAGGTTCTAATTCTTTTAAAATATTTGGGTTTATTTGGTAAAGATATTGGCAAATCCTTAAATACCACTTGAAAAAATAAATAAATTATGGTATAATAAACTAAATACTTTTGTGCTTTGGATCACAAAATATTCTTTAGCAATGGTTAATAAGAATTTTTGGGAGAAAAAATGAAAATAAGACTGACATATAAGTAATATGAAAAATATTTGGTTTTGAGTGTCCCAGAGCCGATGTTACCGACAGATGGCAATATGTCCGATTCAAATGTGAAAAAGGCGCTGACTTTTATATCATGGCGGCAAATTTGCAGGGTACAAGTGTGAGGCTTAGTTTTAAGGTTGATGATGTTTATGCTTTTGGGGTAAACTTAAAGATTGCGTTACCATAGTTGAACCTTTTCAAATTATGCCCTTTGGAAACCGGAATTTACAAACCAGACCTTGACAGAAATGTGCTGGGTTTTGTTCAGGAAAGTTATGCGAAAGGAAAAAATAATATGAATTTTGGATTATGCGGTCTTAATTTTACTAAATGGGTTTGTTTAAAATAAGGAATTATGGGTGTTACGCAATGAATGAAACTTCAATATACGGTAAATGTGAATGGTATTTTTACTGCAGGGATAAGAACATAGATCATTGCGGATAATGCGGTTCTTTCCTATATGAAGGTTTTAGAAGCCGCATTGGAAGCTGTTGATGGATTGTCTGCGACAGAAAATTTAAAGAGCTTGCAGTAAACTATCGGCGTAAGAAATAATGTAAAGTTGAAAGGAGAGATGCTTCCGAATAGGGAGCATGATTACAATAATGAATATAGCAGTAGTGGGACTTGGACTTATAGGCGGCTCTATCTGCAAGGCGTTAAAGGCTAATACGTTTCACCATATTATGGGGATAGATACCGATAAGGAAACCGTAGCAAAGGCTCTCGACATGGGGGCGATAGATGAGGAGATAACCGTAGACAGGCTTGGAGAGGCGGGGCTTACGATAGTCGCGCTTTATCCTGTGGCTATCGTGGATTTTGTAAAGGAGCACGCGGATAAATTCCGCAAAGGCTCCATTGTAATGGATATATGCGGCGTAAAGGGGTATGTGGTGAGAAACTGCACGCCCGTGCTCGACGAGAGGGGCGTTATTTTCATAGGAACGCACCCCATGGCGGGTACGGAGCATTCGGGCTTTGATTACGCCTCGGCAGAGCTTTTCCGCAAGGCAAGCTTTATCATCACACCGAGCGAAAACACCCCGCAGATAGCGATAGACCTTGTTTCGACGCTGGCGGGCAGCATGGGCTTCGGGCAGGTGGTTATGGCTACGCCAGAGCAGCATGACAGTAATATCGCTTACACCTCGCAGCTTGCTCATATCGTTTCAAACGCGTATGTCAAAAGCCCCTCGCTTTTCCGCGCGGACGGCTTTTCGGCGGGCAGCTTTCTCGACCTTACAAGAGTGGCTTATCTTAACGAGGTGATGTGGTCGGGACTTTTCATGTGCAACAAGGAGGCGCTGCTATTGGAGATTAACACCATTATCGAAAAGCTGACGGAATACCGCGACGCGATGAACAGCGACGATACCGACAGGCTGAGGGAGCTGCTTAAGGTCGGGCGCGAGCGCAAGGAAAAAAGCATGGAATTTTACGGGCAGGGGAAGAAATAATGTCGGAAAAGCAGAAGCCGCATATCAGCTATATTGTTTCGCTGTGCGGTATTATGTGCGGGCTGGCGCTTGCTATGATGTTCTTTCTCAGCATGATACCAGGGTTTGAGTATATCAGCCCAGGTGTCGCGGGCGTGCTCATTTGGATAGTGAGAGAGCGTCTCGGCGTTAAATACGGCATGGTGAGCTATCTCGCGGTGGGTGTGCTGTGCCTGTTTTTCACGCCTAATTATGAGGCGTCGATGATGTATATTTTCCTGCTGGGATATTACCCTATCGTAAGGCAGTATTTCATGAAAATAAGATTCGGGTGGCTGCGCTGGGCAGCCAAGCTGGCGCTTTACGCCTGCTCCGCGGTGGGGTGCTATTTGCTGCTGATATTTGTTTTCGGCATGAGGGAGCTTCTTGAGGAAATGGGCGATTTCGGAAAATACGGCTCGCTTATTTTACTTTTGATGGGAGCGGCGGCTTTTATAGTTTATGATATTTTTCTTGGGTTGTTTTTTCCCGTTTATGAAAAGCTGCTCAAGCCTAAAATTCAGAGAAGAATGAAATAGGGCGGTTTTGTTTAAATAACCGAATGCCCCGTGAAATCTCAAATGTACAGCATTTTTCTAACAGTGTTAAAAAAGATTCAGGTCAGCCTGAATTATGTTAATTTAATCAAAATTCAGAACCTTTTCACATGGCCCTAAATGCTTGGAATGTGAAGCAGAATTTTCACGTTTAAAGCGTTTTTCTTGGCATACTTCATGTACACCAAGAAAAATCAACGAAGAAAGACGGAAATTTTGCCGCAAGACAAGCGTTGGGCGGCTTTGCGGACAGGTTCTACAATTCGGTTCAGCCCTGATTGGGCTGAGAATACCCAAAGCGGGATACAGAAAGGAGTAAATCAAATGGCAGAAAGAATACCTAATAGGTGCGACGTTCCGTCGGAGTACAAGTGGGCGATAGAGGATATCTATGCTGACGATGCGGCGTGGGAGAGCAGTTTTCAGAACGCGAAAGGCTTTGTTGAAAGGATAGCTGAGTTCAAAGGACAGTTATCCTCCGCGAAAAAGCTGTATGAGTATATGATTCTTGAAGATAAGATGACCGTCACGTTTGACAGCTTGGTGAACTACGCTCAGCGGAAAAACGACGAGGATACCGCGAGGTCAGAATATCAGGATATGACCGCGCGTGTCGAGAAGCTTTATGTGGAGATATCCGAAGCGGCGGCGTTCGTAACGCCCGAGCTGCTTGCTATTCCCGACGAGAATATGTGGGGATTTTACAAGACCTGCCCTGGGCTGGAGCTGTACCGCCGCGTTATCGATAATATACGCAGAAAGCGCGCCCACATTCTTTCCGAGGCGGAGGAGCGCTTGTTGGCGCTGACGGGTGAGATGGCAGGCTCTCCCGATACCATTTACTCGATGTTCAGCGACGCAGATTTGAAATTCCCCGACGCTTACGACAAGGACGGGAACGCTCATCAGGTCACACATGGCAGCTATACCACGCTGGTGAAAAGCCCCGACAGGGTGCTTAGAAAATCGGCGTTCGATTCAATGTACCATACCTACGAGAGCTTCAGAAACACCGCGGCGGCGGTGCTGTCCTCGCAGGTAAAAACGCTTGTTTTCAGAGCTAAGGCGAGAAAATATGACAACACGCTCCAAGCGGCTCTGGACGGCACTGAGGTGCCCGAGAGCGTTTACCACAGCCTTATTGAGGCAGTTCACGACAACATGGAGTATATGTACAAGTATGTAAGGCTGCGCAAAAAGCTGCTGGGGCTTGACGAGCTGCATGTGTACGACCTTTATACGCCCATAGTCCCCGACGCGGATATGAAGATACCGTTTGAGGAGGCATGGCAGGAGGTCTACGAATCATTAGCGCCCATGGGAGATGAATACCGCGAGATATTCAAAAAGGGTATGAAGCAGCACTGGATAGATATCTATGAGAATGTGGGCAAGCGCAGCGGGGCGTATTCCGCAGGCGCGAGGGTACACCCGTTTGTGCTGCTGAACTACAAGGACACGCTGGAAAGTGAGTTTACCCTTGCGCATGAGATGGGTCACGCGATACACTCATATCTTTCCAATGAGAACCAGCCGATATGCTACTCTGACTATGTGATATTTGTCGCGGAGGTGGCTTCCACCTGCAATGAGAGTCTCCTTATGCAGAGCCTGCTGAAAAAGACCACCGACAAAAAGCGCCGCGCGTATCTGATTAATTACTTTTTGGAGCAGTTCAGGACTACTCTGTACCGCCAGACCATGTTCGCTGAATTTGAGCTGATGATAAACCGCAAAGCCGAAAACGGCGAAAGTCTTACGGCGGACGCTCTTTGCGAGATGTACCGCGGGCTGAACAAGCTATACTATGGCGAGGATATAATCATCGACAGCGAGCTGGATATGGAGTGGGCGAGAATACCGCATTTCTACTACAATTATTATGTGTACCAGTATTCTACCGGCTTCTCCGCGGCGATTGCTCTTTCGGAGCGTATTCTGAAGGAAGGCGCGGGCGCTGTGAAGGATTATATCGGATTCCTGAGCAGCGGCAGCTCTGCCGACCCGATAACGCTGCTTAAGGGCGCGGGTGTGGATATGACCTCCAAGAAGCCGGTTTCTGACGCGTTGGGACTGTTCAACACGCTTATCGACGAGTTGGAAGGACTGATGACCGATTAACGCTACCGCTTTGACCCCTGCAAGCGCGGCAAAGGATTTTGTCGCGCGCTTTGCCGGATCGGAGGATATTTATGCGGTGCTGGACGGTGAGCTGAAATGCCTTTTCAGCAGCAAGCCGGAGCTGTTTCCAAGAGGTCTGGATATCATTCCGAGACTGAATGAAGCCGTCGTGCCGCCAGTGAGGGAGCGCAGAAGTGTTGGGATATTCATCAGGGGAGAGCTGCGGTGCGCCGAGCTTCTTCCGCAGGGCGGACATCTTACAGGGAAGCTTTACGTTTGCAGGATAACCGATTATCGGCAGGCTCTGGAAACGTTTTCTAAAACGGACGGGATCTTTTGTATCTCTCCCGCGTTCAAAACGCTTGAAGACGGAATTGATTCCGTGCTGGAAATCTCCGAGGATCTTCGCAGGACGGCGGAGGACAATTTGTGGTATGACATGATAGTCCGTCTTTATCAGATAGAAAGCCTTGTAAGGAATATGTACGCGGAATCCTGCAATATGTTCCGGTATTTTACGGCAAAGGAGAGCGAACCTGCCGCGGTTGTGGACGCGGTCTACCTTGCAGGATCTCTGGTGGAACGCTGCAATCTGTTTCTTGCAAAATGCGGGAGAGAACTGCGCTTTCTGTGCGATTGTGAAAGTCTGGAGATTGCTGTAAATGCCCGGCACGCCGTGGAGGCGCTTCTTAATGCAATACAGAATGCCTTGATGTACTCGCCGAGGGATTGTGAGCCTACGGTTGCGATGAGCAGTGTTGAAAAGGACTCGTTGCGGTATATGCGCCTGAGTATTTCAAATGAAAGCTCTGTCAGCTTCGGGCGGGAAAGCTCGGAGCGGCTTGGGTTCGATTTCGGTCACAGGCATATGTCATATGGTATACCTATTATCCGCGAGTTCGTTGGCGCAGCGGGCGGCAGCCTGAATATTTCCGAAGCGGGCGGACGATATTGTCTTACGCTGGATATTCCGCTTTACAGAGCAAACGGCTGCGTCCTTACGGGCAACGCTCCGCGGCGTATCGAGCTTGGCGAATATCCCGACATACTATTCTGCGGCAGCAGGCTTGACCCCGTACGCCTTAAGATGGAGAAAGTTATATCTGCTTTCAGGGATACGGAGCAATAGCTTTTTAGCTTACGAACAAGAATAATTCAAGCGGCTTTCACTCTGCTGTCATAATACGGGGCTATAATGATATTGTCAGCCGGCAGCGGCTTGACAGCACATCCTACCAAGCGTTAAGGAATCGCTGATTAAAGCGAAGCGTAACGCATACAGTCCCATGAGTTCCCTCGTGTTAACGGGGCGATTGTGTTTTAATCAGCGATTACTTAAATACGCAATCTGGCGTTCTGCAATAAGCTTTCGGAACGCCGTCTTTTTTATCCCGAAATTATTATGAAAAGAAATTATCCTGTAAAGGAGGACGTTTAAGATGTATAAAATACTGGTGGTTGACGATGAAGCGAATATTCGTGAGGTTATAAAGGAATATGCGGAGTTTGAGGGTCACGAGGTAGATGAGGCCTGCGACGGTATGCAGGCGGTGGATATGGTGCGTGAGCGTGATTACGACATCATAATCATGGACGTTATGATGCCGCGTCTTGACGGCTATTCCGCCTGCAAGGAAATACGCAAGTTAAAGCAGATACCCGTGCTTATGCTTTCTGCAAGGGGAGAGGAGTATGACAAGCTGTTCGGTTTCGAGATCGGCATAGACGACTATGTGGTAAAGCCGTTTTCGCCCAAGGAGGTAATGGCGCGAATAAACGCCATAGTTAAGCGCAACAGCACAGTGGCGGCGGTTCCCGCGGAAACGGAAAAGTTTGAGGGACTGGATATAAACTTTACCTCACGCGACGTATTCATTGACGGGGAAAAGGCGAATCTCACACCGAAAGAGTATGATCTGCTGTTTTATCTTGTGCGCAATAAAAACATAGCCCTTTCGCGCAACAAGCTGCTTGAGGACGTGTGGGGGTACGATTTCTACGGCGATGACCGCACCATAGACACTCATATTAAAATGCTGCGTAACAATCTCGGTCCTTACAGAAAATTTATTGTGACTTTAAGGGGTCTTGGTTATAAGTTTGAGGCGTAAAGCGCTGTTTTACACATTAAAATGCATTTATGGAGCGGCGTGCTTATTCTGGGACTTTGTATATGCATTCTCAATTTTCATTAGTTGGCGAGGTGGCAAATCGTAAAAATGTATCGTTTTAAAAGCATAAAGTTTCAGGTATGGCTAAGGTTTGAGCTTGTGGTGGCAATGCTGCTTTTGTTCGCCTATATTTTTCTTATTGAGATGTTTCCCACATTCTACGAATGGATGAAAACCTACGAGATAAGCGACGCCGTTATCACGATACGCTCAAACTGGTATAATACCGAGCTTGCGGATATAATCGACAGAACCGCGCTGAAAAACAAGATGTATATCAGTGTTACTGCGGTGGACTATGAAAATTCCCGATATTACACCCATGAGAAAAACGAGCTGCCGGGCAGCGGCTCCCTGCTGCTTCTTTCCAAAGAGGGCTATATGGCGGAGGTTAAAAAATCGGGTACAGGAACAGTATACCGCCGCTTTAAGGACGAGCGCGAGAACAATACGGTGCTTATGCTCGTAACGGGTATCGGCGACAACAAGGAATATCCAGAGGGCTATGTGTGCATCTGCAATTACATTCAGCCAATCGGCACAACAATGAGCATTTTCAGGCGGCAATATTTTTTCGTTTCGGTAATAACGCTTATAATCACGCTGTTTATTTCGGCGTTGTTTGCTTCAAAAATAACCTATCCGATAATTCGTATAAACACCTCCGCCAAGGAGCTGCCTCAGGGCAAATTTGAGGCGAAGATAGGCGAGCGCGATTATGCGGAGATAAAGCAGCTTGCTGGTACGCTGAAATCCGCTTCAAAGGAGATAGCGAAATCGGAAAATCTTCAGCGAGAGCTGATGGCGAACATATCTCACGACCTGCGCACCCCGCTCACCATGATAAAGGCTTACGCGGAGATGATAAGGGATATTTCGGGCGATAACCCCGATAAGCGGGAGCGGCATCTGAAAATAATAATCGACGAAACTGACCGACTTTCTTCACTTGTGAACGATATTCTTGACCGCTCGAAGCTTCAGGCGGGAGTGGCGGAAATGAATATCGAGAGCTTTGACTTGAGCGATCGGCTGTCGGGGGTAATATCACGTTTTGATATCCTTAAGGAGAAAGACGGGATAGTGTTCGACCTGAATGCCGAGGAGAATATAATGATATCCGCGGATATAACCAAGCTGGAGCAGGTTATATACAATCTTATCAACAACGCCGTAACCTATGCGGGGGACGATAATCTTGTGATAGTGCGGCTTTACCGCAAAGGCGACGGAATTGTCCGCTTTGAGGTCTCAGACCACGGCGAGGGTATTTCGCCCGACTATCTGCCCTATATCTGGGACAGATACTACAAGGTGAGCGAACGCAGCAAGACTCACAAGCGAGCCAAAATGGGCAGCGGCATAGGTCTGTCGATAGTAAAGGGAGTGCTGGAGCAGCACGGCTTTGCCTACGGCGCGGACAGCGTTGTCGGAGAGGGCAGCACCTTCTGGTTCGAAGCTCCCGAATACGGAGCGCGGCAGGAGCAGGGGAAATCCATGAGGATATGGAGAAAAGGGGATAAGGGTCAGCAGTAGGGCTTGACAAACCGCATGGTCTGTGGCGGTTGGGAGTAGTATTTTCCTGACGGCTGGGTACCGCACTGTATCGTTGCGCTTACCGGCGGCGATGGGAACGATGCGTGTTTCCGCGCTGCCGGCTTGGTGATGTGCGGGTTTGAAAAGCTGAGCGGAGAGTTTGCCGCGATAGGACTGGTCAGAATTACATTTACCGTTGAGGAAGTTTTTACGGCGGCTCTTAGTCGATAATATTTAAGGAGTGTGATTTGCCCGACGGCGCGGAGTTTTCCGCCGCAGTCGGAAAGAGCGGAGAAATACAATTGAAATGTTCGGGGCTGAAAGAGCTTCTGTTCGTGTTGTGTTTTTTCGTTCCGTATAGATTTTTACCGCGGAGCTGTCCGCGGTTTTTGTTTTAGAAGGAGGATAATATGCTTTTGCGTGAGATCAAGTCGGAACCGTTAAAGGAGGAAATAACCGCGCGCATCATGGGCAGTCTGCCCGAATGGTTCAATCCGCCGGAGGATATACCGAAAAAGGCGCAGACGCACCGCTCAATGCCGTTTTTCGCCGTTTACGACAATGAGAAGCCGATAGCTTTTGCGGCGCTCAAGGAACACAACGCTTATTCGGCGGAGATATTTGGCATCGGGGTTCTGAGGGAATATCACCGACAGGGGGCGGGACATATGTTGGTAAACGCGTGTGCGGAACGCTGCCTTGCCGAGGGGCGGAGCGTTCTGACCGTGAAAACGCTGGACGGATCCGCGTTCTATCCGCCGTATGAAGCGACGCGCGCTTTTTACCTGCGCGAGGGCTTTGTGCCGCTTGAGGTGTTCCGGGAATACTGGGACGAGGAAAATTCCTGTCTGTTTCTGGCAAAGTTTTTGGGGGAGCGGCAGGAATGATAATAGACGCGCCTATGCATCTTCACGTAAATTATTTCAATCCGAGGGCAAAAAGAGCAAATCTTCTGTTTGAGCTGGAGCGCAGCGGAGTAGTTGGCGCGGTAGTCATCTCCGATTCGGTGCTTACAAGCGATATCGGCTCGATGAGAGGCTGCATGGAGCTGTTTCGGGACGTTCCCAACATATTGGTGGTTGGCGGTATAAGTCTGCTTATCGGATATCGGGAGCAGCTCGGGCTGCTTGAATACGGTACTCGCATAGGCTGCTCGTCGGAAAAATCTATTGCGGACATGAGCCGGTTTTTCTTGACAGCTCGGAACTTGCTCCCATTTTCGCGTTAGCGGAAAAATCGGTGTACCTGTTCTTTTTCATTCGGGGTTGGACAATCCGCAATATTTGTCAACCGATATAATTGCAAATGCCGCTAAAGCGCACCGCAGAGTTACACTGATATGCTGTCACTGCTGTTTCCCCAATACCGCGGACTGCTTTAATAAGATGGTGGAATATGAAAACGTATATTTTGATATTTCCTCGCTCGCGGACAGCCAGCGGCATATTGGCGAGATTATGAAAAGCCTTGAAAAATCCGTTCGCGCTATGCCCAAAAGATTTATATTCGGTTCTGACAGCTTTTGCTGCAGTCAGGCGGAGCATATCCGTTTCGCAAGGAGGCTTAAAATTTCACCGAAGGAAAAATGTCTGCTGTTTTCGGAAAACGCGGTAAGGACATTCGGGCTAAATATGAATTAGGACTTTGGACGGGCTTTTCCATAAGACAAATCCCCCTTTTTATTCAAAGGGGGATTTGTGCTATTTAAGCCGCGTTATCTTCGGTTTCGGTAGTAGCCGCGTCAAGCTCTGTGGTAGGTGCGCTTTCCGTTTCCGGCGCAGTCGGCGTGCTTACGGGCGTACTCGCGCCCGAGCTGCTGTCCTCGCCCGATTCGGCAGTGCTTATGGTTACTTTATATACCTTTACAGAATTGATAATTATATCTTCCATAGGCTTGGACTGTTCGCCGGCGTTATTTGCACCAAGCTTTACGTTCGCGATGGAATCCAGTACTTCAAACCCCTCATAGGTTTGCCCGAAAACGGTGTAGCCGCCATCAAGGAACGGATCGCCGCCCACGGTGTTGTATTTCTCTTTTATCTCCTCCGAAGCGCCGCTTATCATATTTGTAAGATTTGTGTAGTGGTTCACCTGCGCGTTTAACATGGCGTATTCGGGGCTTTCCGTGTCCTCCAGAGCGTCGCGGGAGGCTGTCAGCTCGTCTGCCTTTGCTTTAAAGGCGTTGGGATCAAGCTGGTTGTAATCAACCGAAGGGGTTTTGTTGTTTACAATGTAAAACTGGGTGGTGTTTTTGCCGTTGACGTTTGCATAACCCAGCGCCCCATAGAAGTTACGCACCTGATCATTCACTTCCATCTCAAATCCGCCGCTGGGGTCAACAAGCGCACTGCCGCCCGTGCCGTCGCCGTTCAGTGAGCCTCCCTGCATAAAATGTCCCGCGAGAACACGATGGATCTTCAGTCCGTCATAATATCCCGCTTCGGCAAGCAGGGTAAAATTTTCAACTGCTTTGGGGGCAATGTCGGGGAACAGCTTTGCTTTAATAACGCCATAGCCCTCAATCTCTATCTCCGCAACGGTATCTCCGTCCAGTATAGAAATTTCAGCCACATTTCCCGGCGCTGATTTATTCGAACAGCCTGCTGCGGTAAAAATACAGCCCGCCGCCAGCACCGCGCTCAAAAGAATATTTTTGACCTTCATGATATGCTTTCCTTTCATATATGTAGTACTCCGCAGCTTCGCGGAGTCTGTAAGCCGTTATTCGGTGTACTCATACACCTTTACAGAAGATATGGTTATTTCCTGAATGGGTTTGGATACCTCACCCATGCCGTTATCCTCTACCTCGACCGCCGAAACGCTTTCTATAACGTCAAATCCGTCATAGACCTGTCCGAAAACAGTGTAGTTTCCGTCAAGGGTGGGCGTACCCCCAACCTCTTTATATTTGTTTTTGATTTCATCGGTTGCGTTTTCAGCCCAGCCCGCCATATTTCGGTAATATTCCGCCTGAAAATCGTAGTATTCCTTTTCCATATCGCTGCCCGCGTCCTTTGCTGCCTGCTCATACTGCTCGGCATAGGCGTATATGTGGGAAAAATCATTGCCAAGGTCCTGAGACTCTTTATTATTAACAATGTAAAACTGGGTGGAATTTGTGCCTCTCGCGTTTGCGTAGCAAAGCGCCCCGTAGAAATGGCGCATATTGTTTGCGGTTTCTATCCCGAAGCTGCCGCCGTTCACAAGCGCGTCACCGCCAGTGCCGTCACCGTTGAGTGAGCCGCCCTGGAACATGAAATCGCTCACCACCCTGTGTATTGTCAGTCCGTCATAAAATCCTTCGTCGGCAAGCAGCCTAAAGTTTTCCACGCCCGTGGGAGCCGCATCGGGAAACAGAACCGCACGTATAGTGCCGAAACCCTTTATTTCAAATTCCGCTATCAGATCGCCGCTTTTCGGAGCGACCTCTCCTACGTTCCCTGCGATATTTGCCGCGGAAACCCCGTTGCTGTCCGGAACTGAGCTGTCGGGGCTGCTTGAGCTGCCGGAAGCGCCGTCGTTTGATTTGCAGGCTGTAAAAAGACAGCCTGCCGCAGTCAGAGCAATCAGTAAAATATTTTTAAACCTCATTTTATCACCTTTCTTTATTCCTTTGTTTCATTTATTTCGCTTGTTTCGTCCGCGCTGTATTCCGAGATGGTTACGCTGTTTATCATAACGTCCTCCTTAGCGCGGAGATTGCTTTCGGAGGGGATATTGCAAAGCCTTTCCACCACGTCCAGCCCTTCGTATGTCTGCCCGAAAATAGTCTGGTAGCCCGCAAGTCCGAATACTCCGCCTATCTCGTAAAATTTGTCGAAGAGAGTAATAAGGTTGTCCCGCTCTTTTTCATCCTCGCGGTTTGAAACGCTGTCCTTAAGCTGATTTATCGCGTCCTCGGTGAGAGTTTCCTTGTCGGTGTTGCAGATAAACCACCTCGCGTCGCTGAAGCCCGATTTCTCCGAAAAGGAAACCAGCGCCCCGCGGAACGGCCAAAGGTCCGGAGTGTATTCGTTGGCGATAAGCTCGTCGTCGCTGATTCTGCCTGTGTAAGCGCCCTTGTCGTTCTCGTGTCCGCCTGTCATGAAATATACGTCGGGCATTACGCCGTAAACGGTTTTGTTGTCAAATTCGCCGTTTTCCGCGCGCTCTATAAAATCAGCTACGGTGTTCGGGGCGTACTGCTCGTACAGCACCGCGCGTATTTCGCCGTATTCCGTGTCGATTATGGCTATTTTATCTCCCTCATGCGGCTCACGGAGCTGTATAAAATCCGTGTTCATATTCACGAAATCATAGTTCTCCATGGCGTTATAGGTCTTGGTGGATATACAGCCGCTAAGGGACAGCGCGGCTATTGCCGCGGCAATTCCCGCAAAAATTTTTCTCATATCCCGTTTCCCGTCCTTTCGGATAGCCCGTCAATCGTCGGCTTTCCTGATAACCGTACCCTGCCGCGTTTCCTCGACAATATACCCCATCGCGGTTATCTTACCCCGCAGTTCGTCGGCAAGCGCGAAGTTTTTCGCTTTTCTCGCTTCCGCACGCTGTTCGGCAAGCGCCGTTACCTCGGCGGGTATCTCGTCCTCACCATTATTATACAACAGACCAAGTACGTTTGTCAATGCCGAAAATTCATCGGAGTAGGTTTTTATGTCGCCCTTTGTGGTTTCGGGGTCGGCAAGAGCGGTATTTATCGCCCTTACCAGCTCGAAAACAGCGGCTATTCCATCGGCGGTGTTGAAATCGTCATCCATCGCGCGTATAAACTCCCCGCGGGCTTTTTTAACCTCCGCGAGAGCCTTTTCGCCAGCCGCACCCTCCTTTGCCGCGGGGAGCACTCGCTCTATCGTTTCGCGGCAGGTATATAGACGGCGCAGAGCCGCCTTGCAGGACTCTATGACCTCGACGGTGTAGTTGAGCTGGCTTCTGTAATGAACCGACAGCAGCATGAAGCGGATAGGCTCGTAGCCGTATTTGTCGGATAGATCTCTTACCATGAAGAAATTGCCCGTGGATTTAGACATTTTTTTATTGTCAACATTCAGCATTCCGTTATGCATCCAGATATTCGCAAGCGGAGAGCCTGTCGCGCATTCGCTCTGCGCGATCTCGTTCTCGTGGTGCGGGAAGATAAGGTCGCTGCCGCCGCCGTGGATATCTATCGTATCGCCTATATAATGACGCGACATGGCGGAGCACTCAATGTGCCAGCCGGGTCTGCCCTTGCCAAAGGGGGAATCCCAGTATGGCTCCCCGGGCTTTGCGGCTTTCCACACGGCGAAATCCATCGGGGCGCGCTTTTTCTCGCCGACCTCTATGCGCGCTCCCGCCTGAAGATCCTCCAGCGGCATATGGGAGAGCTTTCCGTATTCGGGGAACTTGGCGGTGTCGAAATACACGTCGCCCTCCGCCTCATAGGCATATCCCTTATCAATCAGCGTGCGGATAATGTCGATGATTATATCCATATTTTCCGTGACCTTGGGGTGTATATCCGCTTCGCGGACGTTAAGCCCCTCAGCGTCGGTGAAGTACTCCTTTATCGCGTTTTCGGAGACCTCGGAGGCGGTCTTGCCAAGCTCGTTCGCCTTTTTGATTATCTTGTCGTCCACGTCGGTGAAATTCTGGACGTAAAGCACCTTATACCCGCGGAATTCCAGATAGCGCCGCAGCGTGTCAAACACGCACAGCGCCCTTGCGTTTCCTATATGAATGAGGTTGTAGACCGTCGGACCGCAGGCGTAGATTTTTACGATGCCCTCGGTTATCGGCTTAAGCTCCTCTTTCTTTCTTGTCATTGTATTGTAAATTAACATTTGCCGTCCTCCTTAAGGGTTTTTATTTCCGATTTTAGCTCGTCTATCTCCTTGGTGAGCCTGTCGATATACATTCTGTGCTCGCAAAGCAGCTGTGACACGGGATCGGGGATATGTATCTGGTCGAGATCGTTGCATATCCTCACGCCGTCGCGCTTGACTACCCGCGCGGGAACGCCCACGGCGGTGCAGTTGGGCGGCACTTCCTCCAGCACCACCGCGTTGGCGGCTATCTTGGAGTTGTCACCTATCTTAAAAGGACCGAGAACTCTTGCGCCCGCTCCCACCAGCACGTTGTTGCCGAGTGTCGGGTGGCGTTTTCCCACGTCCTTTCCCGTTCCCCCGAGAGTAACGTTCTGATACAGCGTGCAGTCATCGCCTATTTCAGTGGTCTCGCCGATGACCACCCCCGCGCCGTGGTCGATAAACAGCCGCTTTCCTATTTTCGCGCCGGGGTGTATCTCTATTCCCGTCTTTCTGCGGCAGCGCATGGAAATGTGCCGCGCGATAAGAATATGTCCGCGCTCGAAGAACCAGTGCGCCCTGCGATAGCTCTTTATCGCCTTGTATGAGGGGCACATGAAAAGCACCTCCCACGGCGAACGCATGGCGGGATCGCGGGACATTATGGACGATACTTCCTCTTTTATCCTGTCAAACATATACTCTCCTGACTAATAAAATCACTGTGCCGCGCGGGCTTGCGAAAATCTTTCGCTCGCGGACAACTTTGCCGTCAACTGAAAATCGCCCCCGCACCAAACGGTGCGAAGGCGTTAAGTACGCGGTTCCACTTCGCTTCGGGCTTTATGCCCCTCGAACTCCTTAACGCGGAAAACGGACGCGGATACTGCTGTTTCCCCGCGCCGGCTGGCAGCCGCACTTCACTTGTCCCGTCAACCGCGCTTCCACCGCCGCGCGGCTCTCTGTGTGACCGAAAACAGGCTACTCTTGCTGCGTTATGCCTTTAAATTATATCGCCGAAGCCATTTCTCCGACATTTTATATTATTATACCCTATTTCGCTTTATTTTTCAAGGGGGAAATCTGATTTTTTTCTGAAAAAACAAAACAGGTTGTGGATAAAGTGTTGATCTAATTTGATTTATTCAAATTTGAAATTTTTTGCGACCCGCCCGATTCGGCTCATTCCGCTTCACGGAACAAACCGAATCAGGCTCTCGCAAAAAAATCCTGCGTCAACATTGCGTGGCACAAAGCTTTTTTGATATTTCATATGCGGGCGGTTTGCGCCTGCTTCGGCGCTAATTGCTGAATAATATAAACGCCAGCGCACCTATCAGCTTTATATCCGCTTTTTCGTGCCACAGCAACAGTATAAGCGCTGCCAGAAGCAGAGTGTCTTTGTCGGCAAGCAGGGCTTCGAGTGGGTTTGAGGGCTTTGACGCGGGCAGCGGCTTGCCGCATTTCGGACAGCGGCGGGGGCAGTCATCGCATAACCTTAGGGGGTTGCACTCTTCCTTGGGAACCTCCTCATGCCTTTCGCAGGAGCCGACGCGCTCCGTTTTTGCGCGGACAGGCTCGGAAGCCATCTCGGGCTGCGGAATATGGGGGGAGGGACTCTCGGTATGTTCGGACTGTGTGTATTGCTCAAAGTTTGCAGCTTCGTCCGCTTCCTCAATGTTTTCCAACGGTGTGCTGCACGGCTCTTGACATATCTTTTCGCTTTCGGGCAGCGCCGAGGGAGGCTCGGCTTTCGCATATTCCGCGCTCTCCGCCGCCTCCCCGCTCCCCGCGTAGGCTACTCCGAAGCCCGCGTTATGGCGTTCAACTGCGCCCCCCAGCGTGTAAAGCGTAGATTGTGTCGTATCCCATACCATAAAATTTCCCCCATTGCAGTTGACGGCATACGGTGTATACCCCTAATCTATAAGAAGTTGCCGAACAGACCGCTTTCCTTTAATATGGGCAACAGTGCGAACAGCTTCAACATTTTTACGGCGATGTCCACTTTGTGGCGCTTCTCCTCTTTGAGCAGAGGCTTGAGCGCCAGCAGGAAGCGCTCGTTGTCGTCCTGCTGATTCATGCTGCCGAAGAGGGTCATCAGCTTCATAAGCATATCCATGTTCAGTCCGTCAAACAAGCCGCCCTGCTCCCCGCTTTGTCCGCTGTCTTCGTTATCTCCGTCGTCGGGACCGTCCTCTGTCAGCGCGCGGAGAATATCCTCAATGTTGTCCATGCGCCGTCAACCCCCTTTGTGCCGCCGTTAATGCTTGCCGAGCATTTTCATAAGCTCTTCGGGTGTGGACGCCCCCTTAAGCTTGTTCATAAGTTCCTTGTTTGACAGGACCGCCCGCAGCTTCTCCTTGTCGGATTTGGATAGATTTGCGGACAGCGCCTGAATATCGCCTTTTTCGAGCGCTTGTCTTAATTGTTCGGGGGTGGAGCCGAGCTTCTGGCTGGCGGCGTTCAATAGTTTTTCAAAGCTGTTTTCTTTCATGGTTATTCCTCCCTGTCTGATAAAGCCAGTGCCGACAGCCGCGGCGCGGACTTTTCGGCGAGGTTCTTAAGGCAACACCGCGCAAATACTTTACATAGCGACTGACGTTAATCTTTTCCGTCATTTTATGCAATTACTTCTTGGCAGGCGGCAGCCCGCGTTGTTATTGCACGGTATGACGAAAAATCCGCCGGAGAGATTGCCGCGCAGTTTTTGGGCGGTGTTTCCTTAAATTATCGCCAAATAATCTAAAAAACCCCTTTTATTTTTCGCTTAATTATGATATAATAAATATCAGTTGTTTTACGAGGCGGGTCGGCGCTGCGTTTTTAACGCTTATGACATTATATTCGCGAAATATTCCCGCAAAACCGATCCGGCGAAAAATGAAAGGTACTTTTTATGAAAATTATTGTTGTATCCGATACCCATAGGAATTTTGCCGTCCTTGATGAGATCGTCAATAAAAATCTCGACGCCGATCTTTTTATCCATCTTGGAGATGGTGAAAATGAAGCCCGCGACGTGCAGAACCTCCACCTTGATAAACCCATGGTCTATGTCGGTGGCAATTCGGATTTCGGAATGCATAAAAGCTCTCAGATAGTAACCGCGTGCGGATATAAAATATTTTGCTGCCATGGGCATTTGCAGCACGTTCATGACGGGCTGGACAGACTGATAAGCGACGCCAAGACCAACGACTGCAAAATTGCGCTTTTCGGGCATACTCATCTTTACCGAACCGAGAATATTGACGGGGTGTTCCTTATGAACCCCGGAAGCCCCGATTGTCCGCGCAATCACAACAAGCCGACCTACGGCGTTATTGAACTCGACAGTGAGGGCGGTATCAAAATGAATATTCTGGCGGTGGATGAAAAATGAGCGGGCTGATACATCTTGACGAGGTAGATTCCACCATAAGCTACCTTAAACGCCGTATAGGAGAGCTTCCGGACGGAGCGGCGGTAATGGCGGAGGTGCAGACCGCGGGACGCGGAAGGCGCGGTCATGGCTGGGTTTCCGACGGCGGAATGCTGCCGTTGTCCGTGCTGCTGAAAAATCCGCCTCAGCCCGCTACCGTAACGCTTTGCTGCGGAGCTGCGGTGTGCATGGCGCTTGAGGCAGCGGGAGCCGAAGCGGGTATCAAGTGGCCCAACGACGTGATTGTTTCCGCTCACAAGGTCTGTGGTATTTTATGCGAAAGTGTTTGTTTTGGTGACAATATTTCGGTGGTCGTGGGGCTGGGAGTGAACATTTCACAGAGTGAGGAGTTTTTTCGCGCGGCTGGCATACCTCACGCAGGCTCGCTTAAGCAGCTGGCGGGAATATCTCCCGACAAGACCAAGCTTGCGAAGGATATTGCCGAAAGGGTGAGAACACTTTGCGCAATGGATTTTTCGGAGGTATACAAGCTATACAAGCCGCGCTGCGTTACCTTGGGGCGGCAGGTGAGGCTGATGGAAAACGACAGGGAGCGCACGGCTTTTGCGCGGGATATTGCCGAAAACGGTTTTCTTGTCTGCGAGGACGAAAACG
The DNA here is from genome assembly GCA_910577365.1 of uncultured Oscillospiraceae bacterium. GTDB lineage: Bacteria > Bacillota > Clostridia > Oscillospirales > Ruminococcaceae > CAG-115. The sequence continues at coordinate 19,784 of CAJTMU010000018.1, read as the reverse complement.
GGCGCTTTGAGGTAAATGCAAGCGAGGTTAGCGTCCGCGGGATAATGGGATATGTCTGATATGGGCGGATTGTGAGCTTTGTGAACGTTTTGAGGGATTCGGATATGGTAGAGAATGAGTTTAAGGTTATTTTAACGCGGGAGCAGTACGATATGCTGCTCTCTTTTTACAGGTGGGATAAGATAATAGAACAAATCAACTATTATTACGATACTCCTGAGATGGCGCTTTCGGACAGGCATATTACCTGCCGCGTAAGGAGGATAGGGGGGGACTGCTTTTTGCAGGTGAAGCTGCCCAACGGCAGGGATTATTCCCGTATCGAGCTGGAAAAAAAGCTTGGCGCGGAGGTTCCCGAGGAGCTTTCGGCGGAGCTGCTGAACGGTCTGACAGGTGAAGCTGCGGAGATTCCTCTGCCAAGCGTACGCCTTCTGGGGGCGCTGTCCACGACACGCGCGGTAAGGCGTTTGGACGGCGCGGAGATAGACCTTGATAAAAGCGAATATTTCGGCAAAACGGATTATGAGCTGGAAATAGAATTTACAGACGAAGCGGAGGCACGCGCGGTTCTTGCGCAATGTGCTGAAGCGGCGGGGCTTACCGTAGGCGGCGGTGTCTGTGCTGGTAAAATACGGAGATTTCTGGAGGAGTACAGGAAAAATGGAAGGTAAGGAGCTGCTTGGCAACATTCAACTGATTCACACAACGCCTATGGGAGCGGAACGCATACGGCGAAATCTTCAAATTGAGGGGGACGCTGTGGAGTACTGCCGCGATAAAATTCTTTCTCCCGAAGCCATTATTTCGCGAGAGGGCAAAAATTGGTATGTCGCTTTGAAAAATTGCGTTATCACGGTAAACGCGTCCAGCTATACGATTATAACCGCGCATAAAAGCCCGCTGTAATATGGAGGGATTTGGGTGTAAAAAGGTGCGGCAACATAACGCTCCCATATCGGATTTTCAAAAAGAGTCAGATTTGCGCGGCAAAATCCGGTCTAATCCCGCAATTATGCTAAGCGGAGCGAGGTAAAGCCGAGCGTGCTTGCGGGAATTATGATAATTCTTTAAAACATTTGTCTCTTGTCAATATAACTTGAAAGTATTACAGCTTAGGGCGACATAGGGAGGAATATAATGGTAAGCATTATAATTTATATTATCGCGGGGCTTGGTGCAGGTGTGGGCACGGGGTTGGCAGGGCTTTCCGCGGCGGCGGTGATATCGCCAATGCTGATAACATTCTGCGGGTTTGAGGCGTATGAGGCGGTGGGTATCGCGCTTGCTTCGGATGTGCTTGCTTCGGCGGTGTCGGCATACACCTACGGCAAAAACAAAAATCTGGATATAAAAAACGGACTGGTAATGCTTGTAAGTGTGCTGTGCTTTACTATGGTCGGAAGCTGGATAGCTTCGCTTGTTCCCAATACAGCGATGGGCGGCTTTTCGGTATTCATGACGCTGCTGCTGGGCGTTAAATTTATCGTAAGGCCCGTGATGGCTACAAAGGAAAAGCAGGAGGAAAAGTCCGCAAGGCAGAAGGTAGTCAGCTCGATACTGTGCGGAGTTATAATAGGATTTATATGCGGATTTATCGGCGCGGGCGGCGGAATGATGCTGCTTCTTATACTTACCGGGGTGCTGGGCTATGAACTTAAGACTGCGGTGGGAACAAGCGTTTTTATTATGACGTTTACTGCGCTTACAGGGGCGGTTTCCCATGTCGCGGTATCGGGAAGTATGCCGGATACCACGGCTCTTGTTGTCTGTATTATCGCAACGCTTGTTGGCGCAAGATTCAGCGCCCTTTTTGCCAACAAGGCTTCGGCGAAAACGCTAAACAGAGTTACAGGCGTGGTGCTGGCGGCGTTGGGAGCGGCTATGATTATTGTGAAATTCTTTGTAAAGTAGCTCGAATAAAAGGAGAAATGGCGTGGTTGGCAATTTAATAAACAGTAAAGAATCCAATTTGCTGCTGGATAATTTCATAAGGCGCTTTGTCGCTGCCGAATATGACCCTAAAAAACAAAAGCGTTGTCGGCTGCTTTGGACCAATCTTAAATGTAAAGGTGAACTGCTATCCATTGATGAATTTGAAAAAATTCCCATCGAAGTCAGCACCGAGGTATATTTTTACAATGAGCGGGAAAAGAAAATGTATAGGGCATCATTTGCGGAGATAGCCGATTATATCGGCGGACTTGAACCGTGGGAGGAGATTGACGCAGAAATATTTGATGGCTCGTTTCAGTGGTTCATCTGTGTGACCCATGAAGATTTCTGTATTACTTACGGATTATCATAGGGCTTGTTTTTGATTGTTTTTTGTCGAATTTCATGAATATTATTGTCGTTTTAACAAACACTACCACAGACAGCACTTGAAAATATCCCAATTTGAAAGGTAGGAATATATGTATGAAAGCGACAGGAATTGTCCGCAGGATTGACGATCTCGGAAGAATCGTCATTCCCAAGGAGATACGCAGAACCATGCGTATCCGCGAGGGCGACCCCCTTGAAATTTATACCAGCCCAGAGGGCGAGGTTATTTTTAAAAAGTATTCTCCCGTGGGAGAGATAAGCGGCACAGCTTCACAATATGCCGACGTTCTGTCGAAGGTGGGCGGCTGTCCTGCGGTAATATGCGACCGCGACCATGTTATAGCGGTTTCGGGTATTTCCAAGAAGGAGGTTATCGAACGCCGCGTTTCAGGCTCATTGGAGGACCTTATCGAGCAGAGAAAGTCCTATGTTTGCAAGAGCAAGGAGGACAAGCACCTTATGCCCATTGAGGGCGTAGACCGCTACGCGATTGCCTGCTCGCCCATTCTGGCGCAGGGCGACGTTAACGGCGCGGTAATAATGCTGGCGGGCGAGAACAGCGAGGTAGCTACTGGAGAGCAGTCCGCGCTGGTTCAGGCAGCGGCGATGTACTTCGGCAAGCAGATGGAGGAGTAATTCTCACGAGTATAAAATTGTTGCACATAGGATTTGTGGAAATATTCCCCGAAATTCTATGTGCAAAATTTTTTTGATTTTTTGTAAAATATACTTGACATAATTTAAAAGATATGTTACAATAAGTGCAGGATGCAAGAGCGGGGTGATAATCGGGAAGCGAAGGTGCGCTTAAGGGACATCAGCGTAACGCCCGCGCAGGAATTTTCCGCAAGCCGGCGGTGAAGCGGAAAATTCAAATCAAGATAAGGTGATAAAATGGCGAAAAATTTGAAAATGAAAGCAGCGCGGGCTGCTCTGGACCTGTCGCAGGAGGAGCTTGCGAAAAAGGTGAAGGTCACGCGGCAGACAATAAGCGCCGTGGAAAGCGGCGACTACAATCCGACGATAAATCTTTGCATAGACATATGCAAGGCGCTGGGAAAAACTCTTGACGAGCTTTTCTGGAACTGACGGGAGGTAATTTTATGAGCATGAAGTCGTTTGATAAGTTTTGTGAGAGATTGATACTCGCGGAACCGGGCAGTGAAAAGGAGGTGTTTGACGAACGTCAGCGCGTTATGCAGCAGCGGCTGGCGGTCGAGGCGCTGCTGATATACGTCGGGGTGACGCTCATCAACACCATGATGATGGAAATATTTTACCAATGGGCGGAGAGCTGGATGGCGGCGACGTTTCTGTTTGTTGCGCTGTGTTTGCTGTGGTGGCAGATACGGTGCGCGGTCAAGGGGTGTATGGCTCCGGTTAGCGGAAAATACATACAAAGGGTTACTGCGGCAATGGTAATTATTATGGGTGCGTCAAACGCGCTGCGGTATCTCGTCGGTATAGGCGAGGAGAATTATTTTGTTGTCTACGGCAGACTCTCGGGGGATTTTATGTTTATGGTATCCGGTTTGCTGTTGGCAGGCTGCGGAATATTTATGCTGTGCGTTAATCGGCATGAGGAGAAAAAGGAAAGTGAGGATGCGTTGTGAGCCTGAAATCATTTGACAAATTTTGTGAGAAAGTAATTATGGGTGAGCCTGATCCAATAAATCGGAAGGAAATTTTTGACGAGCGGCAAAATCAGGTGCGCCAGAAGCTTATCATCGAGGCACTGACGGTGTTCGGTGCGGCGGTGAGCCTCAACACGCTCATCATGGAATGCGGGGCAAAGTGGTGCGAGGGATATTTCGCGCCGATAGTGCTGCTGGCGGCGCTGTGCTATATGTACTGGCTCATAAGGGTGGTGAAAAAGGGCGCGCTGTTCGGCGTTGAGGGAACAGTTAAGGCGGAACGCACTGCGAGTATCCTTATTGGTATGTCGGTAATGTATGTGTTTATAATCTTTCTCAATGATGACAGGGATATTTACATAGTCCGCAACGGCATGCTGTCGGAATTCTTCATTTTTATAATGTTCTTTGTGATAGCTTTGGTCAGCGGTATCGTAACACTGGCGCTGGCTCATAAGGAAAAAAAGCGCGCTTCGGCGGAAAACGGCGGGAAAGATACCTCCGAAGAGGGCTGAAAATATGCCGCCGAAACTTTGGTAATCGTGATTTTAGGGTTGACTTAATGTTTGAAATATGTTATAATAATACAATATATAATATGTGTAAACGATTTATCGAAGGGGGTTCGGCTTGTGAGCAAAAGAATATTGATCGCCGCGCTATGCGCGGGAATGCTTATCGGGCTGTGCTCCTGTGCGAAGGGAGCGCCGCTTACCGATGAAACTTCGGAAGTGGAGCAGACGCTGGATATAGTCGGGAACAACTTCTCACCAGTGCCGACGGTAAAACTGGAAACGCCTGTGATAACTTATCTGGGTACGGGTTCTGTTCCGCAAAGCTCCGCTGAGCTGTACCGCAAAACCTATGCGGCTCAGTATTTTGACGCTTCAAGCGGGCAGTATGTTTTCCCCGACGGTTCGGGCAGGCTTATCGTTAGCAGAACCGTAACCGAAGGACAGCTTCCCGACGAGCTTATTGCGAGTATTCAGTCCGACTCATCCCCTGACCTTACGGACAAGCTGGATAATTCTTACCCGTATCTGATGTCGAGGAATATTTATGAGGACTTGACCGCTTATATGGATATGTCCTCGCCTCAATGGGTAGACATGGGGGAGTACGTTGAACGTTATGAGTTTAACGGAAAGCATTTTTACTATCCATGGGATAGCACTTTATCGCCGCAGCTGCTTTTTTACAACCGCGGGTTGTTTGAACAATATGGTATACCCGACCCTGCGGAGCTTCTTGATGAGGATAACTGGACTTGGGAAACCTTTCTGGAGGACTGTCGGCTGTTTGTGCTGGCTGATGATAACGCCGCGGAGTTGTATGGCAAGGATATCGCGGAAAATTTTATGGCTTCCACGGGGGTAATGCTCATAGGTAAGGACGAGAACGGCAAGCTGACGAACAATTTTGCCTCGGAGGAAATATCCCGCGCTGCGGAATGGCTGGAAGAATTTGCCCAAAATGTTTCGGAGGATTGCTCCGATGAAGCTGCGGAGGAGGGGCTTGCAGCTTTTTACTCTGCGGACAGAGAGTATGCCGACGAAACGGAGTTGTTTTTCGTGCCTTATCCTAAGGACGGGCAGGCGGAAAAATATTTCTGCCGCGCTTCGACGCGAGGTTATCTTGTTCCAAAGGGCGCGAAAAATGTTGTTGGAGCATGCTGCTTTATAAACTGCTGCCGTCTGGATATTTACGGCGATATTCCGGATGAAACGTCCGATTCTTTTGAAACAAGTCTTTGCGCGATAACATCGGAAAGCGGGGAACTGCAAACGGCAGAATCCGAACCGGAGATAACCGCGGCGGATATTCTCAAAAAGCTTAGAAACCCAGATATGTTCAGCGGAGTGGCTGACGAAAACAGATGTTTCTCAGAGGAAACCAACGCTGTTATAGATGATATGCTTAATGGTATTCTTTATGGTGATGACATTAATTGGGAGCGGAGATGCGCTGAAAATTTTCCTTTGATAAACGCCGCTGTTGACGAAATAAACTCGCTGATATAATACCTTGTCCCCGCCGTAAGGCGGGGATTTCTGATATTTCGACAAAGATCTGTGATGCTGTTAAGATATGTTGATTCAAGGCGAATTATTTAAAAGGATTTCCCGAATCGCGCCTGCTGCGAAAGTTCACACGCAAATGCCGCCATGTTTAAAATAAGTTTTTTTGCTGGAAATAAGATGTTAAGTGTTGACAACTGTTCAAATTTATTATATAATATTACTGAGAAACCTTATTTTTACAGATGTAACCATTCGGCAAAAATAACATTTAAACAAGCTTTTAACAGTGAACTATAATAATATTTCGGGGTGATTTTTGTGGAGGCAGAGAAAATTATTGAATGGCTTAAGCCCGAGCGTATCCAGAAACTGTATACAAAGCATAAAAACAGCTTCGGCATCAACCGCCTTCTAATAATCGGGGCAGGGAGAAACGGTATCGACTGTGTGCTGCATTGTAAGCACCTTGTGGAGAGGCGCTTTGGAAGCAACGATAAAAAGGTTCGCTATATAGGTATCGGAGATGGGAAGATGCTGGACGAGGCGGACTGGGAGGGTACGGTTTTCGCCGAAGATGAGATGGTGAAAATAGTTCCCGAAGAGGCAATATATCCATGTCTTAACGCGCCCGAAAATATGCCCGATTACATACGCTCATGGTTTGATGAGGGGCTTAAAAATTATTCGCCCGCAATGCCGATTTACGGACTTTCAAAGCGCCAGTGCGGTCGCGTTGCGCTTTTCAGCTGCATTAAACGGGTCACAAAGGTCATTTCCAAGTGTGTGTCCGCATTTGAAGGCAGCGATATGTCTCTTGAAATTGTAATTACAGGAAATCTGGGGGACGTTTTTTTCGGAGGCATGTTTATTGATCTCGCCTATATAGTAAAAGCGCTTTTTGCCGACGCGAAGTATCCTCTAAAGGTAAACGGATATATTTTCTGCCCTGATACTGCGGAATTTGTGGAAAAGGAATCGCGGGAACTGGGCAATTACTACGGCAACACGATAATTGCCAAAAATGAGCTTGACCGTTTCCAATACGGCAAGAAGCACTTTTCCCAGAGATATTCCGACAGCTTTGAGGTAAGCTCCGATAAGCCGCCCTTTGCGGTTTGCTTTATCGCCGCAGCAGAAAAAAGCTATGCATATACAATGAGCGTTGCCGCGGAAAAGATAGTTTCACGCATGGAAGTTCTTTTTACCAAGGACGACGATGCAGAGAGTATTTTGTCCTATAATATGCTAAGTCCAGACGAAAGCCACGAATTTCGATATCTGTCATGCGGAGCGGCGGCAGTGGAGCTGCCTTTGGGAAAGATACTGTCCTATCTTTCGGTAAAGGTATTTACGCTTCTCAATCAGCAGCTTAACCGAAACAGCGTGGGTCAGATGCGGCTGGGACTTTACGGCAGTAAAGTAACACCCGACGCGAAATATTTGGCAGCAAAGGCGGGTCAGATACCGGTGCTTGAATTTGACGAGCAGAAGAATCCCGCGTTTTCTGTGAAGGAACTGAAAATCGATTTTGAAATACCCATTCATGAAATCGAAAAATGGCTTGACGAAACGGTGGAACTGACGCGGCTGGGCGCGGAAATGTGCGTGGAGAATATCGTAAATGAGATAGTAAACGAGTGCGAGGTTTCCAAATCGGATATCAACCGCGGTCCGTTTTATGCGGTGGAGATAATAAAGAAGTGCCTTTCGGAGCTGAGGGTGGCGATAGCTAAACAAGATTTTGAGGTATCGGATATGGAAGAGCAGTGTCAGCGCTCAAAGAACCTCATGAAGGGTGCTTACCGCAAGCTTTGCACCGCAGTGGTTTTTGCGGGAAAGGCACTGGAGCAGTATATTTATGAAATAAAGGATTATGCGGAGTATAACCGCCGCTTACGGACAGGCGGAATAGTACTGGATTTTTATAAAAGGATTTACGGGAAGCTGGAGGAATATTATAAAACCGAGCTTGCTAAGGCTACTCAGCCATTTGAGCTTATCACAATTAACCGTGGTTCGATTCTGGAGGGAATTAACGCGGAAAATCAAGACAGCTGCATTGCCGAGGCGTTTGTGTTCTCTGAGATAACCGAAAAGCTTGATAAGTTAATCGGTGAGCAGCTTACGGAGGAAAGATTCTCTTTTGCTTTCAAGGACTGCAATATACTTAAGGCTTCCGATGAGGAAGCCGGACTGGCAAGGGAAATAGTTAAGGTCGTAGGCAGAATGTTTGATTATCTTCTTGGACTTAATTTCAGCGGTATGTGTGAGTTTTTCGGGGTTGAATATTCTGTCGTAGATATTATTGAGAGGTGTCTTAAAAAATCTGTTATTTCGACAAAGGTGACTGATAAAATCCCCGTAAGCCGCATAGTCTGCCCGAAAGAAACGCGCCACGGTGATATAGCGGAGCTGCGAGCGGCATATAACGGAATGAGCTATATCTGGAACAGCTCTGTGCTGAACAGGGGAGCTGTTGTGACTCAGGTTGCGGGAGGGGTAAAGCTGGAAAACTTTAAGGGGTATGAGCTGTGGGAAAATATGCGCTATGCTTATGTGAACGATTCGCTGAAAAAGCATGGCATACGTATTTTCGGTTAGTGGCTTGAATTATATTCGTTTCTTACATAATATCAGAAGAGTGCGGTATTTTGCATACGCGTAAGCCTTTAAGCAAGGTTTGTAAAAATTGGGAGAAAGACCGCAGGTGCAGAAGATTTTACTGTGGAAAACTGTGGAAGCATGGCGGAGCGGAGCTTTCACAGCGTGCAGTGTGGGGCAGCCCGCACGGGGCGGGAAAAAACAATAAAATAAGGACAAAAAATGAGGACTAAGGAACTATCGAGCGGCGTGCTGGTTTATGACAGGTATTACACCGCGAAGCCGCACGCCGTGCTGCTGACGCTAAAAAAGACGCTTATTTGCTGCGCACTGGCAGTGTTCTCGATGATGTATATTTTCGTCGAATATGAGTTTGATATAAGCTTGCTGCTTATGGCACTTGTAACGGCAGCGTTCAGCGTTGGGTTTTCGGTGCTGTTCGTGTTTGTTAAAAAGCGGTTTGCGATACCGGCAATGCTTTTTGTGGCGGGGCTTTATCTATGGCGCAATTACAAGGAGCTTTGGAAGAGCTTTTCGTATTTTGTAGACGAGGCGATGATGCTCACAGAGGGGCGATTTTTGTTTCCAAGAGGGCATCTTTTTCATGATGCAGAGCAGCTGACTGCTTATAATCCTTTTTATAATGAGGGAATGATGATGGGCTGCTGCCTGCTGTGCGGGCTGTATGCTCTTGTATGCGCGGCTTCAATGTCCAAAAGACCGCGGGTTATGCCGCCGCTGCTGGTGTTTATTGGTCTTTGCGTTCCGAGATTTATCTCAGAAACTCTGGAATTTAATGTGTGGCTTTTGCCGACTTTGGCGGTTTTCGCAGGAGTAGCTGCGGTTTCGGCGGGATATTCGGGAGGGCTTGCAATGTGCAGCTCATCGAGGAAAAACGCTTTAAAGGAGGAAAAGAGTTTTCGCAAAAAAGCGCAGAGCGCGGGATATGTCAAGCGAGTGTCAATGTCAGCCAGCTTTTACTCGAAGTATTTTGCGGTAGCCGTTTACTGCGCCGCTCTTTTTGCAATAAGTGCGGGCTTTTCGGCAAAAGTATTCGGTATGGGCAGCAGCATCGACTATTCAAACGTATATGAATTCATTATGAATATCGGTGAGGAATCGGGCGTGGTGGTTTCACCGTTTGAGAACGGTCCGGCGGCGGATTTTTTTACAAATCCGAGGAGCGGAGAATCGCACAGCGAGCTTAATATTTCCTCCCCTGGAACAGGGGAGCAGGAAATTATCCGCGTGAGCTTCAATGGTGACAGATCTATCTATCTCCGCGGGGATATAGGGGTCAGATTTACGGGAAAATCGTGGACATCTCCTGTTAAGAATGAACCGGACGACTGGTTCGGCTTTGGGCTTGACA
>CAJTMU010000018.1:0-9821 GCA_910577365.1 uncultured Oscillospiraceae bacterium | reverse complement strand
TCTTGTGAGATGAGGGTCGCGCACTCTCTGATGACAACAATGGGTTATACGGCGGAGGATTTTATAGTAACATCGGATATTACAATAGATTATCTTTGTGATTCCTCGGTGGTGTTCCTGCCGCCCTATACCTCGGAGTATTCCTACCACAACAACGACCGTTTCAATGTTTACGGCGACGTTGCGGTAAGAGTAAACGAGGATTACGGTTCGGTGAACACGGTTCAGTGCACCGCTCTTGTTCCGCTTTATGTCAATACAGACAGCTCAATGGACAATCATGGTGCCGCGGGCGGGATTGCGTTTATGGAAAAATGCTTTGAAGAGAGCTACTGCACGATGGATTCCATTTACAGCAGTGTGGTTCCCGAAATGTCTGGCACTTCTGGTGTTTTTTCGGCATACGACCGCTTTGTTAAGGACAATTATACGGAGATACCCTATGAGCTGTCAACGCGGCTTTCGGGTTTTATGGGGGACAGCGGTATTTACGGTGCGGCGGAAAGCGCAGTTGAATCTTATAAAAGTGCTTTTCCCGATGCTGCCGTTTCCGACGCGCAGAGTGCCTACCTGAAAGCGTCGGCGGTTGCTGATTTTCTTCGTGATAACTATACATATTCTCTGACTGCGCCCATAGACAGGGACGACCCCGTTATGAGTTTTCTTAACGACGTAAAAAGCGGTCACTGTTCGCTGTACGCAAGCGCGATGACACTGATAATGCGCGAACTGGGCGTTCCTGCGAGATACTGCACGGGATTTGCGGTAGACCCCGCAAACAGCGTTTCGCCCGTTACGCTGAGATCGAAAAATCTTCATGCGTGGTGTGAGGTATATATCGGGCAGCTTGGCTGGGTGACATTCGATCCGACAAGCTCATCAGTCTACCCGAACAATAATCCCGTGCCGCCCTCGACGAGCACCGCGCAGGCAACCACCGCGGCGACAAGCTCGACCCCGCCAAGCACATCGGTTCCGAGCCGTCCAGAGATAACGGGTGTGACGGAGGAAGCAAATGCTTCCACAACAGCCGAAAGTGTAGAAATTGCGGAGAGTGTTTTTGACATAAAACCGTATCTGCCGTATATTGCTGCGGGCGTGGGTCTGATTTTGACAGCTGCGGCTGCTGTGGCAGCGGTGTGCAGTCTTAAAGAGCTTAATGAACGAGCGCGAAGAGGATTGAACTCCCTCAGAAAAGATAACCCCAGATCAGCTGCACCGGTAATCTACCAACTTTTGCTGGAGTCTGCTGAGGTCTGTGAAATCTCGCCGGAGGGTGGAGAACTTCCGAATATTTTCTACAAAAGGCTTGACAGGCAGATGGGAACAAGACTTTCTGAGCGTACTGCGCTTCTTGAGGCTATCGCCTTTGGCTCTTACGGTGCGGATTCTGCGGAGCGTGACTGGCTTGCCAAGCAGCTGGAAAATCTTGTTTGCGCGGCGGATAAATCTGTTGGGCTTGCGCGCAGAATAAAAATCAGGAAGATTCTGGCAAAAAAATAATTTTATAAAAAGCAAAATAACTGTTGATTTTTCATGGACAATTTGGTATAATTAAAATTAAGAAATTAAGAGGCATGATGCGGGGATAAGGAAAAATATGTGAGGAGCGGAAAGGTGCTCTTCCTTTGTTTCCGTCCTGTGCCCAACCTCTAACATATAAAGGAGTTAATGTTATGGCTATGAGACTTATAACTCGTTCGGATTTTGACGGACTTGCCTGCGGAGCGCTGCTGCTTTGCGCGGGAGTTGTTGATTCATGGACCTTTGCGCATCCGAAGGATTTGCAGGACGGACTTGTTCCCGTAACCGAGAATGACTGCCTTGCAAATGTGCCTTTTGTAGAGGGCTGCGGTCTGTGGTTCGACCACCACTCCAGCGAGGAGGAGCGCAGGAAGTATAAGGGTAAGTATAAGGGTGAGAGCCGTATCACTCCCAGCTGCGCGAGAATTATTTATGAATATTACGGCGGAAAGGAGCGCTTTCCTAATTTTGACGACCTTATGGAGGCTGTCGACAAGGTGGACAGCGGAAACCTTACCCGCGACGAGGTGCTTAACCCGTCCGGTTGGATTCTTGTTGGTTTTCTTATGGATCCGAGAACTGGTCTGGGACGCTTCAGAAACTTTACAATAAGCAACTATCAGCTTATGGAAAAGCTGCTGAAATGCTGCGCTTATATGACTACCGATGAGATTCTCGATATGCCCGACATAAAGGAGCGCATAGAGCTTTACAACGAACAGACTGAGAAATTCAAGGATATGGTGCATGAGCATACCCGTGTTGAGGGCGACTTGATAATTACCGACCTGCGCGGCGTTTCCCCAATTTACACGGGCAACCGCTTCTTGATTTACTCGTTGTACCCAGAGCAGAATATTTCCTGCTGGATTGTTGACGGCAAGGGCGGCAAGGGCTGCTCCTGCGCGGTGGGCTATTCGATACTTAACCGCACCAGCCGCGTGAACGTTGGCAGCCTTATGCTGAAATACGGCGGCGGCGGTCATATGGCGGTGGGTACCTGCCAGTTCTCCGATGAGGAAGCTCCGGAGAAAGTGCCGCAGCTTATCAATGAACTGGTTCATTATGACGAGCTGTATTTGCAGAAGAATTGATTTAAAAACTATCGGCTGCCCAAACAGGCAGCCGATTTTGTGTTTAATTAACGTTATGCGGTGATACCGCTACGCCGTTTTCGCGGATAGTGTAGGAGTTATACTGGTATTTTTTAATTTTTAACGGTATAAAAGTTGTGACGGCTCCGTCCGGCAATGAAATTTCAACATAAGCGTCCGTTGTGCTCATGCCGGTGTCAATATTAATATCTTTAATCATTCCGCACAGTCTATCGCCTACGCAATAAAATTGATATTCTATATAACCGCCAAAATATTTTGACTCTCTTGCTATCTCAACCTGCGCTTCCTCATTTTCCCAAATGCTGAGATTATCAGCGTCAAAGCCGAAAAAGCGTATGCCCATAGTGGTATCATAGTTGCTGTTGATACATTGAGATACCGTCAGCCCAAGTCCGTCGCCATAGCGGAACAGCTTGCCGTGACCGACTGTATCTTTAAACTCAATGCTGGCACTCTTTCCGCTCTCAAGGTCATATAAGGCCACATATCCCTTAGAGTAGTAATCAGCGGCGTACAAAAACATCAAATTGCCATCAATAAAGATATTATGCGAGTTGACTATCAACGTTTTGTTCGGTAGTCCCATATCCTCGTATTTAATGACAGACAATTCCGTCTCCCCACTGTCGATATCTATGGCGGTCACTAAAAAGGAATCGCCACTGTGCATAGCGTCGGTAAAAAGATATATTTTTTTATCTGTGACCTGCGGACGGCACGGTGTGTGGTATTTCTTGTCCTTATCGATCTCAACCATCTTATAATCGCCGTCTTTGCCGTAAAAAACGAGGTAATACCAACGATCGGCGTTGTAAGCGTCATGAAGCTCAAAAACAAGCACGGACATTCCCTTTTCCTCTATGTACCAAAGCGGTTGGTCGTAGGTTTCCCATATTTCGTCGAGCGATTTCAAGTTAGTGATTTCTATGATATCCCTATTCCTGAAATGATTCGAGGCGGAAAACATCATCTCATCATTGGATACGCTGATACCGTCAGACGTCAGTTCAACAAGCTTGCCCTCGTCAAAGTTATCAAATGACCTGTAACCGATCTCTACCGTTCTGTTTTCGGGAATGGCGCTCATATCCATATAATAGGTGCAGGCTGAGGTTGTTTGCTTTTTGTGCAGCTTTTCAAATTCGGAGAAGTCCATATACAGAGCATCGGAAAAGTCTGTTTGTTCGGTGTTTGAAGCTGCCGGGATATCGGCTGCTTGCTTTGCGCAGCCCGAAAGAAGCAGAGCTGCCGTTACCAAAGCAGCAAATAATAATCTTTTGATTTTACCATACATACGGATTTGTGCTCCCCCAACCTATTGTAAAGATCATATCAAATTTGTTATTTGTAACAAAATCTCCCGGTACGCATGTATTATCAGTATGATTCAGCGTTATACCGTTTTCATTGTATGCCCTCCAGACCAATGTAGCACAATTAATAACGGAACTACTGTTTACATCAGCGAGGGGTGAATAATTCCAATCAACTAAATTATTACGTGCGTATTCGGCGATATCTATTTCCAAACCGTTTTCTCTTGCTTCGGGAACCTCGTATAGCCTGCAGGTTTTGCAATGAGACCAAAACACGCTCATGGAAATATACCGGCTTTTGCCCGTTGAACCTGGAATTTTACTGTTTGTAGGACCTAAATGTTCAACATTTTTACCGCCACCATAAACTAATGCGGTATGTCCGTGTTTTGCACCTACTGTTGAACAATCTTTGGTTATGAGGATATCAGAAGCACCTTCTCTGGCAAGAGCTAATAATGCATTCCACTGCTTTATTTCCATCTGATAATTCTCATCTATACCTACACCTGATTGAGGTGAAATACCATTTTCACCGGAATTATGGTATTCCTCACTATCCGAATAGAGAAGATATTCCTCATAATCGCTTTCCGTAGGCAAATCAATGCCAAAGTATTCGTACACATCGACCCCAAGCTCGTCCTCAAGATTATGGAGCTTAAAGGGAGTTACACCCGTTTCCCGAAACAGATAGTCGTAATAGAAATCTCCCGAGAGGAAATTATCGCTTTCCTGTGCCGCAACGGAAAAACCGCCGCAGGAAACGGCTATCGCACCCGCTATCAAACCCATGATAATTTTTTTGACTGTCTTCTTCATAGTGTCCTCCTGAAATGTAAATAGAAATTAGGGTAGAATTGTTATGTCCTATAAAAATATTATACACTAATTTAGCTTTCAAATCAATTGACAGTCCCCACAAAATACAGCGCTTATAATTGGGTATTTTTACCGTCTATCCCGACGACCGTCAGCAGATTTCCTTCGACCCGAAAGCTGACCTCCATTCCCGCGAAGCTCATGGTGTAGAGACGCTCGGGGGAGTGCTGATACTGCGGTCTGGGGTCCTGGGCAAGCGTTTCGCGCAGGCTCTCGCGCTTTTCGGCGGGAACGAGCGCCAGAATTTCCTCGGGAAACTCCACCCGCAGGAGCGCGCCGTCTGCCGCCGCAAAACCGTTTGAAGCCTCGGGTATGCTGTCGACGTAGGGAAGATAGGGCTTGATATCATAGATGGGTGTGCCGCTCATCATATCCGCGCCGCTTACATGAAGTATCGATCCGCGCGGGGTATGCTCTATCTTCTCCAGCTTTACCGCGCTTAAGCCTATCTTGTTCGGGCGAAAGGGAGAGCGCGTCGCAAAAACACCCACGCGCTTATTGCCGCCGAGCCGCGGGGGTCTGACTGTCGGCGAGCGGTATTCCGCTTCGGAAAATTCCCACAGCAGCCAGATATGACTGAATTGCTCCAGACCGCGCAGAGCCTCGGGGCTTCCGTATCGCGGCTCGAAAATTATTCTTGCCTTAAGCGAGCAGACAAGCCCGCTCTGGCGCGGTATTCCGAATTTTTCCGGAAAATCCGTTTCAATGTGCGCGATGGGGAAAATCTCCATAATCTTACTCCTCAATGATTTTTCGGATAGCTTTCTCGACCTCCGTTACCTCCGCAAGGAACTCGCTCGCGGAAACACGCACGGCGCCGCTTCCCATTATGATTATCTGCTCCACATTGTCCGAGGTAGCGACCCTTACGCGGTGCTCCTTTGTGAGAGTATGCGCGGTTTTCTCGATATACATATCCGCCGTTTCCGCTTCTTTGGTATAAACAACGGAAATGCCATCCGTTTCCTCCACCTCGCGGTGCTTGCCCTTGACCTTGTACGCGTCAAACACAAGAATAAGATTGCAGTTTTTAAAGCCGCGGTAGTTGCAGAGGATATTTATCAGCCTGCTCCGTGCCGCGTCAAGATTTTCACGCGCCAGCTTACTTAGCTCGTCCCACGCGAAAATGATATTGTAGCCGTCCACAAGAAGATATTCGGGACCTCTTTTGGGAGGCGGAAGCTTGGGGATATGGGCGCTTCGGGGGCGGTCTTCCCTGCGCATGGCGCTGCGCTCATTGCGCTTTATCTTGCCGTAGGTGCGCTCAAAGATATCCATAAGCTCCTTATCCTCCGCGACGCGGCGCTTGTAGGAGGATATCTCGGACAGTGTAACAAATTTTTCCGCTCTTTCCGCGGAAGAGCCGCCGAAATGCAGCCCGCTGTCGCAATGCATTTTATTGCGGACTTCGTTCCACTTAACGACATAGCCTGCCCCATGGGAGCAGAATACGCTGTCCGCGGGATTTTCTGTGTCCGCCTCAAAATCGTACCCCGCCGCCGTGATAATTTCCTCGGAATTGTGGCAGGGGAAATATCCGCAAGGCGTGCAGGAGAGCCTGCCGCGCCCTCGGGTATAGCCTATCACCTCGCTGTGGTAGCCCGACATTTCCGAAACGGGAACGGTGCCGCTAATCACGGAAAACTCTCCGACCGCTTCGGGCTGGGAAAACTCCGCGCCCATTCGGTCAAGGTCGGTCATGGCGCGTCCCACGCTGTCGGTGGGTATCTCGAGCCGAAACTCATAAAACGGCTCGAGGAGCACCGCTTCTGCGCTCGCAAGACCCTGCCGCAGTGCGCGGTAGGTTGCCTGACGGAAATCCCCGCCCTCGGTGTGCTTTAAATGAGCGCGTCCCGCCACTACTGATATTTTCATATCGGTTATGGGTGCTCCCACCAGCACGCCGATATGCTGTTTTTCCGCGAGATGTGTAAGTATAAGCCGCTGCCAGTTGATGTCCAGGTCATCTTTGCGGCAGTCTGAAAAAAAGCGCAGACCGCTGCCGCGCTCCGCAGGCTCTAACAGAAGATGAACTTCCGCGTAGTGACGAAGCGGTTCATAGTGTCCCACGCCCTCGACGGGCGCGGAAATAGTTTCTTTGTAGGCGATGCTGCCGCGGTCAAATTCCGCTTCAAGCCCGAAGCGTTCCGCGATAACGCTTTTAAGCACTTCCAACTGAATTTCGCCCATCAGCTGAACATGAATCTCTTTAAGCTGCTCCGACCATATTATCCTGAGCTGAGGGTCTTCGTCCTCAAGACTTCGCAGCTTAGCCAGCGCCGATGGAATATCCGTGCCGTCTGGGAGCTTCATTTTGTAGGTGAGCACTGCTTCAAGCAGCGGTGCTTTTCCCTGTTTCTGCGCGCCGACAGCCTGTCCCGCAAATGTTTTAGTAAGCCCGGTGACTGCGCATAGAGTTCCCGCAGGGACCTTTTCCGCCGTGACATATTTTGCCCCCGAATATATTCGTATTTGGTTTATTTTTTCATCGGGAGCGTTTTGGTCTATCGCTGTTTTTACAGCGGCAAATCCTCCGTTTATTTTCAGATGGGTCAGCCGCGCTCCGTTTTCATCGCGGGTTATTTTGTATACTCTCGCGGCAAATTCGGTTCTCCTTTCCGGTTCTTCCGCATATCTTTCCAGCGCCGCCAGCAGCTCGTCTATGCCTTTAAGCTTCAGCGCCGAGCCGAACAGAACGGGAAATATCCTGCGCTCGGATATCGCTTTTGAAATAAGTCCATCGGGCACTTCCCCCGTTTCGAGAAAGCTTTCCATGCAATTCTCGTCCAGCTCCGCCGCTGTTTCGGGAATATCGCTTGAAGACGTAAAATCCACACAGCCAGCCGAGAGCCTTTTGCGCAGCTCGTCAAGAATACCGCCGTTCTCCTGAGCGATGTCCATTTTGTTGACAAAAATAAAGGCGGGGATATCATACCTCCGCAAGATTCGCCAAAGTGTTTCGGTGTGGCTTTGTACGCCGTCTGTTGCGCTTATCACCAGCACGGCGATATCAACCGCCGTCAGAGCGCGTTCCGCTTCCGCCGCGAAATCCACATGTCCCGGGGTGTCCAGCAGGGTGAACTCCGCGTTTTCCGTGCGCAGCACCGCTTGTTTGGAAAAGATGGTTATACCGCGGCTTTTTTCAAGATGGTTTGTGTCAAGAAAGGCATTACCGTGGTCTACCCGCCCAAGCTTGCGTATTTCTCCCGCGCGGTATAGCATTGCTTCTGCGAGAGTTGTCTTGCCCGAATCGACATGGGCTGTCATTCCCAGAACTATTCTTTTCAGCGCTGATCACCCCGCAATAAATAATGAAAAACCGCCAGTCGGCGCTCACATATATCATGAGCGACGATTGACGGCTGCACCCGTTGGCTGGTCAATTATGCCGTCGGTCCTTTTGTTATTATCACCGACGCAGTGGCGTAGTTCCTGCAATGAGCAACGGAAAGGTTGATAATATAGTTTTCCCGTTCCTCAAGCATCTTTGCGCGTCCTTCTGTGATTAAAAGCGGAGAACCGAGCCTGTCGCGGAGTATTGAAATCTCCGACGGCTTAACTATTCTCATACCCGTTCCGATAGCTTTGGCAAAGGATATCTTCGCACAGTAGTTTTCCGCGATAAGACTGTTCGACATACCGCGTGATACAATATAACGTATTTCGTCGGGTGAAAAAAAGCGCGCGAGAAATTTGGGATTGCCGCACATCTCTTTTATTCTGTCCATCTCCACAATAGCGGTTCCCGTTCTGATAAAATTCTTATTTAGCATTATGCTTCACCTTAACACGAAGAGCGTTGGGCAACTCCTGCGTTATTGCCTCCCTCATTTTTTCGTTTGGATTGAAAATCAGCTTTACTATGCCGTATCCGCTGTGATTGACAAGCAGATAATACGCGTCCTGCTCCAGCCCGTTGGAAGCATGAACCGTTGCATCGGCGCCCTTGTCCTCCTCGGGAGGATAAGGCGCAAAGTCCTCCGCGGACTTGAGATCAAGCGTGATCATGCGCTTGCGTTTGCGTTTTCCTATTATTTTGTCAATATCCATTTCGCCGTTTGTGATAATATATTCATATTCTATGTTTTGATTGCCCATCAGCCATACTCCTACAAAAAGTATGATGACTGCCGGGATAACAAAACTGAATATAAAGGTAGCGATTGCCAGAAACATAAATACCGTTGCCAGAATAACCGAGCCGATGGCTATCGCCGCCAGTTTTACCATATCCCCGGTGCCGCGCTGTTTTGAAACAAGCTGCTCCGAATAATTGTCCATTTACCGAAACTCCTTTCAAAGGGGTAAGATGTTGGATAAGAGGCAAAATCGGAGCGGATATGCCGCGCTGTTTTGATTTTTACGAAATGTTTTTGCTTCTTTAACTCTTACTCCTAAAGAATTATACCATAATATTTCATGAAAATCAAGACCTTTTTATGTATTTCGCATAAAATAGAGCTATATTTTATAACAAAAACCGTCAGCAGTTAAAAAATAGGTGATAATTTGATTTATGGTGTTGCAATTTTCGCATATTTTTGTTATAATAATAAAGTGCGCGAATGTTTATCAGTAATCAGAAAAGCGCACGGGTTAAGGAGCGTCATTTTTAATGAAATTCGATTATAAAAAAAGGATAGTTATAAAAATAGGCAGCTCAACGCTTGCCTATCCAACAGGACATCTTAATATAAGGAAATTCTGTGAGCTGGTGGAGGTCATGTCGGACCTGAAAAATTCCGGCAGGGAGATAGTTATCGTGTCTTCGGGTGCGCAGGCGGTGGGAGCCGCCAAGGCGGGGCTGCGCTCCAAGCCGACGGATACCCCCTCGAAGCAGGCATGCGCTGCAATAGGGCAATCGGAGCTTATGAAGCTGTACAGCGACAATTTCGCTAAGTATAATCACCGCGTGGCTCAGCTGCTGCTTACAAGGGACGTCGTTTCCAACAAAGAGCGGCGGGATAATGTTGTGAACACT
>CAJTMU010000017.1 GCA_910577365.1 uncultured Oscillospiraceae bacterium | reverse complement strand
TTTCATGGAGCATTTCCGCAGTTTCAGGGTCGATATCCCGCAGTTTATCCAGCAAAGCACCGTTTCCGTTTTTCTGTGCGAATTGCTCCATTTCCTCACGGAACTCATAATCACAGCGGCTGTCGTCAAAGGTGATATTGTCCACGAAAGAGGAGATATAAAGCCCCGTTCCGCCGCAGATTACAGGTATCCTCCCTCTTGAAAGAATATCCGCCGCACACTCGTTTGCCAGCCCCACATAATCTGCCACCGAAAAGCTCTCGGACGGATCCAGAAACCCGAGCAGATGATGTGTAACACCCTTCTGCTCCTCGGGGGTCGCTTTGGCGGAAGCAATATCCATATCTGTATATATCTGCATGGAATCCGCAGAGATTATCTCTCCGCCGTAAATTTTGGCAAGCTCTACTGCCAGCGCCGTTTTTCCTGAAGCGGTGGCTCCGCAGACCACTATTATCCTTTTCATAAGCACCCCCGCAGCCTCTACACTATCCTGCCGAAATATTTTTCTATCTGCCGCTTCGATATCTGCGTGAGAACGGGTCTGCCATGAGGGCAATAACGTATTTCACGGTCGTTTATCACCTTGTCCGCAAGATAGGCAAGCTCCGAGATATCGTTGTCCTCGTTTGCGCGGATTGAAGCCTTACATGCCATCATATGCAGCACCTCGTCAAACAGCTCTCCCTTTGCGCTGCCGCCGCCTTGCGCCAGCATTCTCGCAACGCTCTGAAGAAGATCTTCGGGCGCAGCGGAATCGAGATACTGCGGAACGCCCTCCACCAGTACCTTGCCGTTCTCGGAAAATTTCAGCAGCAGACCAACGTCTGCCAGTTTACCGCTGAAGCCCCTCACCGCGTCATATTCTTTCGGCGAGAGATACACCTCGCGCGGCTCGAGCAGCATCTGTCCGTGACTGTTGATACCTTTTCGGAAACGCTCAAAGTTTATCCGCTCGTGCGCAGCGTGCTTATCAATAAGCATAAGACTGCCCTCACTCTCACAAAGGATATATGTCTTGAACAGCTCACCGATTACCCGCACCTCTCGCCGCGCTGACGTTTCTCTGTCCTTTTCAGCGCGTTCTCCTGCCGCGTTATGCGGGAGCGTCTCGGGAGCAAGCGGATCTTGCTCCGTTTTCTCCGGCATCTCTTCTGTAGGCTTAGGACGCTTCTCAAAAGATTTCTGCGACAAAAATGCAAACCCCGGCAGTTCCTCCAAGGGAGTTTCCTCAGGCTTCTTTTCCGCTGGCTTTGGCAGCATTACCCCCGAAAGAGTGGTCTGCTCTGCGTTCTGGGGCTTGAACAACGGTTCATGTGAAGCAGATTTGAAAACCGTTTCATGCCCCGAAGGTACAGCCAGCGTCGATACTCCCTCTTTTTCCTCGTTATATTTTTCGGACTTTCCTCCCGATTTCTCCGCAGCAGTATTTTCCACAGATTCCGCCACTACGGCAGGCGCTGGAGCAAGCTCTATCTCACGGCTTTCGTCATACCCCGTCAAACCATTTTTTACTGCCACATAAATAGCGTCAAACACCGCTTTCTCATTGGAAAAGCGCACCTCAGTCTTTGAGGGCGAAATGTTTGCGTCAAACTGAGCGGGATCAAGATTCACGCACAGCACGCACGCGGGAAATCTCCCTGTCATAATGCTGTTGCGGTACGCCTCCTCCAGAGCCGCGCAGCAAAGCGGGCTTTTCACGCTCCTGCCGTTCACAAAAAAACTCTGCATACTGCGGTTAGACCTTGTAAAAAGCGGTGACGACGTGTAACCCGTAACACTTATATCGCGGTATATTCCGTCTACTGGAATAAGCCCCGCTGCAAACTGCTTCCCGAAAACCGCGTATACCGCACCGTAGTAATCGCCGTCGCCGCTTGTTATAAGCGCCTGCCGCCCGTCACGTATAAATCTGAACGACACATTGGGGTGAGAGAGTGCCAGCTTTTCCACCACCGCCGCGCAGTAATTTCCCTCCGTCACATCCTTTTTAAGAAACTTCAGCCGCGCGGGAGTATTGAAAAACAGATCCCGTATTATTATAGACGTGCCGTTCGAGCAGCCCGCTTTATCATATTCCAGCGGCTCTCCGCCCTCCAGCCGATAAAGGTTTCCGAACTTGTCCTCCGCGCGCTTTGTTACTATCTCCACACGGCTTACGGCGCTGACCGAAGCCAGAGCCTCGCCGCGGAACCCAAGCGTATTTATCCTGTCCAAATCATCCGCCGAGTAAACCTTGCTGGTAGCGTGCCGCTGAAATGCCAGTGGGATATCCTCGTAAGCTATGCCGCAGCCGTCGTCGCTCACCCTTATGTAAGCTATCCCGCCGCGCTTTATCTCCACTGTTATGGTGCGCGCACCTGCGTCAACGGAATTTTCCGCCAGCTCCTTTATCACCGAAGACGGTCTTTCGATAACCTCGCCCGCCGCTATAAGCTCATAAACGCTCTTGTCCAACAAATTTATTTTAGGCATTCTTTTCTCCTGATCTAAAAGAATTTTCCGCACCGTACGAACGCCTTGCGTTCGTACTATCCCTCTGCAATATCAACTCTTCGCTTCGCTCCGTGTTGACATTGCAGAGGATCGCGTAAAATTCATGCGCGGGCGTTTTGTTTACATATGCTTCCAGCACCTTTGCTCCGCAATTTTCGGGTTTCTCTCAGCTGTAATGCTTTTAATTAGGCTGACCTGAAGCGGTTTATTTTAAAGAATTTCTCGCAACTCACATTCCACAACGGTGTCCGCCTACTCACAGTGTATCTTTCAGCTCCTTTACGAACATCAGCGCGTCCATAGGACTCATACTGTTGATATCCGCCGCCCGCAGACGCGCAATAGCGTTCTGCTCATTGACGGCAGTAAAGCTGAATTGTTTATCAGCGCTGCGCTCTATCGCTTCGGCAAGCTTCACCTTGCCGCTCACCTCCAGCTCCTTAAGTTCCTCTTTCGCGCGTGAAATTACTTTCTGCGGAAGCCCCGCCAGCTTTGCCACCTCTATCCCATAGCTGTCGTCCGTACCGCCCTCTACTATTTTGTGAAGAAATCTGAGATCGTCCCCGCGCTTTGATACTGCTACGGAGAAATTTCTTACACCCTCATACTCCTTTTCCATCGCGATAAGCTCATGATAATGTGTTGCAAAAAGCGTCTTGCAGCCAATATTCTTTCCCGAAATATATTCAGCAACGGATTTCGCGATGGATATTCCGTCAAACGTAGACGTGCCGCGCCCTATCTCATCAAGAATGACCAAACTTTTCCGCGTGGCGTTTTTGAGGATATCCGCGACCTCGTTCATCTCCACCATAAACGTAGACTGCCCCGAGGAAAGGTCGTCCGAAGCACCAACGCGCGTGAATATCTTGTCCACAACGCCTATCTTAGCGTACCTCGCGGGAACAAAGCAGCCTATCTGCGCCATAAGCACGATAAGCGCGGTCTGCCGCATAAACGTGGATTTTCCCGACATATTGGGTCCGGTTATGATAATAAGCCTGTTGCTTTTGCAGTCCAGCAGCACATCGTTCGGCGTGAACGGTCTGTCCCCGAGAACCTTTTCCACCACGGGGTGTCTGCCGTCCTTTATATCTATCACGCTGTCAAGAGTTATCTCGGGCTTTATATAATTGTTCTCAACGGAGGTCTGTGCAAATGAGCAAATAGCGTCCGTCTCCGAGACCGCCCTTGCCGTAATGTGTATCTCCTCCAGCTTTGTGGCGATAAAATCTCTTACTTCCGCAAAAATTGCCTGCTCAAGCGCCAGAATCCTGTCGTTAGCGCCGAGTATCTCTCCCTCAATCTTTTTCAGCTCGTCGGTTATGTAGCGCTCACCCGTGGTGAGCGTCTGCTTGCGGTGGTAGTGCGCAGGCACCTGCGAAACAAAGCTCTTGGACACCTCTATGTAGTACCCGAAAACACGGTTGTTGCCCACCTTAAGGGTGCGTATCCCGGTAGCCGCCCGCTCACGCTCTTCAATCTCCCGCAGAACGTCCTCGCCGCCCCGCGATATCCTGCGCAGACGGTCTATCTCCTCGTTGAACCCGTCGCGGATAGTCCCGCCGTCCTTAACGCTCTGCGGCGGCTCGTCCGAAATGGCGTTCTCCACCAGCGAGGAAACGTCCGTAAGCTCGCTGATATTCCCGTACAGCCTCCCGAAAAGCCTTGACTCCAGCCGTCCCACGCACGCTTTCAGCGCGGGAAGCCGTTTGCAGGTCTGCCCCAGTGAATAAATATCCCGCGGCGAAGCCGACTTGAACATCACCCTCGTCATAAGCCGCTCCAGGTCGTATATCCCCTTAAGCGCGTCGCGGATATCGCAAACCGCGGTGGAATCTTTGGTAAGCTCTTCCACCGCATCCAGCCGCTCGAGGATTTCCGTCGGCTTTATAAGCGGCTGCTCCACCCAGCTTTGAAGCCGCCGCCTGCCCATTCCCGTTACGGTCTTGTCCAGCACGCCCATAAGAGTCGTGCGCTTGTCGCGCGTTCGCATAGTCTCGCTTATCTCCAGATTCTGCCGCGTGGTAAGATTAAGCCCCATGCATTCTCCGCTCTTATGCACCGTAAAACTCACAAAGCGCTTTACAGTAGCTCTCTGAGTTTCGCCGAAATATCCGAACATAGCGCAAAGCGCCTTCATTATTACGGGCGAACAGTGCAGTATATCGTCCCTGTCGCTTCCAAACTGCTCTGTAATTATAGAGGTATCGCCGTCGTCAAACCGCTCGTCATCCAGCATCTCACACTGACACTTTTTCATGCGGTTGGTGACAAATTCATTCACCTTCTTCAAATCAAGAAATCTGCCGTTTATAAGTATCTCAACGGGTTTAAAACGCGAAAGCTCGGTGATTATCTCCTGCTCACTGTCCACCCCGCTTTCCTCAAAGGCGTGAACTTCACCAGTAGATATATCCGCGAAAATCAGGGCTGCGCTCTCCTCCTCATTATATATGCAGGTAATATAATTATTACTGTCCTCGCTGAGCATACTCGCCTCTATTACCGTTCCTGCGGTAACAAGGCGGATAACGTCGCGCTCCACCAGCCCCTTTGTAGTTGCGGGGTCGGAAGTCTGTTCGCAGATAGCCACCTTGAATCCCTTATCAATAAGCCTTTTTATATAAGTTTCGCTCGCGTGATAGGGCACTCCGCACATAGGTGAACCTGCCCGCTCCGTAAGAGCAAGCTCCAGCTCCCGCGACACATTGACCGCGTCCTCAAAAAACATTTCATAAAAATCTCCCAGACGGAAAAATAGGACATAGTCCTTGTATTTTTCCTTTATGTCCAGGTATTGCCGCAGCATGGGGGATACTTTTTCTTCCTTCTGAGCCATTTTATCTCCTGATTTAAAATTTGAATTTCCCTAACCGTAACAACAACGCTTTGCGTTGTTGTTACTATCCCTCTAAGAAAGCTACACTACGCATACGCTCCGTTACACTTTCTCAGAGACTTTCGGGAAATTCATGCATGAGCGCTTTGTTTATCTTCACTTTAAGCGACTATGCTCCGTGGGTTTCGCGTTGTTCAAAGCCTGCTGCGAATTATCCGCACCCGCCGCAGGTGGAGCAGCTTCCGCTGCAATCGGCAGCTATCTCGCTCGGGCAGGTTTCGGGATCCATACCCTCCATAGAATATGTCAGAATAGTATTTATCTGATTCATAAGCGCGTCCATGCCCTGCTTTGCCACCGTGAACAGCGCCATATTCTCGTTCGCCATGACCGCGTCGTATGCGGTGCGCATTTTGTTGTTAAGCTCCGCGAGTTTCTCCTTGTCCTGCTCCTCCTCAGGTTTGCCGCTCTCAAACGCAACATTCTGACGTATAAGATTGAACTCTCCTATCAGCTCCTGAAGCTCCTTGTCCTCGTCGTTGCGCGACTTTGCATTCACATAGTCAATATACCTCTCGTCAGCCTGAATAGCCTTTCCAAGCTGCCTTGTAATCTCGATAACATCCATAATATTTCTCCTTATTTTGATTTGAAATTTTCCGCGACCCGCCTGAATACGCAATACTGCGCTTCGCTTCGTATTGCGTATTCAGGCTCTCGCGAAAAATTTCCTGCGCGGGCGTTTTGCTGCTCTTCGCTTTCAGCGCCTTACTCACTTAAACAAAACGCTCTTCTTTTTTGATATGCAGCGAAGCCGCACCGAAACTCTACGCCGTCAACCGTCAGCCGCCAGTTTTCCCAGCAGCGCCCAGTTAAGCGCGCCGGTTATCTCAACGTTGACAAACTGCCCTATAAGCTCTCTGTCCCCGTCAAAATCCACAATAACATTCTGCCGCGTCTTACCTGTTAGACAGCCGTCGCGGGTGCGACCCACGCCCTCGCACAGCACCCTCATCACCCTGCCTATATAACCGCGGTAGGCGTTCTCGCCAACCTCCTGCTGAACCTCCAGCAGCTCCCTGAACCATTTGCCCTTTTCCTCCGCGGAAACGGGGTTGGGCATTTCCGCCGCCTTAGTTCCCTTTCTCGGGCTGTAAATAAACGTGTAAAGCGAGTCGAACCGCACCTCTCTTATCAGCGAAAGCGTCTCCTTGAAATCCTCGTAGGTCTCCCCGGGGAATCCCACAATAATATCCGAGGTAAGCGCCGCGTCGGGTATCTTTTCCCTGATATACCGCGTAAGCTCCAGATAGCGCTCCCTTGTATAGCGTCTGTTCATCAGCTCCAGAATACGGCTGCTGCCCGACTGAACGGGAAGATGAAAGTGCCTTGTTACCTTTTCGCACTCCGCGATGGTATCTATCAGCTCCTCGGTAGCGTCCTTGGGGTGGCTGGACATATAGCATACCCGAAACTCGCCCTCGATATCGTTTATCCTGCGCAGCAGCTCCGAAAAGCTCGTTCCAAGCTCCTTACCGTAGGAATTGACGTTCTGCCCCAGCAGCAGTATCTCCCGTGCGCCGCCGTCTATCGCCGCCCTGACCTCCCGCAGGATATCCTCCGTATCCCGTGAGCGTTCTCTGCCCCTGACATACGGCACAATGCAGTAGGTACAAAAATTATTGCACCCGTACATTATCGGCACGCTGACCTTAAGCGCGTTCTCACGTCTGAGCGGAAGCCCCTCCGCGATAACCCCGTCGCTTTCGGGAATACTTATCTTCATCTTTCTTTGCGTAAGCGCCTCGAATATTATCTGGGGGAGAGTATGGAGAACATGTGTTCCCATAACAAAATCAACATGCGGAAAGCTCTTTTTTATCTTCTCCGTAATATGCTCCTGCTGAACCATGCAGCCGCATACGCCGATAAGCATATCGGGGTTGTCCCGCTTGTTGTGCTTAAGTGCGCCGAGATTTCCGAACACCCTGTCCTCCGCGTTTTCCCTTACCGCACATGTATTGAACAGCACCAAATCCGCTCCGCCGACCTCTGGAGAAAACCCGTAGCCCATTTCCGCCAGCATACCTTTAAGCTTTTCGCCGTCGCTGACGTTCTGCTGACAGCCGAAACTGTGGACATGAGCGACGGGGGGAAGCTCGCGCCGCGTGTTAAAATCCGCGACCCTGCGCATATAATCCTTCTGAACAGCCAGTTCCTCGGCTGTTATTTTGTATGTCATTTTTTTTATCTCCTGATTCTGTATCCCCAACGCAAAGCGCGGAATCGGGGTCTCAAAGGGTCAAAGTGCATTTGCGCGGAGTGAGGGGCAAACCAATGCGGAAACGCACCGTGCCTTCATTCGCCAACACAGCGCTTCTCCGAAAATCCGCCTCAAGCCGCAAATCCCTAAAATCGGCAGCCATTTATTATTATACCATCAATCCCCTAAAAAATCAAGTATCCCGCGCAGTTACACATTGTTCTTTTGTGATGCTTAATGCTGTCTGCAAAATCTTTGTTATTCCCAAGCAGATATTTGCCCGTAATTGACGACTTCATTTATATTTTGATAAATATTTATTTACGGTCTCATCGCTCCATACATGGACTTCAATATACCTTTCGGGTCCAAATTTTCCGTCGTCGTTCCAGTCCTGAGGTAATCCGTATTTTTCAATTACCTTCAATATTTCCTCATATGTGTAGAGCTTTTTCCTGTATTCCTTTCCGTCATTAACGGACGGACTGAATGTGGGCATCGAGTCTCCGTATGTGAACGATAACGTTCGGGTATCAAACTCACCTATCGGAATTTTAATATACTCGCTTTGCTCATACCACGTGCTGAGCCACGGACAGTGTTCAACCACCATGTAATGAGGGGTATTTATCTCCATTATCCCGCCCTTAGCGGCAAACTCTCCGCGTAAGATAGATTCGCAGTTATGGCGGTATTCAACATATTTGTCATGTCTTTCTGCACATTGTGAATTCGGGTGCTCTGTCTTTATTGCTTCCATCACCTTTTTCGCTTCCTCTGACGGGACTGCCGTCAGACTCCTGAAAGGTCCTATACTTTTGTCAAAATAATGATATAAATACATTTATTGTCCCTCCAAATGCCGATTTTACATCTTGATTTTACCGCTGTTACCTTAAAAAAGCAATGCTCTTTCAGCCAAGC
Source organism: uncultured Oscillospiraceae bacterium (assembly GCA_910577365.1). GTDB lineage: Bacteria > Bacillota > Clostridia > Oscillospirales > Ruminococcaceae > CAG-115. The sequence continues at coordinate 32,098 of CAJTMU010000017.1, read as the reverse complement.
AGCCTGTCCCGCAGGCAGGGAATTACAAAGGATATGCAAAGCATTCCACATCTAACAGTATTATACAGCATAAAATCAACCATAAGTATATTATTTCAATGAAGTAGCCGCGAAAACCGCGCCGCTCACCGAAGCCGCGCCATTTTCCAGAAGTACTCTCGCACATTCGGAAAGAGTACTTCCCGTGGTGCAGATGTCGTCAACTAAAAGTATATTCTTGCCTTGAATCAACATTTTGTCAACTAAATCAAAAGCGTCCCTGACGTTCTCGGCGCGTTCCTTAGCGTTAAGGCGCTTCTGTTCAGACCTTTTATCTGTACAAAGAGTAACTGCGAAATTAATGCCGCATCGGCGGGAAATCTCTTTTGCTATCGCTTCCGCGGGAGCATATCCTCTCCTTAGCTTCATAAACAAGCTGCTCGGCACGGCGGTTATCATATCCGCACGCATGACTGCGCCGCCGATAACCTCCAGCATTATCGGCGCGAATGCCTCGGCTGAGTGTATGTAATGCCCGTCCTTGAGACGCAGAATCGCGTCCCTTGCCGCTCCGTCATACCAAAAACAAGCGTAAAGCTCCTTAATTCCTTTGGGCGGCACAATGCTCTCCGTTATCCGCGGCAGTCTGTCAAAACATTCTTCGTGCATATACTCGAACGCTCCCACGACAACGTCGCAGAACGGGCAGCGGTTCGGCACGATCAGAGAAGCCGCCGCGCGCAGCAGCTCCCGCCGGCTATACAAAATGATCCTCCAGCATTGTTTTAAGACAGGAGTACCTCAGTGCGCGGCGATCGTTATCAACCATGCTGTACACCTTTGAAGCTGCTCCTATTACTATAAGTATTTTTTTTGCTCTTGTCACCGCCGTGTATAACAAATTGCGGTATGAGAGCATATCCATTCCGTTCGGCAGCGGAATTATCACCGCCGGATATTCGCTGCCCTGACTTTTGTGAACGGTCACGGCGTAGGCGTGGGTTATCCGCTTGAGCATTTCCGCGTCATACGTCGCTATCCGCCCGTCAAAATCTATCTCGCAAATGCCGTTAAGCTTGTCCGCGCGGCGTATCCTGCCGATATCGCCGTTGAATATCCCATGGGATTTTTCCGCGTCCCTGCGCCACTCCACATCGTAGTCGTTCTTGGTCTGCATTATCTTGTCGCCGTCGCGGAAAAGCGCGTTCATGAACTTAATTTCCTGTTTGTTCTTTGATGGAGGATTAAGAGCCAGCTGAAGCTCCCCGTTGAGCGTCTCCGTGCCGACACGTCCCATTTTGGACGGGCAAAGAACCTGTATATCCTCCAGTGCATCAAACCCATATGTCTTGGGCAGTCTTGTCCTGCAAAGCTCTATCACCAGCCGCTGGGTCTTTTCCTCGCTGTCCGACGGCATGAAGAAAAAGTCCTTCGTTCTGTCGTTAAGCACGGGATACTGCCCCCGCACTATCCTGTGTGCATTGGTTACGATAAGGCTTTCCGCCGCCTGACGGAAAATCTCCTTAAGCTCCACCATTGGAACTCTGCCGCCAGCTATCAGGTCGCGCAGGATATTTCCCGCGCCCACTGATGGAAGCTGATTGCTGTCTCCCACCAGCACAAGGCGCGTCTTTCCCTTTACCGCCTTTAAAAGCGAAGCCATCAGCAGCGTATCCACCATGGAGGTCTCGTCGATTATCAGCACGTCACAGCTGATTGGGTTTTCCTCGTTCCTGCGGAAAGAGCCGCCGCCCTTTGCGAAATCCACTTCCAGCAGCCTGTGGATAGTCTGCGCCTGAGCGCCCGTAAGATCCGCCATGCGCTTTGCGGCTCTGCCTGTGGGGGCGGCAAGCTTCAGCTTCTGACCGCGCTGCTTGCACAGCTGTATCACAGCGTTGAGCGTGGTGGTCTTTCCCGTTCCGGGTCCTCCGGTGAGAATGAACACATGATTGTTCATGCAGCCGTTTATTGCTTCGCGCTGGAGCTTCTCATAGGTTATCCCCTCCGTCCACTCTATCCCCGCTATCTCCTCCGAATAGTCCTTATCCCCGCAGTCGTCCCGCTTTATCATCTCCGCCAGCTTTTCGGAAATAAAGCATTCCGCTTCGTAGTATTCCCTCAGAAAGACGAAAACCTCATCATACTTGTCAGTTATGATTATCTCTCCGCGCTGCTCCGTCATCTTAAGAGCTTCCCAGTACTGCTTTCCGCTTACTGACAGCTCACGCTCCACGCTGTCGGAAAGCTCCGTTTCCCTCAGGCAGGTGTGACCGTTCAGCGCTCCGAGCTGCAGCGTCCACAAAATGCCCGCGGAGATCCTCTCCTCGCTGTCCATCGGCAGTCTGAGATCCCTCGCAACCCTGTCAGCGTCGCGGAACGGCAGTTCTATACCGCTGCCGCACAGAACATAAGGGTTTTCCGTCACCGCCTGAATTGTAAAACCCTCGAATTTTTTCCATACCGCCGCTATGTAAACGGGCTGTATCTTGTATTTTGAAAAGAATGTCATAGCCTTCCGAAGCCCCGTGATATTGCGGAAATCCCTGCCGATATCCCTCGCCCTCTCCGGAGATATCCCCTTTATTGAGGAAAGCTGCTCGGAGTGGTTCTCCAGTATATCCATGGTATCGTCGCCGAATGCCTGAACTATCTTTTTAGCCATAGCGGGACCGATGCCCGAAATCACCCCCGAGCCGAGGTACTTGCGCACGGCGGCGGCATTTTCGGGCATAGCTCTCTCAAAAATCTCAACCTTGAACTGCCTCCCGTATTTCTGGGAATTTATGTAATCTCCGTATAAGGTGAGCCGTTCGCCCTCGCGCACATCGCCCATATTTCCCACCGCGGTGGTTAGAACGCCGCCGCAGTCCATATCCAACACGATATAGCCGTTTTCCTCGTTGTAGAAGATAACCCCCTCAACCGTGCCGCTGATGGAGTTAAGGCTTTCATTGGTTTTCAAATTTTTCACCGACCTTGCCCGCCGACGATATTGACATCGGCGAATTTTTCTGCCAGGGTGCGCGCTGTAACGTCAGGCTCTCCGTCGGAAAGGATAATGTTTATTTTTCCGATATGGGAGCATTTGCCCGCGAAACGCACAAATTCGTCCAGACCATCTTCGGCACGTACATAAACGTCAAACTGCCTTGCAGCGCTGCGGAAAAGCGCACCGAAAAACAGCTTTATCAGCATAGCCAACCCGAATATGGAAAGAAACATAAGTGCAAAAACATATAAAAATTCCATAAAATCGCCTCCTAAAGCATTATATGCTTTTAGAGGCAAGAGGTTAGAGGTAGAAGATAAGAATCGGTTTTATAGAACCGAACAGACTTTATATAAAATGTTGATATTAGTAAATTTTTTAATTCTAAAATTTTCTTACACCCGTAGTCCGTACGATACGGCTCACTCCGCTTCGCGGGGCGAACCGTCTTTCTCTTTATAAAACGCTAAACTGATCCGATTTATTTAAACTTGAAATTTTTTTGGTCCGCTAAAGTCAGTAACACTCCGCTTCGTGTTACTGACTTCGGCTCTCTCAAAAATTTCCTGTGCCGACATTGTGTTGTTATAGTTTTTATAAAAAACTAATATTATCCCTTAATCAATCATCCTTTTCAGCATCAGGCAGTTCCAGCCTTCCTCATCGACCGAGTTGAGCAGCTCGAAGCCGTTTTCGAGCAGAGCGGCGGTCACCTCGTCAAGACGCTCGTCGATAATGCCCGATACGATAAGACGCCCGTCCTTTTTGAGAAATCCATTGAAAAAGCCGCTCATAGCAATAATAACGTCCGCGACAATATTAGCACAAATAACGTCAAACCCTCCGCCAATCCGTTCACGAAGTCCGCTGTCCACTGTGATATCCCCGATAAAAGCGTGGTATTTATCCTTGGTGATATGATTTTTTTCAACGTTTTCGGAAGCGGTCTTTACCGCGTTCTCAAATATATCGCACATTGTGATATTATCCGCACCAAGCAGCATAGCCGCAATTGAGAGTATACCACTGCCACAGCCGAGATCAAGCACCCTCTCGCCGCCGCTAATGACGCTTTCAAGCGTTTCTATCACCAGCTTTGTTGTGTGGTGCTGCCCCGTGCCGAAAGTCGAGGCGGGGTCTATTTCAAGCACCCTGTCCCCTTCCGCAGGCGTTACTTGCTCCCATGACGGCTTTATAATGATACTTTTACCTATTCTAAAGGGCTTGTAGTATTTTTTCCAGTTATTTGCCCAGTCCTCTTCCCTGACGTTGGCAAGCTCCATACGGATATTGCCGTAATATCCGTCGGAGTTGTTCAGTTTGTAGCCCTCCACCAGCGCCCTTACAGCCGCTAAGCTCTCCGCGCCCTGCGCGTTGTCGTGAACGTATAGCGTGATGCATGGCTCGGCGTCCTTAAGCCCCATAAGCTCGTCATCAACATAGTCCCAGTTGGCGTTTTTGTCCGCGAGAAAGCTCTCGAAATCCGCGCCGTCCTTTATTATAAAGCCGGTTATGCCGTAGTCGGTGAGCGCCCCCGTTATTCCGTCGATAGCCTCCGATGAGGTATAAATGTCTATCTGAATAAAACTATCCATTTTTCCTCCATAACATGCAAAAATTATCCAATTTATATTATACTACATTTCGGAAATAAAATCAAGTCCAAAAGAACGGCAAAATTACCGTTAAGATTCCTTAACAGTAAATATTTGGAAAAAATGTTGACATATTTTTTAAAGAATGGTATAATATTTTTTAGAAAAGGAGGTGTTTAAAATGGTATTCAAGAAAAGGACATTAATCATTGCTGCCGCTTCCGTAACATTTTGCGGTCTGCTTTCCTCATTTGCTATTACGGCATATGCCGACAAAGAAAGTGAAAGTGGTTCGAACAAAGCAAACAGCATTACATTAAATCCCGTTGGTTATTACGGCGAAACCGCAGAAACCGCTCTGCCCGTTATTGAAAATGATCTCTTGAACGAAACAAGCGAAATCCTATTGTTGAATACAGTGGGAGAAGCCTTGATGGAAGAGACCGAAACAGCGGAAATGTCAGAAGAAACGGTCGACCTGTCGGACGAAGCTTCGGACGGTATTGTTTCCTCAAAGTTTATCGTACCGTCAGCGGAAGAAATTGAATTAGACCTTCAAGGCGAGGAACATCATGAAAACGCACAGTTGCTGAACTTTATACCTGCCGGATACGGAAGCGAGGTATACGCAGCTGAATCGGGTATCGTTATGTACAAAAAATATGTTGGAGGTTATGGCATTTCGCTGTGTATGCTTCTAGAGGACGGAAACTACGCTGTGTATAGTCATTTCGCGATTGACGATACCATATGTTTTGACGAGGGAACGAAAATTGCAGCAGGACAGCTTATAGGACTTGCCGGAGACAGTGGTAATATCAAAGAGTGTGGGGTTGGTTACAGTTACATGTCCATCAGCCCCGAAGATGGTTATAAGCTCGGTTATGAACGCGCTTGTGAGCTTGCTCGTGAGCGTCGCGAGCGGCTTGGCGGACTTGGTGGCTTTGAGCAAAACCAATAAACGAAACGATCGTATATTACTGCGCTTTAAACGTATAGGAGGAATGTAAACTATGAGGAAATTTATTTGCATCTTTATTTCATGTGTACTTTTTGCGCTGACTTTATGTACAACGGTATCTGCTCAAGAAGCAAATATTGTTGATTATCAGAATTATCTGGGCGTTATTTGCAATGCCGATGGTGAGATTGTTGAAACGATACCCATGCCGAGAATAACATATGTCGATAGTGTTGTTGAATTATCTGCTAATCTGGAATCGGGTTATACATTTACTACATACCAGTATAAACCTACAGGAGGCTTCAATATTGGCTTTAAATGCATTGATGATAACGGCAATGTTGTCACGACAAGGAATTGTCGTGTGAAAATGGCAATATACAATTCCGCGTCTGTCGGCGGCACAAGAACCCTCGTTGAAAGTCAAACATTCAGCACCAATGAAGAAGACAACGACCTATATTATGATGGCTGGGTAGAGATTTATACCGATAGCATAAGTTCATCCAAGCCATACTATAACGGTGTTTTCACAAATATGTCCAGCAAGAAGCTTACTATCAGAATAGGTGTTTCCTGTAACGGAATCTAATAGCTTTGATCCCCCTTATACCGTATGGTATAAGGGGGATTTATGTTTTTCAGCAGACCGCCGAACCCTCTCGTTACCTCTTTGCGGAATATTCCACCGAAACTCCGCCCATTTTGAACTTCTTGTTGCAGAAAATTATCCCCCATATTTCAGAAATAAAATCAAGCCCGCCAATATATGATTTTTGTCGGTATAACCGTTCGGGCGGTCATCCTTAACGGATAACCGCCCAACTTATGTAAAATCGATATCATATCTTACGCCGTTTGCGAACAGAATCCCGTCGGTCAGCTGAATTTTCAGTATGATATTATTCCTGTCGCTCTCAACGATATGCCCGTTTCCGTACCAGCCTGCGAAAACCTCACGCAGCTTGGTGAACAACTCCGCGTTCTTCTCGTCGAGGATATACCCGAGATTTTCACCTATGCCGCTCCCTGTAAACCATTCGCCGCAAACCGCAGCGCGCGGGTGCTTTTCAAGCTGCCGCATTTTGCCAGAAAGTGCATATGTCAGCACATAAAAAGCTCCGTCCTCATAATACCCGTCCACGGTACGCACCTGCGGTTCTCCATTGTCAACCGTAGCAAGCGATATAAGCGTATCCTTTCCAAACCTCTCCGCCATTATCCCAGCCGTGTTTATAGAAAGCTTTTCCGCCATGACCTCTCCCTCCGCGCTAACTTTTTGTTGAATATTCAACCGTAACGCTTGATTTGAATTTTTTATTATAGAATATTATTCCCCAAACAAGTCCCGTAACGCCACCTATAATATGCCCTAGCCTCGAAACGCCGTCGTTCGGATATAATATGCCGCTGTATATCTCCCGTCCGAGATACATAGCTGCAACTATGCACAGCGAAACGGGAATTTTTCCCCTGCGCATATTGGTAAACGCGCTCAGGATTATCATCATAAAGATAACGCCGCTTGCTCCAATAATGCCGTAATCCGAGAAAAGCCCATTGATAACAGCAGTAACAACGGCATTAGAAACTATCATAACACAGAGATTCCAGCTGCCGTAGCGCTCCTCCACGATAGGACCTACCAGCATCATAAGTATCATATTTCCGAAAAGATGATTCCAGTCCGCGTGTCCGAAAACATGCAGAATGCCGCGCAGGTAAGTAAGCGGATCAAGCAGGTTGGGGTGACCCCAACTGATAAGCATCGTGTTATTCAGCCAGTCCTTGGTCATGTCGTTTAAAAGCAGCAGCACCACGCAAACCAAAGCGTAGGTAAGTACGACAGGAGAATTGTAGTCAAATTTCTCAAAAAACTTTTTAGCCTTATTCATATTGATAAGCTCCTTTACAGATATTGGAATCCGACACCGACAGCTCCGCAGCATTTTGCCGCGCCACAATGGAGCCGCCCTGCCAGCTCGACTGCCCGGCAGTCAAGCTATATTTTATTATACACCATTTTCACCCAAAAGTAAATAGATATTGTAAAAAAATACGCCCCCTGTCGGGGGCGGCACCAACCGGCTGCTCAAGCCGGCATTTCACGGGACGATTTGCAGACCGGCACAGCATATGGATCCGCTGTGTACGCAAGCCATGCTAATCCCTTCGCAACAACTCGTCAATAGATGTATTGAAAACCTTTGCAAGATACATCAGCTCTATATCGGTAACAAAGCGTTGACCCGACTCGATACGCTGAACGGCGTTCTTATCGATGTCAAGATTGATGAGCTGAAGGTTATCCGCCAACTGACGCTGCGAAATTTTCATAGCCTTGCGCATACGGGCTATTTTGATTCCGCACTCGTTGTTTCTGCCGTCAACAGTCCTGTTGTTGAACATTATAACTCCTCCAATCATTATTTTGTTAAAAATATTAAGCGCCTTTTGCAAGCTGTATACAACATTATTTTAAGACAAATTACCATTAAATATGACTTCTTGAAGATGTCAAAATAAACATTATTATAAAACGATTACATTTTTTTGAAAATTATTATATCTAAAATGTCAAAAACCGTATTATGACAATAATCCGTGCCATAATTGAGATAAGCTGATCAAAGTATGTAATGCACTTTCAAACAACCGCTTTAAATTAGAGCTTGTAACACCGCTTGGGTCAAACGGTATCTTCTGTCAAAACAAATGAAAACAACACATGTTAAATTCCGACAATATTTGTCCGGTATAAAATTGAAATCCGTTTTGGTACTAAAGTACCAAAACGGATTCACCATTATTTCAGAATATTTTTCTTAAGAAACACATAAAGTTCCTCTGCCATCTCAGTCTGCTCGGTCGCGCGGGGGTGACCGTTTGTTACGTCACCGTTACGCGAAAACAGGAAATGTCTCACGCGCGGGCTGTTCACCTCATTCGCTACCTCGTCTACCGCATCGTCCCATGTCTTGTCGTGGCGCAGGGCTGTCAGGATAAGTACAAATTCTGCCTTGGGGTATTTCTCCATCAGGTCGGAAAGCATTTCGATATACTTGTCCTTCCACATTCTTCGGTAATCGGGACGCTTTATCGCTTCGGGGTCGGGTGCGGAATCATTCTGACCGATGGCGATTATTACGCAGTCGGGAGTATACCTTGTGAAATCCCACTGCTTGGTCGGCTTCTGAGGGCTGTACTGCATTTTATCATAGCAGGACACCATCCCCTTAAGATTCTCCGCGCAGAAGTAACCTGTGTCATCCAGAAGCGCTATACCTCCCTGAGCGATATCGTGAAGCTCGGCGTTCAGCTTGCGCGCCAGTATCGAGGGATACGCGAAATAAGAGTTGTCATACTGGCTGTGGTGACCTGGGTCGCACTGTCCCTCATAATAAAGAGCCTCTGTGACCTCTCCCGCTGAAACGCTGTCACCGTAAACCTCCAGCTTATAATCATACTTGTGCTCGGGATTTCTGAGCGTCGCTCCCTCGTCAACAACTATTCCGGCAAACTCCGCGTAATAAGCAGCTGCCATGCGTTTAAAGAGCACCAGAGTATGTTCCTTGTCCTCCAGCCCCTCCGCAAGCATATACAACTCATCACCGCTGCCGTTTTTCAGCTCAATCACCTGCTGAACGCCATCGATTATAGCGCCGAAATAGCAGAACCACTGAATCTCAATATTTTTCAGCACCATTCCTACCGATGTTCCCGTAAACACCGTTTCAATTTTGGTCGCGGGGAATATCAGCACAGGGCGCTTCGGATCTTCATAATCGATCCTTCCCATGTACTGAAAACAATCAGAATCTGCGGGAACAAACTTTTTTCCTTCCTCAATTGTATAACACATATTTTTTCTCCTTAATTTAAAATATTTTTTATTGGCAAACCCAGTTTGCCAAACGCCAGTTAAAGTTCCGCAACTATACATTATGCTTAAAGAGCCTGCCGCGAAAGATTTTTTAGTGGGCAGAAGCGCTGCTGTCGGTGATTCAGTTTTTTAAAGGCTTTTAAAAATCCTGACTCAGCAGCGTTGATATTATCGCATTACTTACAGCAAAGCCCTCCGCCGTAAGAGAAAGCCGCCCGTTTTGAATTGCGTAATACCTTTCGGGAATATAGTTGAGCCTCTTTAAAAGCGGCTTGTAAAGCTCCTCGGCTATTCCCTCAGATAGCCTTAAGCCAAGCATTACTCTTTCCTCATACACCTCGCTTTCATCGGGGATATCTCCCTCGGCAATGTCCTTTTGCCGCTCTGCCGCCGCAAAATCCGCGGCGTTACGTTCAATGTAAAACCGCCGTCCTTCATACAGCGAGTGCGCCGCCGCGCCTATCCCGAGATACTCTTCCCTGCGCCAGTACTTAAGATTGTGCCTGCACTCAAATCCCGCTTTTGCGAAATTGCTAATCTCGTACTGCCCAAAACCATACCGCTCCAGTGCGTTCACCGTTCTCAGATAAATATCCGCCGTTTCGTCATCGTCTGGCAATTCGGGCGGAGCTTTCCCAAACGGAGTGTTAGGTTCGATTTTCAGCATATACGCCGAAACATGCGTCAGCGGAAGCGCCGCGAGCCGCGCAAGGGTATCCGTCAGACTTTCGATGGTCTGCCGCGGGGTTGCCAGCATGATATCTGCGGAGATATTGTCAAAGCCTGCCTTTTTGGCTGTGAGTATCGCCTTTTCGGCGGTACTGGCATCGTGCCGCCTGCCCAGTGCCTTGAGAACGGTGTCGTCAAGCGACTGCACTCCCGCTGAGATACGATTCACTCCTGCATTGAAAAGCGTTCCGAGAACTTCTTCCGTCATTTCGCATGGGTTGCACTCTACGGTTATCTCCGCTCCCTTTGCAATATCTGCCGCTCTCAGCACCTCCGCAATATTATCGGCTATCAGTATCGGAGTTCCCCCGCCGAAATACACGCTGTCAAACTTTCCGCCGTAGGCTTGGACATTACGTATCACCGCGCGGACATACCGCTCCGACAGGCTTTCATCAAACGGCACGGAGTAAAAATCGCAATAGGGGCACTTGCTTAAACAAAACGGCACATGAACATACAGCCCTCTCATATCCCGTTACTCGTCGTCAAGCTTCAGCACAGCCATAAACGCTTCCTGCGGTACTTCCACCGTTCCGAAGGCTCTCATGCGCTTTTTGCCCTCTTTCTGCTTTTCCAGCAGCTTTTTCTTTCGCGTAATATCTCCGCCGTAGCACTTCGCCAGAACGTCCTTGCGCAGCGCTTTTATGGTTTCGCGGGCGATTATCTTTCCGCCCACGCAAGCCTGTATCGGTATCTCGAAAAGCTGCCGAGGGATATGCTCCTTCAGCTTTTCCGCCATTCTGCGCGCCCGCTCATACGCCTTGTCGGCGTGTACGATAAAGCTTAGCGCATCAATAACATCACCGTTCAGCATTATATCCAGCTTTACCAGCTTGGAAGCGGCAAATCCCATCATCTCATAATCATAGCTTGCGTAGCCGCGCGTGCGGGATTTCAGCGCGTCGAAGAAATCGTAGACTATCTCGTTAAGCGGAAGCTCATAATGCAGGTCGACGCGGTTGGTGTCGATATACTTCATATCCTTGAAGACGCCGCGCCTGTTCTGGCACAGCTCCATAATATTCCCCACATAATCGCTCGGTGCGTAGACATGAGCGTTCACCATCGGCTCATATGCCTGAGATATCTCTGCGGGGTCGGGATAGTTGGTGGGATTGTCTATCATCTTCACCGTTCCGTCGGTAAGCTCTATCTTATAAACTACCGAAGGCGCAGTGGTGATTATATCCAGATTATACTCCCGCTCGATGCGCTCCTGAATTATCTCCATATGCAGCAGACCCAGAAATCCACAGCGGAAGCCGAAGCCCAGTGCTACGGAGCTTTCCGGCTCGAAGCTCAGAGAAGCGTCGTTAAGTCTTAATTTCTCCAAAGCGTCACGCAAATCGACATACTTTGCCCCGTCGGCTGGGTAGATACCGCTGAACACCATGGGATTTACCTCACGATAGCCCGCCAGCGGCTCTGCCGCGGGATTCGCGGCGTTGGTGACGGTGTCGCCGACCTTGGTATCGCCTATGGATTTTATTGAGGCGGCGATATAACCGACCTCTCCCGCCAAAAGACCCGAACACGGAACAAGCTCGGTAGCACCCATATAGCCCGTTTCCACAACCGTGAACTCCGCGCCGCTTGCCATCATGCGTATCCTGTCGCCAGCCTTTACGCTGCCCTCTTTTATCCTTACATAAACTATTACGCCCTTATAGCTGTCGTAATAGCTGTCAAATATCAGCGCCTTAAGCGGTGCTTCGTGGTCGCCCTTGGGCGCAGGTATAGCCTCCACGATGCGCTCCATGACCGCGTGGATATTTATTCCCATTTTTGCGGATATCTCGGGCGCGTTTTCCGCCTCGATACCGATAACGTCCTCAATCTCCTTTTTAACCTCATCTGGGTGAGCTGAAGGAAGGTCTATCTTATTTATAACGGGCACGACTTCAAGGTCATTCTCCACTGCCAGATAAGTATTGGCGAGCGTCTGCGCCTCTATACCCTGAGAAGCATCGACTATAAGTATAGCACCCTCGCATGCCACCAGCGAACGGGACACCTCATAATTGAAATCCACATGACCCGGGGTATCTATCAGATTGAAAATATAGTCCTCGCCGTTGTCAGCCCTGTATTTAAGCCGAACGGCGCGTGCCTTTATGGTTATCCCGCGCTCACGCTCAATGTCCATATTATCGAGAAGCTGCTCCTCCATATCCCTGAGTGCAACCGTTTGAGTCTGCTCAAGTATCCTGTCCGCAAGAGTAGATTTTCCGTGGTCAATATGCGCTATAATGCAAAAATTCCGTATCTTCTCCATATTTCACCTTTTCTTTAACTCTCAATTCGTTTATGTGTTACCGTTGATATAACCCTTTTACCTTTTAACTACTGTGATATTACAGTTTTGGTCACTGAATATAGTCTGCACCATAACCGATACCCTATCCCAACTCAGTCTGTCTAAGCCACAACCTATCAATGGCATTGCTATATTCTCAATGTTATTGATTTTAATTATATCCGCTAATCTTGTTAAAGCTATTTCTAATGTCCGGTATGTGGGTTTATGAAAATATTTTTCTTTAGTTACTAAATTTATTATAGAATCTACAATAATCGCATCGCCGCCTATATTATTCTCTTTATACCAAGATAGGTAATTGGGGTTATATAATTTAAGCTTTCTTTTTACATCATATCGTCTATCAAATTCAAGCGCTATTCCTTTACCCAAAGCAAAGTCTGCACTTATGCAGTGTGCCAAAAAAGCTCGACTGTAATAATCAAATAGATTCCCATTAATTTCTTGATATGTCAATCTTATTCCTCCTTTTAATATCATTTATACGCCTCAACGATGTTTGTGGAGTCTGAAAGAAGGTAATTGTGCGGTGCTGCCTTGGATTGTTAAGATGTTTAACCGTCCTCATTGTATTCATTGTCAAGATACCATTCGATTTTCTCCAGCTGCTCGACAAACTCCTCCTCGGACTCCCACTCAGGTAAATCAAATTCCTTATAATTCTCATTTTTAAGAAGCTGTTTAATTACATACAAATCGTTTTTTCGTGAGGTAGCGCTCTCCTTGTATTCCCTCAACGGCGCAAATACTCCATATTGTCCCTCCAGCCTGTACAGCACGAATTCACCGAACTGCACCGCCGTCAGACCGTTCCCTTGTATTATATATTTCACTGTGGTGTTTTCCATATTCAAAGCTGGCTCGTTCAGCACGAAATACGCTATCGGCTCAGCTATCAAGTGAGCGTTGTTATGCTCCCCCGCAACGTTGTCGTACCTTTTCTCATCATACATGAAATCCCCGCTATATACATAATAATAGCTGCTCGGGTTCTGATAGCACTGAACCACTTTAAACCCGTATTCCCCATACTCCTTATCGTAAACCGTATCCTTCGGTGCATAAAATATCCCTATCACCCATTTTATCAGCAGCGCGAAGATCCCCGTTGATACAAGCACTATAAGCATTGGCAGGCATTTCAAAAACAATTCCTTTGCTTTCGACATCTTTTCTCCTTATTTAAATTTGAATTTTCCGCACCACTCCACCCGCCTGCGGCGGATTCCGTTAGCCTCGGCGGTAAAGCTCCATTTTCCGCCTTGCGGAAAACTGCGCTTCACCACCGGTTTGCGGAAAATTCCTGCGTGGGCATTTTGCGGCTGTCTGCTTTCAGCGCGTGTTATCGCTTAAATTTTGCGCTGCTTTATGCAAAATGTTACATGTTTGGCAATTAGATTTTATGCTCTGCATTTAAACAGAATACCGCAGAAGCTCCTGCCCGTCAAAACCCTTTACCGTAAACATTCTATTCTCGTAAATCATGTAACTGCGCGGATTATTCTCCTTCGGCAGCGATACCGACCCGTCATTAAGGCAGTGGATACCGTTTATAAGCTCTGCCTTGTAAATATGCGTATGCCCGTTTATCAGCACATCGCCTTTTTTCAGCGGCGGCAGATTTTCGGGATTAAAATGATGCCCATGTGTGAGAAAAAAAGTCCGCCCCTCCGCGTATATCAGCGCGTAATCCGCCAACACGGGAAAGTCCAGCACCATCTGATCCACCTCCGTGTCGCAGTTGCCGCGAACACATATTATATCCTCTTTCAGCACGTTAAGCAGAGATATCACGCCCTTGGGGTCGTGGCCCTCCGGCAGACTGTTGCGCGGTCCGTGGTACAATATATCCCCAAGAAGACAGAGCTTTTCAGCGCCCTCCGCACGGTAAGCGTCCATCATTTTTTCACACCACAGCGCCGAGCCGTGGATATCGGAAGCGAACATAAGTTTCATAATCTACCTCTTTTTCGGAGTATTTCTGCGAATGATTCTGAGCAGACATTCACAGCGGCTTTTTCAGTACTGTTTCCTCACCGTTCATCTCTCCGTTTTCACTAAACCCGAATTTATGATAAAGTCCGAGCGCGGCGGTATTGTTCTCCTTGGTGGAAAGCGTTATTTCATCTGCACCGTTCTCCCTAAAATATTCAATTATTGCTTCAAGAGCCGCGCTCCCATAGCCTTTCCCCTGAAATTCCTCGTCTATCATAAACCGCCAAAGCCAGTATTTGTCTGGGTCATCGTTTATTTCATCAAACGCGAACATGGCAAAGCCTACCATCCTATCATCAACATATACCGCGAACGGACGCGCTATTTTGGGAACGCCATCCGCCTCTTTCAGCGAATCGGCATTTGGCGAGATATATTGAACTTGCTCAGCCGAAACCGTTAACGCTAAGCACTCCTCCATGTTTGAATCATTGATTTCCCTAAGCTCGGCTCTCATTCAATTCACCTTATTTAAAAGAATTTCCCGCACCGCTGCGTTTTCGGCTTTACCGAAAATTGCGCTAACCTCGGCGGTATAGCTCCGCTTTACTTCATTCCGCTGCGCTTTCCCGCCTGTTTGCAGAAGATTTATGCATGGGAGATTTGTTGACGCCTGCTTTCAGCGCCTTATATCACACAGCTTCTTATGATGCTTCAGTGCGTGCCATTTTTGCGTGGTGCTTGCTGAAAGCACTTTTAAAGCTTGATTTGGGGGAATTTTATTTGTAGCGGACATAATGCCGCCCGCTTTCAGCGTCTTATATCGCACGACCTTTACGCTGCTCAGTACGGGCAGTTTTTATATGGCAATAACTAATTTGTCATCTGCGCAAAATATTATGATTATCGACCTCACAAAGCACCAGTCAACCGCATTATAAGCTCCGTAACAAACACACCAGCGCACGCGCAGACCGCCACAGTAAGCAGTCCCTTTTCCAAAAGCGCGAGCGCTATTGCCGCCGCGCAGCCCACAGCGGCGCTTATTACCGAGCCGCTGCTGTAAAATATCGCGGGTATCGTCATCGCGCTGAGAACAGCATACGGCACATAATACAGAAAATTAAGCGCAAATTTCGATTTTATCTTTTTGCGGAACGCCGCCAGCGGCAGCATTCTTATAAGATAAGTAACGACCGCCATGACCGCGATACTTACGCACAGATATTGAAAATCAGCCATTTTGCGCCTCCACGCTTTCCCCGATATCTCTCGGAAACAGCACCGCGCCCAGTGAAGCTGCGATAACCGTGCAGATTATCACCGAAATACCCGAAGAAATACCCCCGAAAATCGGGATATAATATATCGCGCAGCTTAAAAGCGCCGCCAGAACCGCTGTAAACAATATTCCCCGGCTCTTTTTGGCGGGAGGTATGACTATTGCGATAAACATTCCGTATATCGCTATGCCGAGCGCGGATTTTACAAAATCGGGAAGAATTTCCCCAAGAAAAGCGCCCGCCGCCGTGCCGCCCGCCCAGAATATGTAGGGGAGCGTTATCAGCCCGTACATATAGCGGCTCGACACCTCGCACGGCTTTCCCGCCGCCACTGCGAATATCTCGTCGGTTATGCCGAACGCGGATACTATTCTGTGCGGCAGCGTGTATTTTTTATTGAGCTTCTGCGAAAGCGACAGGCTCATTAATGCGTACCGCATATTTATTATAAGCTGCGCCAGCGCCATTTCCGCATAGCCGCCGCCCGCCGCGATTATACCTATTCCCGCAACCTGCCCCGCGGAGGTGAGATTGGTCATTGATATAAGCACCGCCGCAAGAGGCGGGATACCCATTCCCACCGCGGTTATCCCGAACGTGAAGGATACCGACAGATAACCCAAAGCTATCGGAAGACCGTCCCTGAAACCTCTCGAATACCGCGCGGCGCTGTCACGTCCCGTACCGCTTTCAATATTTTCCGACATTTTACCGCTCCGTAAAATAAAAATTCACTAAAATATTTTACCACATTTCAAGTCCGATGTCAAGCGGAAAATCGCGTCCATATCTTTACGCATAAAATAAATTATTTTAAATAACATAGAATAGGCAGGGTGCCTTTTGCAGCCCTGCCCTTATTTTATATTTCAGTGGTTTTCAGTTCCTCTCCAAGAACGTCGGCAAAGCTTTGTATTTCGCGCCCGAGCGTTTCTGAATAATTTAAAACATTCACATCGTTTTGGGATTTTATTGGGTCCAAACGGACTTTCAGGGCAGTCTCCAGCGCCTCGGAAACGGGACACAGCCCATTTTCAAGCACCCACCTCGCCGCTTCCGTTTTGGAAGCTATGGTGTTTGTGCGCAGCGTGTAAAGCCCCCTGGCGATATCAAGCAGCCACCCGAACGAATATATTCCGCGTCGGGTAGTCCGCGCGTATTGTCTGATACTTTCATAATGTGTGCGAACATCGGAACACAGCGCCTTCCGGCTCGGCATTTCCAACTGGCATCGAATATCCTGTCCGTACAGCATCCGACCGCTTTGCAGCAATAATGTCATATTGAAGCTGTCAAAGGAATATGTGTCGGTGATACGCTCGCCGCTTGTTCCCCAGTATACCACACAGTCGGAATTGCCCGAAACAAAAGCGGAGAGTGGCAGCATAGCACCCTCAAACAAGCGGTAATACGGATTATCGGACTCGGCTTCAAGCATTTTTCGCCGCAGCCCGACAAGCTCACGCGCCTGTTCCGCCGATATGCGCTCCTGCGTAAGCACAACAATGTCAATGTCGCTCCACCCCAATCTGAAATCATTGAGAACACAGGAGCCGTACAAGTAGATAGACGGCTGATTTTGCGCGAGTATATCGGCTATGGCGGAAACCATTTTGCGCACAGCTTTCCCCCTGAAATACCGTTCCCTTGAAATCGACAATTCGGCGATACCGTTTTCCTGTCCTATAACGGTAAATCCCGCCGACAAATGAGCCTTAAGCGCGGCGGCGCGTTCTGCTTCAAAATCATTATGTACGGCTTCTGCGCCCATATGCTCAAAAGCCTGACGCAGAAGAAGCCCAAGCGCACGCTCCGCATATCCGTTTCCGCGGTATTTCGCCTCTATCACTATCCCCATATCAAACCATTCGGCATTTTGATTTTTATGAAGATTTACCTCGCCTATAAAAGCGCCGTCGGAACGTCTTGCGATATAAGCGTAATACCGCTGCTCCTGCCCGACAAAATAAGCATACCATTCCGCCCATTTCCGTTCGGGGAAGTCGATACACCCCGTATCATTGTCATACCCATCAAAATTCAGTTCACAGCCCTTGTTATAGCTCATGGTATCGGGGTCTTGAAGTAGTCCGCGGCGATACCAAAGTTCCTCTAAGGTGGGAATATGCAGCCGCAATTCGTCATTCATATTAACCCTCCCGCTTCGGGCGTATGAGTATGCCCGACAGATAACGCTATGACAGTCACGCCTTTCTGCTCATTTTATAAATATGCGTAACTATCGCCATTTCACGCCCTGTGTTGTAGGCGTTTTTAGCGCGGGAGCGCATAACCTTTTTGGCTTCGGGGGTGACCATGACCTGTGCAACGGTCCGCTTCCCGTCGCCGGGGGTCTTTTTCGGCTTTTTCTTTTTCCTGCGCGCCTTCAGCTTCTCACGCTGCTCGGCACGCTTTTCCCTTTCGTATTTCTTCGCCTTGGCAAGGTCGCGGTTGACCTTATTCACCTCCGCCACCGTAGGCAGACGGTTATATTCGCCCGAACGCGTGAAATCGCGTATTTCATTTTCCAACGCGGCGTTCAGTCCCGCTATTCCGCCTATACCTCCGCCGTTCCTCGCAGCTTTCTTAAGCTCTGAAAGAGCCGAAAGCGCGTTTGACAGGCGCATTCCGTTCACCTGATCCTTGGTGCGGCAGCTTTTAAGCGTATACCGATATATCCTGCGCTGCGTTTCCTGCTGCTGATACTGCGAATAGGTGTTCGGGTCGCGCTTTGCAAGATACTGCTGCTCCGCGGGGGTGAGCTTCTTTCCCATATAAAGCTTGGCGCGAATAGAGCTTAAGTTGGAATCGTTCGCCTTATCGTACTCTCTTTTGCCAAACAGCGAATCCAGCTTTTCCATCTGCTCCTTTACCATTTCCGCAATGGATTTTTCAGCTTCCTCCACACCGTTTTCGGGGTCGGTCTTTTCTGTCCCCTCAGCGTTTTGGGTTTTTTTCTGATCAAGCTTATCCGCCGTTTCGACGGCTTGGGTTTTCCCAGAGCCGCACGAAGCGTTTTTTAAAGCATTCGCTTTTCCGTTTGCACTTCCGAACAGAGTCTCCTCGGCGGTTTTCACCGCTTTCTCCGCGTCGTTCACCGCCTCGCGAAGCTGTGACTTGAAGCCCTCGGCATTTGACCGCTTAAAGCTGTCGCGCTTTTCCGCCGTAAAATTTCCCGATTCCTTTTTCAGCTCTATTTTCTGCTGCGCGTTATACGATTTTACATAAGCGCCTACCTTACCAATACTCATAAAATTCATAATAATCACCTGCTCTAAATATCCGCACCATTAAGATTTGTCCGCCTGACTTGCATTAACACGGAAAACGGGCACAATTAAAGTTATACTTTTATATTATATCGTCACTTTTTACCAAAACTTTAGCAAAAAACGGGATTTTTTCAATGTAAATGCAACTGTATATCCAAAAAAGTCAATATGTATAAAAATTGCGCCGCTTTGCGGCGCATTCCAGCCCGTATATAAAAGTGTTGAACTAAATCGATAATATTTAAATTTTAAATTTTCCGCGACCCGCCTGAATGCGCAACACTTCGCTGCGCTGCGTGTTCAGGCTTTCGCGAAAAATTTCCTACGTCAAAATTGTGTGCCGCAATAACTTTTTTACAAGCTGAAGTGCGCCGCAAAGCGGCGCACTCGAATTATTGTCCCTCTTCTTTGGCAAGCAGCATTCTATCATTGTTCAGCTTTGTGCCGCTTACCTCCTCAAACTTGAGCAAAAGCTCCTCAACGGTAAGGTTCTTCTTTGCGTCACCTTTAACGTCGTAAATGATCTTTCCGTTGTTCATCATTATCAGACGATTTCCGTGCTTTATTGCGTCAGCCATATTATGTGTCACCATCATGGCAGTAAGGTTGTTTTCCGCAATTATCTTATCCGAAAGCCCAAGCACCTTTGCTGCGGTTTTGGGGTCGAGAGCCGCAGTGTGCTCATCCAGCAGCAGTATATCCGGCTTTTTAAGAGTAGCCATCAGCAGTGTTAACGCCTGACGCTGACCGCCTGAAAGCAGACCAACCTTTGTGGTCATTCTGTCCTCCAGACCCAGATCCAGCATTTTCAGCAGCTCGTGATATTCCTCACGCTCCCTGCGCGTGATTCCCCACGAAAGACCCCTCGGCTTTCCTCTGCGCGCCGCAAGTGCAAGGTTTTCCTGTATCTCCATTGTCGCCGCCGTACCCGTCATTGGGTCTTGAAACACGCGGCCTATAAATCCAGCGCGTTTGTGCTCGGGAAGTCCCACAACATTTTTTCCGTTAATATATATCGCACCGTCGTCTATGGGCCACACTCCCGCCACAGCGTTGAGCGTGGTGGATTTCCCCGCGCCGTTTCCGCCGATTATCGTAACGAAGTCCCCGTCCTCCAGCGTGATAGTAACGCCGTTCAGCGCCTTTCTCTCATTCACCGTGCCAAGATTAAAGGTCTTTTTTACATCAATAAGCTCAAGCATCCTTCGGCGCTCCTTTCCTCAGGGAATTTTTCGCCGCCCGCCCGAAAGATGTCTTGGCGCTTTTGCGAAGGTATGGAACGGCAAGGAATATGATAACGACCACCGCCGAGAACAGCTTATTGTTCTGTGAGGGAAGTCCGATGATAGTCACTATCTGAAGCACCATGAAATAAATGATTCCGCCTATCGCCGTAAACGCGAGCCTTGCCACAAAGTTAAAGCGCTTTCCGAAAATAACCGTTCCCAGCACATCGCCGATAATTACCGCCGCAAGACCGATAACGATAGCGCCGCGCGACATATTTACGTCCGCATTGCCCTGATATTGGGCAAGAAGCGCTCCCGAAAGACCCACAAGACCGTTGGAAAGAACCAGCGCGATAACCGTGGACTTCTTTGTGCTTATGCTCTGCGCTCTCGCCATATTCTGATTGCAGCCCGTCGCGCGGATAGTAAAGCCATATTCCGTGCCGAAGAACCAATACAGCGCCGCGATAATAACTGCCACTATAACAAATATTTTGACAAGAGCCAGAATTATCATTATCGGCGAGTTGCCCACAACGTTTACCTCACGGGATGACACAATCAGAGAGTATTTATCAACACTGACAGGACGGTTGGACTGCCCCATAATATCAAGATTTATTGAGTACAGCGCCATCTGCGTCAGTATGCTCGCCAGTATCCCCGGGATACCGAGAAGCGTATTCAGCAGACCTGTTATCATACCCGCCAGACAGCCGGCTATAAAAGCGCATACTATCGCCAGCCACACGGGGCAGCCGTTGGTTATAAGCATAACGCATACAGCGCCGCCCGTTGCCATAGAGCCGTCTACGGTAAGGTCGGCGAAATCAAGTATTTTATAGGTGATGAACACCCCTATTGCGAGAATGCCCCATATCAGCCCCTGTGATATGTTTCCGGGCATCGCGTTGACAAATGTCATAAGCTGAGTCATTTTCTTCTCCCATACCCTTACAGATATTTCTAAAGGCAAAGCGGGGAACAGACCCTTGATCCGCGCCCCGTTGCCAAAAACCAGTAAATCCTGTTATTACTCCGAAGCGATAGCCTCATACCCCTCAGGGGGAGTGATTCCAAGCTCCTCGCATATTTCAGCGTTGTACATCTTCTTAAACTGCGGCGCGAATGCTATATCAAGATCGCCCGCTTTCGTGCCGTTTGCAAGAATGTCGTAAGCCATCTCACCCGCCTTGTAGCCGATATCATAGTAGCTGATGGAAAGCGTTGCAACTCCGCAGCCCTTGCAGATACCTTCCTCGCCGGCGATAACGGGAATCTTAGCAGGAACGACAACATTTTTGATCGTTTCCGCAGCGTTCGCAATTGTGTTATCGGTAGGAATGTAAAGAGCGTCGCACTCACCTACAGCGGTAGTTGCCACAGCCTGTATCTCGTTGGAGTCTGCGACGGAATACTCCTTGTAAGCGACTCCGTCCGCCTCAAGCTCCGCCTTGAACAAATCAACCTGATATTTGGAGTTGGCCTCCGCTGAGCAGTAGATAATGCCTACCTGCTTGACATCGGGGAACATCTCCATCAGCATATCTTCCTGACCGTCGATGGGAGCAAGATCGGAAGTGCCGGTAACGTTGTCAAAGGTCTTGTTGGTCCAATCATCAATTCCCATAGCGACAGCGTAGCTGGTAATGGAAGTTCCCACTATCGGAATAGAATTGGTAGCGGAAGCCGCAGCCTGAAGTGCACCCGTAGCATTCGCGAGAATAAGGTCGACATTCCCCGAAACGAAAGTGTTGCATATAGTGGTGCAGTTTGTCATCTCATTCTGCGCATTCTGCTCATTAAACTTTACGTTTTCCTCTCCCAGCTTCTCAGTAAGAGCCGCTATAAAGCCGTCTGTCGCCGCGTCAAGTGCGGGATGCTCTACCAGCTGGCAAATACCAATATTGTATACCTTTTCTCCCGAATCATCACTCTTACAAGCGGTCAGCGTTGTTGTAAGAGCTGCGGCAGCCATTATTGCCGCAAAAGTTCTTTTTAACTTCATAATTTTCTCCTTTTGTTCGCAAAACAATGTTATTTCTCAAAAAACCTCGAACCGTTTTCTCAGCAAATTTAAAAATAAAACGTTTTCATTTTAACGCTTTACGTTCCCAAAGTCCACAGGTTATAAATTATTATATCATATTCTTTTTGAAATGACAATCTGTTTGACCGTATTTTTTTGTGTTTTTGCGGAATTTTGTGGAAAATGCAAAAAAACAAGCTGCCGCTTCTGATTATTTTAAACAATTTTATTTGTGCAATACTACACGCGGAATAATCGTTCATACAGCCATATTTCGGACGAGTCACGCATAGTATAGGTTGACGGAGGCGGTTCGGAAAGCTGAGGAAACGTTAATCAAAACAAAATTGCCTGCTCAGATAAGGATACTTACGAAGCTGCATTGTTGCGATTCGCTTTGACCGGCGAATTTCCGGTTCTTACCGCTTCCAGCCGATATCTCACGCGAAAGGCGGAATATTATGAGAAAAAAGAAAAAGTCCCGTGCCGCTCCATTTGCGGCGGGAATGATATGCGGAGGCGCGGCAGCGCTTATCACCGCAGCAATAGGGGCACTGCTGCTTTCGCTGCTTGGGGCTTCCGCGGGAGCGGCGGGAGCGGTGGCAATCGCAGCTTCGGCTGTCGGCAGCTTTGTCTGCGGCAGAACCGCAGGGATAATCCGCCGCCGCGACGGTCTTAAAATAGGCGCTTTGTGCGGAGCGCTGTTTTTTATCCCATTGTTGCTTTTGTCCCTTATTTTCAGCACGGTGGGCAGCTTTATGCTGCCGATAAAGGCGCTCATTTGTTTTTCCTTCGCTACGGTGGGTGGAGTTGCCGGCGTAAATAAAGAATAACGTCATATTTTTAAAAAGCGTACGAGCTTTGAACATTGGGCAGGCGCTATCTATTTTTTCGCGGCATTATGCGAAAATACATATTTGCCTTTGCTGAACAAATACCATATTCGGCAGCTGCGCGCATTAAAATTGAACTGATCATAAAAGCGGATTTAAAGATTGTTTATAAACTCGGAAAATAGCGGATTTGCGCACATCACACAGGTAATCCTTTACAAACCTGCTGCCGCACAAAACCGTACAAAACCCGAAAGGAGTGGCGCTCCCTTCTGGGAGCATAGTCATAATATGAAATATTTTCTTGCGGCGCTTTCCGCCGCGGCGGGAGCGCTTATTCTCCTGAATCCCGAAACCGTTTCAGGCTCGGTGTCAAGTGCTGTCCGTGACTGTCTTGAAGTGATAGTCCCGTCGCTTTTCGCGTTCACCGTGCTGGCTATATGGCTTCAGTCGAGCGGGCTTTACAGACTTCTTCTCCGACCTATCACCCTGCCGCTTTCCCGCCTGCTGCGAATGGACGAGGAGCTTTGCGCGGTCATCGTGCTGGGCAATATCGGCGGCTATCCCGTGGGAGCAAAGCTGCTGTCACGGCTGACCGCGGAAAACCGCCTTTCGCGGGAAGATGCGGGCAGACTGCTGTGCTGCTGCTTCGGCAGCGGTCCGTCATTTGTAGTTGGAATAGTGGGAGTGAGGATTTTCAATAGCGCTGCCGTGGGTATGATAATATTTGCCGCGTGCTTCTGTTCTTCGCTGATAATAGCCGCCGCGGTGCGTTTTAAAGGGGAAATCTCGCTGAAAAATAGCCGCTCCTCGTTTTACTTTACAGCGGAGTGCTTTACAGATTCCGTAATGAGCGGAGCGCGCGTTATGTTCACCGTATGCGTGATGATAGCCGCGTTTGCTGTGATTTTCTCAATTCTGGATATTCTGAAAATCACTTCAGCTGCGGGCGGGCTTTTTTCGTTTATAGGCGCAGGGGAGCTTTCCGAGAGTATTCTGCCCGCTTTTTTGGAAGTCACACGTGTTAAGGCTCTTAAGCCCACCGCAGAGTGGGTAATGCCGCTTTGCGCAGGATTGCTCTCATTCGGCGGAATATGCGTACATATACAGGTAATGGCAGTCGCAATGGGCATACCGCTTAAGTCATTCATATTGTCCAGACTGCCCGCTGCGCTGTTAAGCGCTCTGCTGTCGCTGCCCGCTCTGCTTCTCCCCCAGCCTGCCACCGAAACGCTGTCACCAGCCGCCGAGGCTCGTCCTTTTTCCGCAAGTGCTCTTATTTCAGCCAGTGTGCTTATAATGTGCGGGATTTTGCTTGCGGGACGAAAGGACAAAAACGGACCAAAAAAAGCGGAACACGAAAAATTTCGGCGGGACTATTGATTTTAAAACAGCAGCGTGGTATAATAAGCACAAAGCATTTATTATACAATTATGTTTACGAATATACACAAATCTTAAGATTTGCTCCATAAATAGTTGAAATAAGTTGATTTATTTAAATTTGAATTTTTTTCGACCCGCCTAAGTCAGCAACTCTCCACTTTGTTCCGTGTTGCCGGCTTAGGCTCTCTCAAAAATTTCCTGCGTTTATATTGCGTTGCTATAACTTTTTTACAAACTGAGTTTAAAAAATTTTTTAAACTGAGAATTGAATAAAGTGTTGATTTAAGCTGATTTATTTTAAATTAAAATTTTTTCGACCCGCCTAAGTCAGCAACACTCCGCTTCGCTACGCATTGCTGACTTAGGCTCTCTCAAAAATTTCCTGCGTCTATATTGTGTTGCTATAACTTTTTTACAAACTGAGTTTAAAAATTTTTTTAAACTGAGAATTGAATAAAGTGTTGATCTTAAATGACTTATTTTAAATTGAAATTTTATCGACCCGCCTAAGTCAGCAACACTCCGCTTCGCTACGCATTGCTGTCTTAGGCTCTCTCAAAAATTTTCTGCGTCCATATTGCGTTGCAATAACTTTCACTATAAGTTGTTTAGATACGGAAAAATCTTTTAAATCTGGAGGTTCAAAGTATGCCGAGAAAAAAGCTTCTGCTTGTATACAATCCATTTTCGGGGAAGGGTGGCATACTGCGCTCCCTGCCCGATATAATCTCCCTGTTCACGGCTGACGGATACGACGTCACGGCGCACCCGACGTCCCATTCGGGAGACGGACGGGATTTTATCGCGGAATATGCGGGGGAATATGAACTTATCTGCTCCTGCGGCGGTGACGGAATGCTGCACGAGCTTTTCAACGGAATGAGCCGCCAGCCCGCAGACAAACGCTGCGGGTATATACCAGCAGGAACCATGAACGATTTTGCAAGTTCGCTCAAAATACCTCGCATTATGACTGAAGCCGCCGATATGATAGTAAGGGGACGTTTCCGCGGGATAGACGCGGGCTTATTTAACGGTTCACGATTCGCGTATGTGGCGGCGTTTGGGGCGTTTACCGAAGTGAGCTACTCCACGGACAGGCAGCTAAAGAGCTTTTTTGGCACGTTTGCTTATTTTCTGGAAGGAATGAAGCTGTTTGATCTGAATTATTTTACGGAAAAATCAGCGCGGCTCACCGTAACCGCTGACGGAGAAAGCTACGATGGTGAATTTATTTTCGGAATGGCAGGTAATACGCTCTCTGTGGCAGGGCTGACAAAAATTATTCCATCAGACGCGTCCATGGACGACGGTCTGCTGGACTGTATGTTCATAAAGCGTCCCAAAAGCCTTGCTGAGCTGGACGGAATACGAAGCGCAGTTTTGGACCGCAGCCGCGTCTGCGACAACGTTATAAGACTGCAAACGGACAAGCTGCTTGTTGAAAGCGAAGATGAGATGGAGTGGGATCTGGACGGCGAATACGGCGGTTGTATCACAAGAGCGGAAATATCCGTTGAAAAACAAGCTATGCTTTTAGCGGTTCCCGAATAATTTGATGCGGATAATTTTGAGGATTAATATGAAAATATCCGCAGCAGCCTTTTATAGTATATGAGTTTTTATGAAATAGTCTTTGCGGGTAAAAATCTCACATATTTCCCACGTGTAATCCGTTCAGTCAATGCAAGCAGTGTGCTAAAGCCAAATTTTGTACCTATAAAGCAGTCCATTTCCAAAATTCCAGAACAATTGTATTCGTCTATCTCTTTTGGACGTTTCTCTATGTTCTTGTCTTTTGGCGGGTAAATCCTGTTGGTCAGACGCAGAAAAACGCCCTCGGCGATATCAGAGGCAAATGCGAGGTAAACCTAATAGTCATCTTAGTTAAGTCTTTCGTATCCGCCGCGTCTGATCTCACGGTATATCGTTAACTGATCTTTATGCAGCATTTACACTCACCATATAAGGGCGTAATACCAAAAGCGGCTGCAGCTGCAGGAATAGTCCGCCAACCGCATAATTTCACTGGCTGACCCTAAGGGGGCAGCTTTTTTCTTGCTTTTGTTGAATGTATAACCAGTATCAAGGTTTGCAAGGCAAACGGCATAGACTTCGGCTTTTACTGATACGGCTATGCGAGGACACGAATATGAAAAAAACATAGGATTGCAGTTAGCCTTATGCCCGACTCCGACGGTCATTATTGGGGCCATGAACGAAGATAAGCCTATATGAACGTTGGTGGCGCACGTTGGCATCATAGACCATGACCGTGTTTTGGCAAGCCTTGCGGCGCCGCATTTCATAAATGGCTTAATCGAGGAAAACAAAATGCTCTCCATCAATATTGTGAATGAGGGTATTCTGCCGCAGGCAGATTATTCCGGCTCTGTCAGCGTGGCAAAAACGGATAAAAGCAGCCTGTTTGAGTATGAGATCGGAGATGCTGGGACGCCGGTTATCAAAAAAATGCCGCTTGGGATGGAATGCGAGGTCATTGATGAATACCATTCTTTGGGATTTGAAAGCTTTATATGCACGATCAGCAATAGCTATGTGGAAGAAGAACATCTGGATGAGGCGGGAAAGATTAACTACCATACATTGAAGCTGGTACCGTTTGAGTTCCCCACCTATGAATATCTGAAAACCAGTGAAATAATCGGAAAATGCCTGTCATTCGGGGACGGGAAAGCATATAAGGATGTGCGGACCAAAGGGATCAGAGGAACTGACATCAGCACGAAAATAAGAAATTATAACGGCCTGTGCGGAACTGTATAAGACCATGAGCTTTTAAGCTATCACCATCAAGGAAATTGTATAAGCGACCACCTTTACCCGCACCTCCATCTACAACTATTTCCAGACAAAGGAAGAAATCTTCCTGGCTCTGCTGCAGATGGAGTATGAATTATAGATTTACAGTCTGAAACAGATTCAGACGGAACGTCAAAAGATGGCAGGGACAGAATTTGCAGACGTGCCTGCCCATTCGCTGGAAGAAAGGGAGAACCTGCTGAAAATTATATCCATGAACCACTATGATATGTAGAACAACAGCCATATTGAACATCTGATTGAGTTCAAGGTAGTATATGGGCAGTCGCTGGCAGTGGTCATGAACTGTCTGGATAAGTTTTTTCAAAAATATTGGTTCAGGATAAGCAGGATTTTATTTTTTCTGTTTCCAGTTCATGTTCGGGATTTACACTTATACGGTGGTGACGGAAAACAGCGGGAGGCAATGACGCAGGCAAAAGTGAATTATGTGTGTATGTCGATTTATGAAATCATATACGCCGAGGCAAAAAATTATTGGGCGTATAATTACAAGAAAGGATGATTTGATGAGCAAATTACCGAAAATTACAATAGGCGCATGGGCTTGGGGTGACACCGACGGATACTTTGGAAACACAATGACGGGGGAAGATTTCCGCCCAGTTTTTGACGCGACAATAAAGGCGGGGCTGAATCTGTATGATACCTCAACAGCTTACAGCAACGGGGAATCAGAGAAGATTCCCGGCAGGCTGGCAAACGAAGCAGTACGTGAAAAAATCATCGTTTCTACCAAGCTTACACCACAGATGGCAAGTATGTATGGGGACAGCGTGGTGTAAATGTGCGAAGCATGTATGGAGCGCATGGACATGGAGCATTTTAACATTTACTGGATTCACAATCCCATTGGCGCGCCGAAGTATACGAAGCAGCTCATTCCGCTTCTACAGAGCGGCAAGGTAAAAAGCGTGGGTGTATCTAACCATAATCTCGCGCAGATTAAAGAGGCGGATGAAATCCTGAAAGCAGCCAGTTTCTGGGTATCTGCCGTACAAATTGGAAGGTATTAATTTTTCACAGGCAATAATAAATTCAAAATATGGGTTACCGCTTTTCCCCATATTAATAGCGTCTGTACAGAATTTGCAATAGTATACTACTTTCTCCGTTTCAATCTGTTCGCAATGCTTACGAAAATGCTCAATTTGTTCCATCGGTTCCATGGGGGTAAACATATGAGGAAACAGCTCTACATATCTTTTATGAACAAGTGCAGCATTGCACTTAGTACAAGCGGAAAGCATATTAACGCCAAAGAATTTTTTTGATTCAAAGTTTTCATCTAATTCAACAACTTTAATATTCATTTTATGAAGCAGAGAAAGGACCGTATCTTGTATATATCGTTTTTCAAATGCTATCCAACAATCCTGAATGGTCATTTCTTCACCATGACAATCTGGACATTGAAAGTCAGTATACTGGTCGATTGTCTGCCACAAAAACTCAATGGAAGCCTTTGTATTTTCTTCTATGACAGCTGCACAATTATTACACACTTTAATCGCTGTGTCTTCTGAAGGCAATTTCTTTGTTGTCTGCCAAGCAAAACGCGAAAACTTTACAAGTAAAATACAAAAATAAGCCGACGAAAAGATAAAAATCGGCGGCTAAAACATTGCAGAAATGGCTATACAAAACAATTTCAGAGAAATAACAAAAAAGAAAGCAGTAATCTTAACATTGATAAAATGTCAAAGTTAAGAATTTTGAAGCGATTTGTACACTATGTACAATTTTCAACAATTTAACAACTAAAAGAAAAGCAGTAAAATCACACCAAATTATCAGCTCCTTGAATTTTCCGCCCGAGAGATTATTTCCGCGCTCGACGGCTTCAATTTTAAAGTTATTATACAGTTCACGAATAAAATCATCGTCGTTGTAGGACAACAGAAATTTTCCCTTTATATTTACCAGAGTGTCGCGAAGCCTTATATGGTCAGCTTCCCCGAATTGAACGTTGTAATATTTTCGGTGGAATGATAGGGCGGATCACAGTAAAACAGCGCCGCGGGACGATCATAAACCTTGATGAGACTTTCAAAATCCTTGTGCTCGATCACCACCAAGGACTTCATCAGGCGCGTCTGAACATCGGACAAATAATTTATTGCGTTTTCAAGATTTTTTGTGTTGCAGGCATATGTTTTGCTGTCGGCTCCGAACGATATCTTCATGCGCAGGAAATACAGCGCGGCACGCTGAATATCGGTCAGCCCGCGCATATCGAGCTGAGCGGCAGCGTCCTCGAAAAACTCACGCGCGTTGCAGCAACCGTCGAGCTCGCGCTGAAGCTCCGCGGCATGATATTTTATACAGCGCATAAGATTGACAAGCTGACCGTCCACGTCGTTATAGACCTCAAGCGGCGCGTGGCGGTCTTTGTAGAAAAGAACCCAACCCGCTCCGCCGAAAACCTCAACGTAGCGGTCGAATGTTCCCTCCGCGGGAAAGCGCTCACAGATGTGCTTTCTCAATAGCTTTTTTCCTCCGATTCTTGTTATCGGACTGTTCATAAAATCAACTCCTTAAATATTAAAGCGGGGCTGTGCGCCCCGCTGTTATACTGTTACACCTCAACGATAAACCCGCTGAAGCCTTTTTTGCAAGCCTGCCTGAGGTAGCTTTCCGCGTTAGCCCTAACGGAAAAAGCGCCAATCTGAACGCGGCAGAGCACATCTGTTGCTGGCGTACCCGCAACGATACGCTGCTTAAGCTCCGCCCAGCGGGCGTTGTCAACATAATACAGTGGGCAGTGCTTTCCGGTGAGGTCGTAGTGACGAACGACGTTATCAGCGTCGATGTTGTACTTCTTCATAAGATACGGCACCAGCTCCGCCAGCGCCGCAATCGACTTCTCGGTGAATTTCCCCGATTTGTCGGGGTGACAGACCTCGATATGTATCACGTTTTTGTTGTTGCCCGTCGCGGCGTAAGCCTGCTCGCTGTCGGGAAGGCAGCGGAGAAGCTCGCCCTCTATACCCACGACGTACTGGCTGCTTGTTTCCGCGTACGGGTTTGCCGTGAAAAACAGCGCGAGCCTGTCCGCACTTGCTCCCGCGTCACCCGTGTAGTGGACGCATATCTTCCTCGGCGTTGAAGTCTTGCCGGGGCGGTTGTATTTGCCTTCGGGTATGAGCTTGTCAATTATCGTCATGCTTGTCCTCCTTTCTGAGCTGCTCCAGAATATCCCTCAATTTTTGCGGAACGGGCAGCCCGAGCATGGCAGCATTTTCAAGGATAGATATCCCTTCATTCGCGGCGAAAAACAAGATAACCGCCGTCATAAGCGCCGAGCCCGTGCCGATTATGTAGTTGTCCACAAGATGTCCCACCGCGATGATGACCAGCACCATCAGCTTCTTGACGAGTCCCCTGAAGCCTACCTCCGAGGACAGCGCCTTCGCCGCAATGCCGCACAAAATCCCCGTTACGTAATCCAGCGCCATAAGCGCTGTTATCGCGATAAACAGCCCCGTAATCTCGCCGTAAAGAAAGCCTACAACAGCGCCCACCGCGCCGCTTAACGTCTTAATAATTGTGTCAAATCTCATTTTAAAACCTCCGTTCAATTTTACATTATTGCCGCGCCAATAAGCGCCACTATTATTGCGCTGTCCGTGTTTTCATCTCCCTATAATGTAATATAATTTATATTATTTACTGTTCGGCGGATAATAGCACCATTTTATCATCTGGGATCATCAATGTGGCGTCTTTTAATCCATGATCGGTTTTATAAGCTCTTACCCTCAAAGCACCTTGTCCTTGAACCGGCACTGTAAAAACAAACCCATCTACAATTGGCGACTGTAACGGAAACGGATAAATCCAAGGCGTCCCTAAAACAGATATAGCCCCCGGCATTGTTACAGCGGTGGGTATAGAAAAATCAATATAGTCTGTATGAACAAACGCGGCTCTAAATACCTCAAATTCGTTCAGTTTTTTTAAATATCTCTGACATTTCAGCAGCTCCAACGCAGGGTGCGGCGGCACAAACGG
Source organism: uncultured Oscillospiraceae bacterium (assembly GCA_910577365.1). GTDB lineage: Bacteria > Bacillota > Clostridia > Oscillospirales > Ruminococcaceae > CAG-115. The sequence goes on along the minus strand of CAJTMU010000017.1, from coordinate 811 downwards.
CGTGGGTTTATCTCCGATTTCAAGCTTAGCCCAATAAGGAATAATCATATGCGGGGTGGTACCCGTCGTGTGATAGCAGACGGAAATTGTGTCATAGGTATCCGGAATTTTTACAGTGCAATAATATGTTCCGTCAGTGGGAGTGGAAACGCCTACAAGATAGGTATCTTCGATCAGGATGGAAATATAATCTTTTTCCTTAACGCCGCTCACTTCAGTGGAAAACGTTACGGTTTTTCCGCTCAGATCCAATTCGGAGCGTGAAATATACTGCCTTAATACTTTGCCGGATCTGTTATCCGTGCGTCCGACTTTTAAATGATCGTCATAAACTTCCATCTTTAAACCGTTTGTCGGCATAAACCACCCGTCAACAGTATATCGGATATTTGTGTATTCGGTTAAACCTCGCTGGTTTATTCTGAAATCGGGATTAATAAGCAAATTCAGATTGCTTACGCTGCTCAAATCCGCCTTTTGCTCCATTTCGGTCTGCAGGGCGGAAATGCTGCTGTTTTGCGTCTGCTGCTCCGTTTGTATATTCGAAATATCCGCGGCGTTCGCCTTTATTTCGGAATTCATAGCCGCGGCGCTGTCCTCATGCCCGTCTATCCAGTCGGCTATCTCCCTGAGCGTGTCGAAGTCCTCGGGAGCATTCGCAACTACCTCCGCAATCTTATCCGTTACGATATCGTTAACTTCATCTCGCGTAATTCCGCCGCCACCCTCCGAGGACGATGACGGCACATTAAAATTTACACTTGCGCTCGTTCCCGTGAGCTCCGCTCTGCCGCCGTTCCCCAGAAGATAC
>CAJTMU010000016.1 GCA_910577365.1 uncultured Oscillospiraceae bacterium | reverse complement strand
CGTTTCAGCGTTTTCCTCAGTCGCATTTGAATCTGTCAGTTCCGTATGCACGAACGATTCAGCGGTGTCAAAGGTACTGGACATATCCGCATTTATTACATTAAAAGGGTTCGCGGGCTTGTGAAAGACGTTTACGCAAAAAACCGAAATGATACACACAGATATAAATATTTTACCGCCTCGTTTAAGCAACATTTCCGACTTAGCCTTCAAATATTTCCCCCCTCAGTTTTTAAGAGCGATCTTTGTCAAAACAAAGCATCTTTTTGATAATTATAGCATATTCATGGGGGCATTTCAAGGAGGTTTGTAAATTTATTTTAACTACAAAGTCAATTAGTTGAAAAAACAATAATTGATATGGATTAAAGAATTCGTGTAAACCCCTAAAAGAGTGAATTTACAAAGCAAATTTTTCGATTACGGGAAAAAGCAGGAATATTGTATGTATTTTAGATTTTTAGGTTTTTAATACAGCGGCTTACTAAGTCGCAACAGAAATCTTGCCGCAAAATATTCCATACGCAGATATGCAGAAACTCCATCATGAGCTGCCCCAAAATTGTGCAGTTAAAGACGGTTAAGGCCAAAACCCACTGACCGCCCACACATGTATATCCCGAAAGCCTCCGCGAAAGAGTAAAGGAGCGTCAACGCAGCAGAGCTTACACAGAAGAACCGCGCATACTTGCAAAACAAGTATGCGCGGTTCGGGAAAATCTTTTAAATAATCCGCTACGGGTCAACATAACTTAGCATCTGTTTAATGAGGTTAACATTACATAAAAACAAAAGTTATTGTTTGTGCTTTTTTCCGCAGCATGACACGCAATTGGCGCAGTTTCCTCCACAGCCGCCCTTTCCCGTGCGCTTGTCCTTTATCACTTTTACTACCGCGAGCAACAGCGCCGCTGCAACCGCTGCTCCCGCAATAATAGAACCGTAATTCTGTGCCAAAAAATCCAGCATACCAAATCCCCCAAAACCTATGTGCGGGCGGCTTTACGCGTAAAGCCGCCCGCGCTCGCCTTATGCCTTATTCATGCTCTTATTGCTTTCGCCGCTGCGTTTGAACAGCATAAATAACATCAGTCCCAGTACCAAAAGCGCCGCGATAAGTCCCGCAACGTTCACACTGCCTGTAAACAGAAGACCAAACTGATATATCATAAGTGATACAGCATATGCGAAACCACACTGATAGCTTATGGCAAACCAAGTCCATTTTGCCGAGTTCATCTCACGCCTGATAGCACCGATAGCCGCAAAGCAGGGTGCGCATAGCAGATTGAACACCAGGAAGGAATAACCCGAAAGCTTTGTCATTGCCACAAAATCCAAAACCCCGAACACTCCAACGATTTCTTCCTTAGCCAACAACCCCATAATCGAAGCGACCGCTGCCGCAGGCTCACCGAAACCAAGCGGAGCAAATATCAGACAAATTGCGTTTCCTATCATACCAAGCACACTGTCGGAAAGCTCCATATCCGTGCTGAAACCAAATCCTCCGCCAACGTTTCCGAACACCGAGCCAGCCCAGATAAGCACTGAAGACAGCAGAATGATAGTGCCAGCCTTTTTAATAAATGACCAGCCCCGCTCCCACATTGAACGCATCACATTGCTTACAGTCGGCATATGGTAAGCGGGAAGCTCCATAACGAACGGAGCGGGGTCTCCCGCAAACATCTTTGTCTTTTTAAGTATTATTCCTGAAATGATAATAGCCGCCACACCGATAAAGTAAGCCGACGGAGCTACCCACCAAGCCCCGCCGAACAGAGCAGAAGCAATAAGCGCTATTATAGGCATTTTTGCCCCGCAGGGAATAAATGTGGTTGTCATGATAGTCATGCGGCGGTCACGCTCATTTTCAATGGTGCGCGACGCCATAATCCCGGGGACTCCGCAGCCTGTTCCGATAAGCATAGGTATAAAGGACTTTCCCGAAAGACCGAATTTGCGGAATATTCTGTCCATAACAAAGGCGATTCTCGCCATATATCCGCAGCTTTCCAGAAAAGCCAGAAATACAAACAGCACCAGCATCTGCGGCACAAATCCCAGCACCGAACCCACTCCGCCGACTATTCCGTCCAAAATTAGACTCTTAAGCCATTCAATGCAGTTAACCGAATCCAGCCAGCCCTCAATCAGCACGGGAATACCCGGTACCCATATGCCATATTGGGAAGTGTCTATCTCTTCGCCAAGCCGCTCCATAGGCTCATCTACCAAATCGGAAATATCAAATCCCGCTTCAGCGACAGAAGCTCCGTAAGAACCGTAAGCATCCTCAAAACCCGCGTAGTCGCCTGACGCAGCAGCACCGAGAATATCCTCAGCGCCTATCGCCCCCGCGTCGGCGGCGTTTTGAAGCTCTGAAATAACGCTTTGCGTCCATATGTTTTGTTTTGCGTAATCAGCGCACGCGTCCTCATATTCCGATGTGCCTATCCCAAACAGATGCCAACCGTCACCAAAAAGACCATCATTTGTCCAGTCTGTAAGAACACCGCCTATGGTGGTTATCGATACAAAATACACAACAAACATTATTGCAGCGAAAATCGGCAATGCCGCCCAGCGGTTTGTAACAACCCTGTCTATCTTGTCCGATACTGTCATGCCGCCCCTGTTTTTCTTTTTCAGGCAATCCTTAATAATTGTTCCTATGTACAGATAGCGCTCGTTGGTTATTATGCTCTCAGAATCGTCATCCATCTCCCTCTCTGCCGCCGCGATATCCTGCTCTATATGCTCCAGCTTATCTTCTGGCAGATTCAGCATTTCCAAAACTTTTTCATCCCGCTCAAACACCTTAATGGCGTACCATCTCTGCTGCTCCTCGGGAAGATCGTGCAGCGCCGCTTCCTCAATATGAGCCACCGCGTGTTCAACGCAGCCGCAAAAGCTGTGGTGCGGTACGGTTTTATCGCCTAATCTCGCCGCTTCTACCGCTTTGTTTGCCGCATCGATTATGCCCTCGCTCTTAAGCGCGGAAATCTCGCAGACCACGCATCCGAGCGCCTTTGCAAGCTGTTCTGTATTGATCTTATCCCCGTTCCTTTTCACAACATCCATCATATTTATTGCCACTACTACGGGAATACCCAGCTCCACAAGCTGTGTCGTAAGATAAAGATTTCTTTCCAGATTGGTCCCGTCTATTATGTTAAGGATAGCGTCGGGACGCTCTCCGATTAAGTAGTTTCTCGCAACAACTTCTTCAAGAGTATAGGGCGAAAGCGAATAGATGCCGGGCAGATCCGTAATAATAACGTCTTTATCCGCCTTGAACCTGCCCTCCTTCTTTTCCACCGTTACACCCGGCCAGTTGCCCACAAACTGATTTGAACCCGTCAAAGCATTGAACAGCGTTGTTTTTCCGCAGTTCGGATTACCCGCTAAAGCGATTCTGATGTCCATTTTATTTCACCTTTCTTTCATTTGGTTAGTTTATTCTAACTGAATGACATATTGTTTATGCAAACAATACGTCGTACACGCCTCCAAAAAGCCGCGCCATTGCATTATCGCTTTATCAAGGTCATATCTCCACCATTCCTGCATCAGCCTTGCGCAGCGAAAGCTCATATCCGCGCACGGTGATCTCTATCGGATCGCCCAACGGCGCTACCTTTCGTATATAAATTTCCGTACCCTTAGTTATTCCCATATCCATTATCCTGCGCTTTACCGCACCCTCACCCGTCAGCTTCCTGACCGTTACGGTCTGCCCAATCTTAGCATCTTTCAATGTTGCCATAAAACAAACCTCCATATATCTAATTAATCTTAATACTATACCATGATTTTCATTGCCATTTCCTTTGAAACAGCCACACGAGACTCCTTAACATTCACAATAACATTCCCGCCTATCTCATTAATAACCGTCACCGTTCCGCCTGTAACAAAGCCCAGGCTTTCAAGAAACTTCCGTGTATCGGGGTTTCCTCCCACCTTCCTTATCATCAGCTCTTCACCCGAATCAGCCATTGTAAGCGGCATCATACTACCCCTCCTATTTTAAAAATTTTTTATGTAACACTTTTCTCCGCACTGCGCTGACACTGCACTCAAAATGTTCAGCTTTTTATTTTTCATTTTATAAAGCATTCGGCGCCGCATGTAAGTTAGCTTTGTCTAACGCATTGTGCTTGATTTAGGTTAGCCCTTGCTAACCATATATATGATACTATATTTTACTCCCAAAGTCAAGAGTTTTTTCATATTTTTTCCGTCATATATTTAATTTTGTTGATAGTAATATTATTCCAAAGCCTTTAGTCAAATCATTTTATTGATTTTGCACAAACAATCCCCCGCTTGCTTGGCGGGGGATATATTAGGGCTTGTTGAAACTACCAGAAATGTTTGGATTGTAGTCAGATTTTTCGCGTTTCAAGGCGATTTTTCGCAGGCATACTGGCATATGTCACGAAAAATTAACGCAGAAACACGGAAAATATGGCTGTAAGACGGGCGTTGAGCAGTAGTGTCAACATACCCTAGTGACTTTAAGATTGATTTTCGATAGCGTCCCATTTTGCGGCGATATCGGGATAATATTTGCGGAATAGTTCATCATGAAGTTCACACAGCTCCGAAACAATCTTTTCGTCTGTCAGAAATTGTATTGAGTAAATTTCTACCACGCTTCCGCCAAGAATAACCGGGATCGTGTTTATATAATCCCCTTGTGCATTAAAATGATGGCTTACCAGAAATTCAGGCCCGTATCCACCGTCGGGACTTCCCCACCATGTATGTTCGTTCAACGGAGGCGTATCGATACGTATCTGTCGCATAAGTTCAAATACCCTCTCCGCCTCCTCGTCGGATAACCGCGCAGGTTCAACCAAAGCGGCCTCCAGTCCCGAAGGAAGAATCTCAATATATACATATTCCGACGCTCCTGTTTTGGCAAACGGCATAAAAGCGTCATCGGTGCCATCGTCAGGCTCTTGGCTTTCTGAGCTTTCTAAATCGCGCGTGTCGGGCGAATAAGACACACGATATTCCGGTATATATTTATCGAGCAGGACGTCATGATAGAAATCTGTTATCTCACAGACCGTCTGCTTATCAACGGCGTAATAATCACCGTCTATTATGTATGCCCCGCCGTCTGTCCCATCAGGGTAACCGATATCACTTTCAGCGGAAAAACTCATTATTTCCCCGTCCTCAAAAAATATCGTAAAGCTTGCGGGTGACTTTCCGCTGTACGGTTTCAGTTTTCGGGTGTCCATTTTCTCCCCGACAAGCTCCACCCGCCCGAGCATCTCCGTGAGTATCTCCGTATCCTCAGCCGAAATCTCCACTGGGTCGTACAAATCGTATTTGCAATGGATATTTATGCAAGAAATATTCTTACCCTCAAAGGGCTTATAGGGATATGTGACCTCGGCGGAAAATGGCAGATCAATGTCGGCGGGTGCGCTGACCGTGATTACATGGTCTTCCGCTTCATATGTGCTGTCGTAAATCCCGCGGTTGTCGTAGAAATCCTCCGAAGTAGATCCGTCACCCGCACAGGAACTTAGTGACAGTGCGGCTAAGCAAATAAATGCAGCAAGTAGTAATTTTTTTACAAACATAACAACACCTCAATTTAAAGAACGATGCCTGCCAAATGATTATATTTATTATATTAACTCAATTTACATGCTTTGTCAATAGCTTTTTTTGAGCAACTTAAGTTACTGTAAGCAAATATCCCCCTCTTGCGGGTGCGGATATATTTATAGTTTGTTATCCAAATTCCAATCATCAAAGTAAAAAGCAAGCATATAGAAATAAATTATTTCAAATAATCGGACAATGCATCCAGCAGCTTATCTATCTCCCCGTCCGTTCCCACAGTAATACGCAGACGGTTATCTATCCTCGGTTTTGAGAAATACCGCACATAGATATCCTTCGCTTTAAGATACTCGCAAATATCCTTTGCCGCGTGATTGGAATGCTCGGCAAACACAAAATTAGCTGAGCTGTCGGGCAAATTGAATCCCAATGCGCGAAGTCCTGCGGTAAGCCTTTCCCGCGACGATACTACCCGCGAAATCATTCTGTTGAAGTAGTCCTCGTCCTCCACCGAAGCTATTCCCGCCGCTATCGCTACGCTGTCCATTGGGTAAGAATTATAGCTGTCTTTTGCAGCAAAAAGCGTGGATATTATCTCACTGTTTCCCAGAGCGTATCCTATCCTCATTCCTGCCATCGAGCGACTCTTTGAAAAAGTCTGTGTTATTACCAGATTCTCATATTCCTTAAGAAGCGGCAGCGCGCTTGTCCCGCCGAAATCCACATAAGCCTCGTCCACAATGACAATGCTTTCGCGGTTGCAACTGAGGATCTCCCGAATAAAATCAAGTCCCCTGCCGATAGAAGTAGGCGCGTTTGGATTGGCGATAACCACGCCCCCGTTCGGTCGGCGATAATCCTCGGCGCGGATATTGAAATTATCGTCTACGGGTATCGTTTCATAGGGTATTTTAAGCATCTCGCACCACACCAGATAAAAGGAGTAGGTTATGTCAGGGTAGATTATTGGTCTTTCGGAGTTAAAAAAGGCGCGAAAGCACAGCGCAAGAACGTCGTCCGAGCCGTTCCCCGCAAACACGTTTTCGCATTCCAGACCGAAGCGCTTAGCAAGCGCGTTTCTTAACGGCACCGCGTCAGCGCTTGGATACTTTTTCAGGTTCTCCCCGTTAAACTCACGAATTGCCCTTATTACCTTTGGCGAAGGCGGATAAGGATTTTCATTCGCGTTCAGCTTTATAAAATCTGTTTTGTCCGGCTGCTCACCCGCCGTATAGGGCTGTATTTTTATCAGATTGTCCTTCCAGCTCATTAAATGTTTCCCCCGATAACTAATGGACAATAAACGTTCGATATCACCATAAGCATATCGCAGCCGTTTATTGTCCGTTAACATTTTTAATTGCTATTCGTAATCCTCAAGCTCAAATTCAAGATGCTGACCGCAGTTGGGACAATCCATGCCGCCGAGAGCAGCCTGCTCATAATCAAAACGAATAGTGTTTTCACAATTGGGACAGGTGGTTTCGTACATCTCGTCAAGCTCGTCGAAATCGTCCTCGCAGTCCTCGTCTTCGTAGTCAAAAACCTCGTCTTCAAGGTCAGCAACGCTCTCCTCGATATCCGTCATTACCTCCGCAACGTCATCCAGTTCCTCGTCAATTTCAGCGAAGCGTTCATCAACATTGTCCAGCTCCTCCGAAATATCCCCGAGAACATCAAGGATAGCACCGAGAATTTTTCCCTCGTTTGTGGAGTCATCTACCTTAAGACCCTCCGCAAGACCTTTTATATAAGATACCTTTTCGCCGATAGTCATAACGTTATACTTCCTTTCTGCCCTATGCGGCACAAATCACTTTACGCGCTCCATATACTCGCCGGTTCTTGTGTCGATACGGATAACCTCGCCCTCGTTGATGAACAGAGGCACGCGAATCTCCGCGCCTGTTTCAAGAGTCGCGGGCTTGGTCGCGTTTGTGGCAGTATTTCCTGCAAAGCCCGGGTCTGTCTGAGTTATTTGAAGCTCTACAAAGTTGGGAGGCTCCACGCCGAAAACCTTGCCCTTGTAGGACAGTACCTTGCAGATCATGTTCTCTTTTACAAACTTGAAATTATCACCGAGGTCGGAAGCGTTTACGGGAACGTCCTCATAGCTCTCAGGATCCATAAAGTGGTACAGCTCACCGTCGCTGTAAGTATACTCCATATCTTTTCTTTCCACAAAAGCGGTGGGAAATTTAGCGGACGGATTATAAGTCTTTTCAACCACCGAGCCGGTAATTACGTTTCTTACCTTAGTTCTTACAAACGCTGCGCCTTTGCCGGGCTTAACGTGCTGGAACTCGATGATCTGCATTACGTTGCCGTCCTCCTCAAAGGTTACGCCGTTTCTGAAATCTCCTGCTGTTATCATAAATATGCCTCCAATTTAAATTTTCCTGTCATAAGCCGAACCGCGCCATTGACCGCGCATAAAAATCCGACACCATACTTTTATATTTTAACCTATATCGCGGATTTTTTCAAGACCTTTTTATAAAAAAACCTAAAAAAAACCAAATCGTTCACATATCTTATATATGAATAAGGTTTTTAGTGACATTTGCCAGATTATCACAGCCGTTTTCTGTAACGACAACCATGTCCTCAATACGAACACCGTACTTTCCGCTGATGTAAGCCCCGGGTTCTATCGTCACTACCATGCCTGTGCGCAGCATTGTTCCGCTACTTTGGGACAAACGGGGTTCCTCATGTATCTCAAGCCCTACGCCATGACCAAGACCGTGGTTAAAATATTTATCCAGCCCGTTCCAAGCGTTGAGAGTGCTGCGCGCAACGCTGTCCGCCACCTTGCAGCCCACGCCCGCACGCACTGCCTGCATAGCGTCGATATTAGCGCTGTAAACCGCATTGTAGACCTCTTCCATCTGCTCGGAAACGCTGCCCACAGCAAGTGTCCTTGTCATGTCGGAGTGATAACCGTCGTAGAGCGCTCCGAAATCCAGCGTCAGGAACTCGCCCTCCTTAAGCTCCTTATCCGTGGGAACGGCATGAGGAACCGAGGAATTTATTCCCGAAGCGGCAATGGTATCAAAGGATATCCCGTCCGCTCCGCTGTCCATTATATAATATTCCAGCAGCGCGCTGACCTGCTTTTCGGTCATGCCCGCGCGTATTGTTCCCAGAAGGCGCTCAAAAGCTTTTTCGGCAATACGCTGCGCCTTTGTAATAAGGGCTATCTCCTCCGCGCTTTTAATTATTCGCATTTCGCGAAGCTTATCAGAAAGCTCGTTTCCGCTGTCCAGCTCGGAATAGTGCAGTATTTCACGGTAATGCTCAAGCTCTCTTACCGTCAGCGTGTCCGATTCGATATGAAGCCGCTTTATGCCGTGCTTAATAAGCAGTTCAAGAAGCTGCTTTCCTGTATCGGTGAGCAGTATCACTGTGCAGTTTTTAGCTTGCTGCTTAGCGTGGTCGAAATACCGCGCATCAATCAGGAAATAGCTTTCCTCCTTCGTTATCAGCAATATGCCGTCGGTGGAAGCGTATTCGCTGAGATAGCGGCGGCTCACCTCTGAAGTTATAAGAGCGCCGCAGCGCTCGTCCTCCAGCCATTGTGAAAGTTGTTCAATCCTGTTCATATAATTACTTTCCTTCCCCCAGAATATTATTCAGCGCATAGAACGCCAGATAGTAGCTGTATTTTCCGAAGCCGCTTATACTGCCGCAGCAAACCGGAGATATCACGCTTATTTTACGAAAATCCTCGCGATTGTCAACATTTGACATATGAACCTCTATTACTGGAATCTTTATTGAAGCGATAGCGTCCCGCAGCGCGTAGCTGTAATGCGTATAAGCTCCCGCGTTGAAGATTACCCCCGCGCAGTCCAGCCGCGCCTCCTGAAGCCTGTCGATAAGGCGGCCCTCGGCATTGTTCTGAAAATATTCCACCTCATATCCCATACCGCGTCCCAGCTCCAACATCTCATCATTGATTGACTGCATGGTTTCGTCGCCGTAGATATTAGGCTCTCTTTCTCCGAGAAGATTGAGATTCGGACCGTTCAACACCAATATTTTCATACCTTACCTCCCAAAGCTTTGTAGTATTTCATCATCTCCGCAGCGTCCTCCGCCTGCGTTCCATCGCTCTCGCATATTATTGACGGGGACAGCCCGCGGCTGTAAAGCTCCTCCATAAGCGGCTCGTAGCGAGGACCGAAAACCTCGTCCTCAAAGGTGATATGACGCTTTTCGCCGCCCTGAGTGTACTCTATCTTGCTGAAATGTATATGCATTCTGCTCAATCTGTCATGACCGAGCTTGTCCTCGATATGATCCAGCATTTTCGCGTAGTCCCCCCTGCCCTTTATCCCGCCGAGGGTACGCGCGTTAAGGTGTCCGAAATCAACCGTGGGAAGAAATCTCTCGTCAACGCCGCACAGCTCCGTGACCTCTTCCAGCGTTCCCAGCTGATTTATCTTGCCCATGGTCTCCGGGCAAATGATTATTTCCGACAGCCCCGCCCCGTCCAGCGCCGCCTGAGCGCGTTTAAGCGTATCTTTGGCAAGAGCGGTCGCCTCCTCACGGCTTATCTTGGAGCAGCTGCCCGAATGAACGACGATCTTCTCCGCGCCGACCGATCTTGCGGCATTCGCCGATTGTAAAATATAATCCACGCTTTTCAGCCGCGTTTCCTCCTCCACGGAGGAAAGCGAGATAAAATACGGCGCGTGAAGCGTAACATATATTCCGTTTTCCTTTGCCAGCTTCGGCAGCAGCGCGGGGGTCTTTTCGCTCAGCCGCACCCCTCTGCCGCATTCAATCTCGTAACCGTTGAGTCCAAGCTCCTTAAGATATGCGGGAAGATCCTCGGGGAATTTCCGCTTGCCCCAGCTCAGGGAATTTCCGCCCGGTCCGAATGTAATGCCCATTTCAATTCACGTTCCTTCCGAGTTTTATGTGGTTTGCGGAGCAAAACTTTAATTAACAATCCTAAAACAAAAATTATTTCAGCTCCAATTCCGAATAATTGCGGTGGAACACCACGCTCTCAAGCTTTCTTTTCAATCTGAACGTCCATGTCTTTTCCAGATGAAAAGGTTCTACAAGCACTGTCCTTACACCCTTAAGATTTCCAGCGATAATATCGGTGAATATCTGATCGCCCACCACCAATGTATTTTTTTTATCAACGCCCATAGTCCTCATGGCGCGGGCTATTCCGAAAGTGAGCGGCTTAGCGCCGTTTGCCGTAAACTCAAGCCCGAGCTTTGCCGCAAGAGGAGCAACGCGCCTGTTTGTATTGTTGGACACCACCCGCATTTTTATCCCAAGTCCGCGCATTTTGTCAAGCCATTCTTCCACGCCCTCCTCCGCGGCTGGGTTACCATGCATTGAAAGAGTGTTGTCAAGATCCAGCACAAGCGCCTCCACATGATTTTCCCTCAGGAATTCCTCATCTATACTTAATACGCTTTTAAGCCAAAAGGTAGGTTTAAACAGCATTATAGCCCCCAATAAAAGTTTATCGTGACATAAGCCGATCATCTGTTATTTTTGACAATCCTTATGGTAGAATAAATTTTTTCAAACAATTCCGTTGTTTCCTTTTCATCTTTAGACATAGAGATTGACTGACATCAATTCTCCTTCAAAGAAAAATCCGCAGCATATACGATAAATGCCCTCGCTTACAATTAGGAACGCCTCACAACACAACTTTGAGTAAACTGCTAATTTCTTATTGTCTGTCGGAACTGTTGAAAGAAAGATCTCCCGCATTACCAAGTCATCAGCAGGCTGCCCGTCTTTTTCGGCATGGAACACAGCAGCGTACAAAGTCGTGTCACTGCCATCGGGATAGAAAATATACTCTCCATTATCCCGTTCACTGCTCCAACCTTTCGGAACGCTTATCACCCAGCCAAAGTCAAGTTTGTATTCCGTCATAAATAACCTCAAAACAATTAAAGCGGACAATAAAATGCCCGCCCTAACCGTTGATTTTAAGTAGCAAAAGCAAACTCCAAATCAGAACTTGCGCTTGCGAGCAGCTTCGGACTTCTTCTTACGCTTTACCGAAGGCTTTTCGTAATGCTCTCTCTTACGAACTTCAGCAAGAACGCCGTCCCTTGCGCATGAACGCTTGAAACGCTTCAGAGCTGTCTCAAGAGATTCATTTTTGCCCAGACGAATTTCTGCCATCTATATTTCCCTCCCTTTGCCGTTCGGCACAGGTTATCTACTAAACGTAGTATATACAAAAGTATATACTACATTATACAACCTCAATCAAATTTTGTCAAGTACTTATTTAAAATTTTATGCAAAATTTTCTAAAAGACTGTTCAATATTTTAATAAAACGCATACTGCCTGCGAATTTTTCGTCATGCACAGACATTTTTCTTGAAACGCATAAAGTGTTCCGTCAAAAATTGCTGTCGTTTGACGAGAAATCTGCTGCTCGATATGCGCGCGCCGTGATACAAAACAAGCTTTAATCAGCGCTAATCCGTTACCCATTCCGAGATATCCATGGGCGTACCGTCCGCCCAAAGGTGTTCAAGACGGTAAAAATCCCTTGTTTCCTCAAGGAACACATGAATTATTATATCATAATAGTCAAGAACTATCCATGTTCTGCTTTGCTCGCCCTCCGTACTTTTAGGGCGAACTCCCTTTTCGCCGAGCATAAATTCAACAACGTCCGCAAGCGCCTTTACCTGCGTTGTGCTGGTTGCCGAAGCTATCACGAAATATTTCGCGAGGATAGTCAAATCCTCCACCTTAAGCACCTTTATGTCCGACGCTTTCTTTGAATCCAGCGCCCTTACAGCCGTTTCGAGTTTTTCTAAATCAGTCATAAGCTCTCCTTATCCGTATTGTATTTCAGATAAAAATTATATGCGTCCAGCGTATACCGCGGGATATGTCCGCACTTTGAGGACACTTTCTGTATCTGGTATATCAGCGCCACCGACATTGCCTTATCAAGATTATCATAACAGATTTTTCTGAATTTGTCAACATCTTTATAGCTTCTGTCCTCCGAAATCATATCACCGAGATAAACTATCTTTTCAATAAGCGGCATATCCGCGCGCGCGATGGTGTGAAAGCGTATCGCGCCGATTATCTCCGCGTCAGTAATCTTCAGCTCCTTACTGACGTAATATCCGCCCGCCACCGCGTGCCAAAGCTGCGGCGAGAGCAGCTCCGCGGGATCGGGGTCAAGCCCGCTTTCCGCGCAGTATTGCTTCTGAAGCTCGGGAGCCTCCTCCTTCATTATATCGTGCAGCAGCCCCGCGAGATAGCAGCGCTTTTTGTCGCCGCCGTTAAGCTCCGCCAGCTTATAGCTTGCCTGCGCCACGTTCACGCTGTGGGTATAGCGCTTTTTCGACAGGCGCTGCTTTAAAAGCTCCCTATACCCGTCAAATTCCTCATACTTTGTCAAAAATTATCCCCCCGATAATCATTTCTGAAATTCACGTGTGGTCGTTAACGGTCGGCTTTATAATTAAATTTCCGTAAAATTGAATTTGTTCAAATACAAATATTTAGCCGAAATATTCTTTAAGAACAATTCGAATAGGTTCCCTTACGTCGACGTTATCAACATACATTTTTTCCTCAAAGAAATGAACTTTATTAGATACTCCCCAGAAGTTTTGCTCAAGCCATTTATCCTTATCCGCGCCATACTTGATAAGTAAGTCAAGTGACTCAAACAATCTTTTTTTTGTAATTTCTTGTATATCCGGATAAGCATTCCCTCTCGTCAGAATCATTTCCGCATCATTTACCGCCGTGCCTATCGGAAGCATTTCCGACGACGTTTTCCGGTTGGGATCGGCTCCGTTCTCAAGCAATATTTTGATCAGATTCATATACTTTTCGGAATGATCGTACTGTTTATAACATAATGAGATAAACGCTCCTATTATGGCGTCATGCAGAACAGACATACAAACTCTGTGAGGCGGAACAAGCGAGGGGTCTTCCATGAAATCGGGGTCGGCGCCCTTTTCAAGCAAAAGATCTATGATTTCAAATTCACTGCATTTGATCGCTACCTGCAGCGGCGATTGCCCAATATCCTTTTTAGGCGCCTTGGCGTTGTATACCTCGTTTACAACGGCGGCATTTTTTGATATTGCCGCCCGCACCGCTTCAATATCGCCATGTCTGATATCCTTAAATAATTTATTCATATCATTCCACCCAAATCCAAATCTATCGCTCCTATCTTACTGCCGAACACGGCGCTGTTCAAGCCGTGTTCGCATATCGCGCGGGCGTTAAACCGACAGACGGTCTGCCCGTTATCTTACTGTTCGGAATAAATATTTTTTTCTTTTATATATTTGCAAACACCCTCGGGAACAAGCTCGGAAAAATCCTCGCCGCGCGCCGCCTTCTCGCGTATCTCCGTTGAGCTTACCTCCACGGCGTTTGTGGGCAAAACCTTTACCTTGCCCATTTCCGCGGCAAATTCCATCATATCCGTAAGGCTGTCGTTATCGCGCGCCGCGGCGCACACCTTTACCTCGTTGAGAATACTCTCGTATCTGTACCACTTGTCAAATCCGAACAGCATATCTCCGCCAATCAGCAGAAAGAACCTGTCCTCTGGGTACAGCTTTTTCAGCTCACGCACGGTGGTTATCGTATAGCTTTTTCCGCCGAGTATGCGCTCTATATCGCTTATCTCCGCGCCCTCAATATGACCGAACGCGCGGCGGCACATCTCCGCCCTGTCGTCAAACGGAGCAAGTTTTGTGTCCTTATGCGGCGAATCAAACGTTGGTATTATCAGCAGCCTTTTCAGCTTAAGCTGCTTCACAGCCTCCTCCGCAAGGCGGACGTGCCCGTTGTGCACGGGGTTGAAAGCTCCCCCGAATATACCGGTTTTAATCAAGCTCTATCACCCTCTTTTTTGGGTCTTTGCTTCTGCGCCAAAGCACGAATTTGCGCCCAATCACCTGCACGACCTCCGAGCCTGTCAGCTTCGCTATCTCGTCGGCAGCCTCCCTCGCGGTGTAATCGCAGCTCTCCTGAACACCTGCTTTGATAAGCTCTCTCGCGTTCAGCACGTCGTCAAGCTGTTTTACAAGCTCCTCTCCTATGCCGTTTTTCCCCACAAAAAATATCGTTTCATACCCCTGCGCTATGGAACGCAGATGGGCGCGTTGTTTACTTGTCAGCATCAAGAAATTTCTCCTTTAATATAACCGAGAGCTTTTCAAACGCCCTCGCGCGGTGGCTTATCCTGTTCTTTTCATCGTCGTCTATGGTCGCCATGCTCTCGTTATCGTCTATCATAAAAATAGGGTCGTAGCCAAAGCCGTTTTTCCCCGTCATCTCATCGCCTATGTATCCCTCAACCGTGCCGTTTACGGAATACTCGCTGTCCTCGTCGTATATAAAATATATCGAGCATACGAAGCGCGCGTCGCGCAGGGGTCTTGCGACTCCGTGCATTTCCTCCAGCACCTTTTCGCAGCGCTCCTTATCCGTCGCGCCCTCGCCCGCGTAGCGTGCGGAATATACCCCCGGCGCTCCGTCCAGAAAATCTATTTCCAGTCCGCTGTCGTCCGCTATCGTAGGCAGACGCAGCGCCTCGAAGATAGCCCTCGCCTTTATGTGAGCGTTCTCCTCAAAGGTCTCCCCGTCCTCGATAATCTCCTTTGTATAGCCTGCCTCGCGCATGGATACCGCCTCAAACCCGAAAGGTCTCAGAAGCTGTCTGAATTCCCTTATCTTCCCCTCGTTGTTTGACGCGATTATTATCCTTTGCCGGACAGGCACGGTAGAGTGCTCTTCCTCGCTCGGTTTGTGATGATGTTTCATATTTCCTCCTGATTTTAATTTGAAATTTTCACGTTTTTTAAATAATTTTTCAAACAGCGCCGAATAAATCGGCGCTACCTCACCGCAAATGCTCCGCTGCGCTGCGCACTTGCAGCGGCTTGCGGAAAATTTCCTGCGCGGGCGGAATGTTGTTCTTGCGAACGTTGCTTTCATGCGTTGGCACAGTCACTGCCGACATTACACGGCTGCCGTAACCGACCGCTGTTAAGAACTCGTTTAGTCCCTAAAACTACTCAAACAGCGCCCTGACATAATCCTCCGGTATAAACGGCTGAAGATCGTCGATTTTTTCACCCACGCCCACCAGCTTTACCGGAATGCCCAATTCATTCTTTATAGGTATTATTATACCACCTTTTGCAGTTCCGTCAAGCTTTGTGAGAACAATTCCCGAAATTTCGGCACTTTCACCGAAAAGCTTAGCCTGATTAACAGCATTTTGCCCTGTTGTGGCGTCCAGAACAAGCAGTATCTCCGTTGAAGCCCCGGGAAGCTCACGACCAACCACCCGTGCTATCTTCTTAAGCTCCTCCATAAGATTTTTCTTGTTGTGAAGCCTTCCCGCGGTATCGCAAAGCACCACGTCCGCGCCGCGCGCCTTTGCCGCGCTGATCGCGTCGAAAACCACCGCCGCGGGATCGCTGCCCTCCGTCTGCTTTATAAGCTCCACGCCCGCGCGGTCTGTCCACACGTTAAGCTGATCGATAGCCGCCGCGCGGAACGTATCCGCCGCCGCAACTATCACACTTTTGCCAGAACGCTTGAGATAAGCGGAGAGCTTTCCTATGGTAGTAGTCTTTCCCGCGCCGTTCACTCCTATTACCATAACGACCGAGGGCTTTGTTTCCAACCGCAGCTCATTGTCGCCCGTGAGTATCTCGGCGATTATCTCCCTCAAAAGCTCCTTTACGTCCGCGGGTTCGGTCGCGCCCGTGCGCTTTACCGCTGCGCGGAGCTTATCGCATATCTCCATTGAGGTCTCCGCGCCGATATCCGACAGAATAAGCGTTTCCTCCAGTTCGTCGAAAAAATCCTCGTCGATTTTCGTAAAGGAGTTTATCAGCAGCTCTACTTTATTGACAAAGCCGTCCTTGGTCTTTTTCAAACCGTTTTTCAGCTTTGCGAAAAATCCCTCACGCTTTGCGGGAGCGTCCTCGGTTTCTTCCGTATCCGTGTTTTCCCCGCCGCTCTCATCGGGAATTTCTTCGGATACCGTCTCCGAATAGGGAATATTTTCTGTAAACTCCGATTCCTCCTCAGCATTCATCTCCGATTCCGAAATATCCTCTGTAAACGCCACAGCTTCCTCAGATACGTCGGAGGAGATATCCTTGCCGTTTTCAGGCTCTGAATGTTCTTCAATCTCCTCGCCAACGTCAGCGGCAGAAGTTTCGTCTTCGGGGGTAAGCTCCCCGCGTTCCTTTTTCTTTTTGAATTTATCGAATAATCCCATTATCCCTCTCCTTTCGCGGCTGTCTCATACAGCGCCTCTATCGCTTTATCCGCCTCAACTTCAATATCGGGAATAAGCGGCATCTCGTCCTTTGCGCTGTCAATTCTGTGAAATTTTTTATAGGAAACCTTGATAAGCAGTCCTGAGTTAGGACACTGAAATGTGAGCATATCTCCGTAGTGAGCGGGCATATTCCCCGGCGTTTCCCCTATGACCGTGCCGATATTATTATCCGATACCGCTGCGGCGAAATTCATCGCCGAGCTGAACGTAAAATTCGAGGTAAGCACATAAAGCTCCCCATCAAACGGCTCTTTCACCCTGCGGTTCCTTTCAAATTCGCCCGAATAGCTTTTCAGCCTGCTGCCGCTGCGCACGTCCGTTCCGCCGAAAACCCGGTACTCATCAACGTCGAGATACCTGAAAAACTCGTTGATGACAAGGCTGTTTCCGCCGCCGTTGTCCCGCAGGTCGACAGCAACCGCGGATATATCGTTCTCCGCTACCTCGCCGAAAAAACTTTTCAGCGCGTTTTTGTATTCGTCGTTCAGCACGCATTCGTTAAACGTGAATATCCCAATTGAATTTTCCTTGTCAACGATATATCCGCAAAGCTCCTCACCGCCGCTTTCATTGCCGCGTACCTCGGCAGCGGGCACGAAATTATAATGCTCCGTTACGGTTTCGCTGCCGGTCTGTATCTCATAATCCGCGCCGTCGGAGGTATCTATCCCAAGAAGCTCCAGATAATTTTTTCTGATTATGACCTGCCCGAACATATGGTCGGCATAGAAATCCACCTGCGGCTCATAAGAGAAAATGCTTCTAAAATCCTCCAGCAGTTCCCCGCACGGCACGCCGTCCACCGAAACCACCGTTCCCTCTCTCAGCACGCTCAGATCCTCGGCGTACATATCCCGCGACGGAGCAGCGAGCGTGTGAGCATCCCCGAGAACGTGGCACATCTCTGCGGCGCTGCGCCACAAATCTGTTATCGTTACCCCCGCGCTTTCGGCAAGTGCGCTTCTTTGAGCATTATACTCTTCAAAAAACGCCTTGTCAAGCCCCGAACCGTCAAGAAAGCAGACGTGATTTTCTGATATCGTGCGATAAATATAATCAAAATCCTCCAGCGCCTGCTCCGAGGTCAATACGCTGTCGATCGGAAGGGTATCCTTAAACTCCTTGTGGGAGGCAACTCCGCGTATTATCAGCGCCGCCGCGCCCGACAGCACAATGGCCGAAGCGGAAATTATCAAAATCGGAATTTTTCTTCCGCCGAAAGCTCTCATATATCCTCCTATTTCAGCTCAACGTCCAGCTCGTCGGTAAGCTCTCTTCTCAGCAGACGCGACACGCCCTTTTCCTGCATGAACACCCCGTACAGCACGTCACAGCCCTCTATCGTACCGCGGCGGTGGGTTATCACCATAAGCTGCGTGTGGTTGCTGAACTGGCTCAGATATGATATGTACTTGTCAACGTTTATGTCGTCCAGCGCCGCATCTACCTCGTCGAGCATACAGAACGGCGTGGGGCGGTGCATAAGTATCGCGAAATATATGGTTATAGCCACCATGGTCTGCTCGCCGCCCGAAAGGGATATCAGGTTTTTTATTACCTTTCCCGGGGGAGCGGCTTTTATCTCTATCCCCGAATTAAGAACGTCCTCGGGGTCGGTAAGCTCAAGCTCCGCGTGAGCGCCGTCGCCGAATATCTTGACGAATATCTCTTTAAAATGTGTATTGATATCCTCGAAGCTGTTCAGAAAACGCGCCTTTATATCCGCGGTGAGCTGCTCTATCAGCTTTTCAAGCTCCCGCTTTGACCTCTCAATGTCCGCAAGCTGCTCCGTCTGGAATTTGTGCCGCCGCGACACCTCGATATACTCGTCTATCGCCGCGAGATTTACCATGCCCAGACCGCTTATGCGCTTTTTAAGCTCGGCAAGCTCGTTTTCGGCTACCATAAGGTTTTCGGGGAGCTTCGCCTGCTCCGTCGCCTGCGACACCGTAAGCTCGTAGCTTTCAAACAGCAGGCTGACGATAGCGTCGTAGGAGCGCTGCACGGCGTTTCTCCGCTCCTCCAGCCTTGCCACCTCGCGCGAAAATTTCTCCTTGTCCGAGGCAGCCTCGCTTATTGTCCTGTGCAGCTCGTTTATCTCCTTTTCAAGCTTCAGCACCTCGGCGTTGAGCCGCTCCACTTCCTCGCCCTTTTCGGTTAAAACGTCGCTGCCGCTCTCTATCTCGCGCTTTACGCGCTCTATCTTTTCGCGCAGCACTCTGTCAGCCGCGTCAAGCTCCTCCATCGCCTGCTTGTAGCCGCCGCTGTTTTCCAGCAGCATACGTCGGTTTGCTTCGATGTTGCGTATTTCCGCGCCGAGCTTTTCGATTTCACCGGCGGCGGTAACACGCTTTATGTTCAGCTCCTGTATGCTGTCCGAAAGCGCTTTTATGTGTTCCTCCGCGTCCTTTCGCTCGGAACTTTGCTCGGAGTGCTTACGCTCCAGTTCCTCAATAAGCGCCGCCGTTTCCGTCAGCAGCGCGCGGTTTTGCTCCATGATATCGCCCTGCTGTTTTATCTGTGCGTCAAACCGCGCCAAGGTCTGCTTTGAAGCCTCGCCCTGCCGCGAAAGCTGCTCGATAAGGCTTTCCAGTCGTGATATCTCCGCGCGCGCGCGAATTTCCTCACTGTCTATCTCCCTTATCCTGTCCTGCATTCCCTCCGCTTCGATGTCCATCTTTGCCACTTCGGAGCGATACTGGTTGTACGCCTCTTCCTTTTCGCGGGTGGTCTGGCGCAGCTTGGATATCTCGGTGTAAAGCGATTCGATCTCCTGTTTTCTGGATATAATGCTGCCGCTCTTGTTAATGCGGCTTCCGCCCGTAAATGAGCCGCCAGCGTTCACAAGCTGCCCGTCCAGCGTTACTATGCGGAATTTATAGCCATACTTCTTGCCTATCATCGTTGCTGTGGAGAGATCGTCCACCACCACGGTGGTGCCGAGAAGATTGCGTATTATCTCTATATATTCGTCGTCGCACTGCACAAGCTCGCTGGCGATACCCTCAAAGCCCTGCTCCGAGGAGAGCCGCGGCTCGTTCAGGCTTCGACCCCTCATGCTGGTGAGTGGGTATAACGTGGCGCGTCCTGCGTTGGTCTCTTTCAGAAAACGGATACAGCGGTTGGCAGTCTCCTCATTATCTACAATTATATTCTGCATTACCGACTGCAATACCGTTTCAATGGCGGTAATATA
Source organism: uncultured Oscillospiraceae bacterium (assembly GCA_910577365.1). GTDB lineage: Bacteria > Bacillota > Clostridia > Oscillospirales > Ruminococcaceae > CAG-115. The sequence goes on along the minus strand of CAJTMU010000016.1, from coordinate 22,755 downwards.
TCTCTCGCTTACCGAGATAACGTCCGCGACTATGCCGTGTATGCCGGACAGCCGCCCCTGCTCGCTGGCGGTTATTATCTCCTTTACGCTGCGGTAGTAGCCGTCCTTGCTCTTTTCGATATCTGACAGTACTTTATAGCGCTGCTGCTTTTCGCCCAGTCTTGCGCTTATCTCATCCAGAGCCGCACGCGCCTCATCCATGCGGCGCTTTTTTCCCTCGCGGAGGCGCTGATATCCCAGCAGCTTGTTCTCCGTGCCGCCGCGCTCCTCTGAAAGCTTATCAAGAGTTTTCCGCACTTCCGACATTTCCGCGTTGTACTGCTCGGTTTTTTCCTCGCTCTCCGACAGATCGGTCAGGAAAGCCTCTCTTTGCGCTTCGGCCTCGTTCTTGGCAAGCTCCGCCTGACTTACGGCGATATTCGCCTCGCTCTTTTTGCGGTATGCCTCTGCCAGACCCGCCTCCAGCGCGGAATATTCCTCTCCCGCCCTGCTGCTTCTTTCGGATATCTCCGAGAGCTTTAGCTTCGCGCGCTCTATTTCGCCGTTAAATCCCGATATTTCATCCCTTTTCTCGGAGATTTTCGCGTTTATTTCCTCCGTTTGACTATCAAAGCCCCTGCCGCTCTGCTCCGCGTTCTTAAGCTGCTCGGTAAGCTCCGCGCGGCGCTGCTCGTTATGCTTAAGGTCGTTTTCCGCGAGCTGTATCTCGGTGCGCTTATCCGCCAGCTCCTCGTTAGCCGCCTGTATGCCCGAGCGGTGACGCTCCAAACTGCCCTGTATGCCCAGCTTATCGTCCGCCAGCTTTTCTATCCTGTCCTGTGCCTTGCGCGCATCGTTTTCATAATGCTCATATTCGCCGCGGTTCAGCAGCAGATCGTCGTCCAGCTTCTTCAGTTCTTCCCTTTTATTGAAAAGCTGCGCGGTGCTTACGGATATTTCCAGCTCCTGCCGCTTGTCCTGAAGCTCCTTTGCCAGTCTCGCCTTTTCCGACTGCTTTTCAAGAACGGGAAGCCGCTCCTCGTCCATTCTTATGATATCTCTCTGACGGAGGATATTTTCCTCCGCCGTGGCGAGTTGCTTTTCCGCGTCCGCTTTTTTATGCAGGAACAAAGATATACCTGCCGCTTCCTCGAATATCTCGCGGCGCTGCGTGCCGCGGCTGTTGACGATCTCCGCGACCCTGCCCTGCCCTATGATGGAGTATCCGTCGCGCCCCAGACCCGTGCCCATAAGCAGCTCCTGAATGTCCTTAAGCCGCGACTTCTGCCCGTTTATCAGGTATTCGCTCTCACCCGAACGATACAGCTTGCGCGAAATGACCACCTCGTCCGCGTCCACAGCCAGCGCCCTGTCCCTGTTGTCCATGCTAAGCGCTACCTTGGCGAAGCCCATTGGCTTTCTCTCCACCGTTCCGTGGAAAATAACGTCCTCCATCTTCTCGCCGCGCAGAGTTTTCGCGCCCTGCTCACCCATTACCCAGCGCAGCGCGTCGCTTATATTGCTTTTTCCGTTTCCGTTGCTTCCTACAACGGCGGTGGTCTTGGTGTCAAAATTCAGCACCGTTTTGTCCGCGAAGGACTTGAACCCATGTATTTCAAGTGTTTTAAAAAACATTTATATCTCCGTTTTGGGAACGATCTCAAGGTATGCTCCTGCCCGTTCCCCGACCTTTATTTTAAAGCCGGCCTTTTGCAGCGCCTCAATATTCCCGCGCCGCTGCCCCACCAGCCTGCTTATGTTCCTTTTGTCAGTAAATACGGTATATTCACCTTCGGGCAGACCTTTCAGCCGCTCCGTGGTATCCTCCAGCATTATCCTGCTCTCGCATAGTTCACGAAACGCGGGGTGATAAACTCCACCGAGCATATCCCGCTCCACCTCCGCCGAAGCGTGAAGTCCCATTCTTATCACCACTATGTCCTCGCGCCCGAACATTCTCAGAAGCTCAGCGCAAAGCTCCACGGTCTCCTCAAATCCGAAACTCGTAAACTCCCCGCGACCATACAGTTCCCCGAGACGCGTGCCCTTCAAAATGACCGTGGGGTATATCCTTACGGTCTCGGGCGCTATCTTTATAAACTCACGCGCCGTATACAGCACTGCCTCGCGGCTGTCCTTATACAGCCCCGTCATCATCTGAAGTCCAAGATGTATCCCGCTTTTTTTGATAAGCTCCGAGGCTCGCCTTACGTCCTCGGCGGTGTGACCGCGGTCATTTGCCGCCAGCACCTCGTCGCTCATGGACTGCGCACCGAGTTCCACCGAGGTAACGCCGTATTCCCGCAATATATCCGTTATTTCCTCGGTAACGCAGTCGGGGCGTGTGGAGCAGCGTATGCCGTTATACGCGCCAAGCTCCTTTACCGCCCGCGCCGCAGTCTTTAGCAACTCCGTCATATATCCGCGCGGTATAGCCGTGAAACTCCCGCCGAAAAAGGCTATCTCCGCCCTTGCGCCGATTTCTCTAAGGTGCTCCGCCTGCCGCGCGAGAAGCTCACTCACCTCGTCGGCTGCGGGCGCTTTTGCCGCCCCCGAAATGCTCTTTTGGTCGCAGAAGCTGCACAAATGAGGACAGCCGATATGCGGAATGAAAATCGAAAGATTAGTCTGTTTCATAACCCATCAGCCCGATAGCTTCCTTTGCGGCAGCCTGCTCGGCTTCCTTTTTGCTTAAGCCCTTTCCCCTGCCTATGGTCTGACCGTTCAGCAGAACGCTTGCGTAGAAGACCTTATTGTGTTCCTCGCCCTCCTCGTCGGTAACGTCATAGGAGATATGCTCCTCGGGGTTTTGCTGGATTATCTCCTGCAATATGGTCTTGTAGTCTCCGAGCTTGACCTTTCCGCTTTTCAGCGCTTCGATAGACGGAACAAAATCCAGAATGAACTTCTCCGCGGTCTCCATGCCGCCGTCAAGATATATTGCCGCTATAAGCGCCTCGAACGCGTCCGCGAGAATGGAGCGCCTGTCGCGCCCGCCCGTCATCTCCTCTCCCTTTCCAAGGAGAATATATTTCCCAAGGTCTATCCGCTTGGCAAAGCTGTAAAGCGAGTTTTCGCAGACAATAGAGGCGCGCAGCCGCGTAAGTCCCCCCTCCGGCTCCTTATCCATATTTGTATAAAGATATTTCGATACAGTAAGCTGCAAAACGCTGTCACCGAGGAACTCCAGTCTCTCGTTGCAGCTATTGTTTTTTCCGCCCGAATAGCTGGAGTGGGTCATAGCCCGCTCCAGAAGCGGTTTCTTTTTAAAGGCGTAGCCGATAGCGCCCTCAAGCTCCCGAAAATTCATATTTATTACGCTCTTCTTTGAAGAGTTCTCCTTTCAAGCATAAAGCCTTAAACCTTTGGTATCGCCGATCAAAGCGAAGCGCAATCGGCTTTATAAGTTCGTTTGAACGGGGCGATTGTGCATTAAACAGCGTTTTCCCTGCTCATCAGCCCTCTTTCGCACCGAGCGCTGCGATAGCCTCGGTCATTTCGGCGATTGCATTATTCTCCACAAACAGCTTTGCCTGCCTGAACGCTCCGAAAAACGCTTTCGCGTCCGAGCTTCCGTGCGCTTTGAACACAGGCTTTGCCGTACCCAAAAGCGGCGAACCGCCTATTTCCTTATAATCCATCTGTTTTGAAAAGCTGCCAAGCTGTTTCTTTACGCAAAGCGCCCCAATCTTTGTCTTCAGGTTCGCAAAAAACATTGATTTCAGCGCGTCTTTCATCAGTGCTCCCATGCCCTCGCAGGCTTTAAGATACACGTTTCCCGTAAATCCGTCGGTAACCAGAACGTCCACCGCGCCAAGCGGCACATCTCTCGCCTCGACATACCCCACAAAATTCACGGGAGTGCGCTCCAGCAGCAGCTTTGCCTCATGCTCCAGCTATCGCCCTTTCTCGTCCTCCGTGCCGATATTCAGAAGCCCCACACGGGGTTTTTCCACCCCCATGGTCTTTTCCATAAAGCAGCTTCCCAGAATGGCAAATTGCTGAAGCATTTCGGGACGGCACTCAATATTTGCGCCGCCGTCCAGCACACAGTATTTCTTTCCGTCCTTACAGGGCATAAGCGGCACGAGAGCGGTTCTTTTAACGCCTTTAATGCGCTTTTCTATCATTGTTCCGCCTATTACGATTGCCGCCGTGCTTCCCGCGCTTATCGCCGCGTCCGCCTTTCCGTCGGCAAGCATGCGGAACGCCGCTCCCATAGAGGTGTCAGCCTTTTCCTTAAGAATGGAACGCGGATTATCCTCGGTCGTAATAACACCGTTTGCGGGCACAAGCTCTATACCCTTTTCGGGTATGCCGAGTTCTTTCATACGCGTCCTAAGCAGCTCGGTATCTCCCGTCACCGCTATATCCGTACCGAGCTGCTCAACAGCCATTGCCGCTCCCTTTAAAACCTCGTCTGGTGCGTTGTCGCCGCCGAATCCGTCAATTACTATTTTCATAATATCTGTCCTTATTAAATATATTTCAAAATTTCCGTTAGTCATACTCCGCTCACTGCGTTACGCTCCACATACCTGTCAGAAACCGTGCCGCATTTGCTGTTAAGGCAAATGTGCAGTTTTTCAAATTGCCTGCGTGAGCGATACGCAGCTTTTTTTCATAGCTGCTTATGTTGTCCTTTTTAAAGTCCGAAGCCGTTTTTGTTTTGTCAGTCGCCGCGCTCCTGCAGAAGACTATCTACCGCGTTAAGCGCCCTCTGAGCCAGCGCCGCGTACTTCCTTTGCTTTCCGTCTTTGCCGCGGAACTCCTCGCTGAGCGGCGGCAGTATGCCCATATTGCTGCCCATAGGCTGAAAATTGCACTCCCACGCGTGGGCGATATAATCCGCGAGCGCTCCCATCATGGTAATTCTCGGCAGCGTCAGCGGCTGTTTTCCGTCAAGCCTGTCCGCAAGCGCTCTGCCTGCCATGATACCGCTTGCCGCGCTTTCGACATATCCCTCGACCCCCGTTATCTGTCCTCCGAAAAAAATGTTGTCCGAACCTTTCAGCATAAAATGCTCGTCCAGCAGACGGGGGCTGTTTAAAAACGTGTTTCGGTGCATTACCCCGTACCGCGCGAATTCGGCGTTTTCCAGCCCCGGGATAAGCGAAAACACCCGCTTCTGTTCGCCGAATTTCAGATTTGTCTGAAATCCCACAATATTATACAGCGTACCCTCGGCGTTTTCCTTGCGAAGCTGCACTGCCGCGTAGGGGCGCGCCCCCGTTCGGGGATCGGTAAGCCCCACGGGCTTCATGCAGCCGTAGCGCACGCTTTCTATCCCCCGCTTCGCCAGAACTTCAACGGGCATACAGCCCTCGTAAACCTTAAGACCCCGCGCCTCCGCGGGACGGTCAAACTCATGCAGGGGCGCCGTTTCGGCGTTTATCAGAGCGTTGTAGAATATTTCGTACTCATCTTTGCTCATCGGGCAGTTGACGTAATCCGCACCGCCGCGGTCATACCGCGACTGCTCAAACGCTATTGAAAAATCTATGCTTTCCGCCGTCACGATAGGCGCAGCCGCATCATAAAAGCTCAGATAATCCCCGCACTTTTCACGTATCCTATCGGCAAGCCCGTCGCTTGTAAGCGGTCCGGTACAGATCACCGCGTTGCCGTCGGGAAACTCCGTGATTTCCCCATACTTTATCTCGATATTCGGGTAAGACCTTACTATGCGCGTTACCTCGTCGGAGAACGCAGTCCTGTCTACCGCCAGCGCTCCCCCCGCGGGAACGCTTGTCCGCTCAGCGGCTTCAAGTATCACCGACCCGAACCGCCGCATTTCTTCCTTAAGCAGACCGCACGCGCTCTCCGCTCTCGCGGCTTTGAGGGAGTTGGAACACACCAGCTCCGCAAAACCCTCGTATTTGTGAGCGGGGGAGAACTTCAGCGGCTTCATTTCGCACAGCTCAACGGAATGACCGCGCCGTGCGAGCTGCACAGCCGCTTCGCAGCCCGCCAACCCCGCTCCTATAACCTTAACTCTCATCAGATTTGCTTTCCTTTGCGTCAAGCGGACGCTTGTATCCGCAGCCCTCTTTCGCGCAATATATCATTCCCTGTCTGCCCGTCTTTTTAAACATAGACGAGCCGCATTCGGGACACTTTTCGTCTATCGGCAGATCCCACGTCATAAAATTGCAGTTTTTATAGTCCTCGCAGCCGTAAAACGGCTTGCCCTTTTTGGACTTCTTAGCCAGCATTTTCTTTCCGCATTTCGGGCAGCTTCCCTTGGTCTCCACCACAATCTTCTTGGTGAATTTGCAGTCCGGAAAACCCGAGCAGCCGAGGAACTTGCCGTAAGGTCCGATTTTTATGACCATCGGCTTTCCGCATTCCTCGCATACGATATCCGTCTGCTCGTCGGGGACTTTGACCCGTTTGCCCTCCATATCCTGCTCCGCCTTTTCCAGCGTTTTGGAAAAACCGCCGTAAAATCTGCGCATGGTGTCCACCCAGTTACGCTCGCCGTTTTCAATATCGTCCAAATCCGACTCCATCTTGGCGGTGAATTTCACGTCCACTATATTGTTGAAGTGATCTTTCAGAAGCTCGGTTATCACTTCTCCAAGAGCTGTCGGTTTCAGTTGATTTCCCGTTTCCCGCTCCACATAGTGCCTGTCGAGAATGGTGGAAATGGTGGGAGCGTAAGTGGAGGGCCGCCCGATACCGTTCTCCTCCAGCGTCTTTATCAGCGAAGCCTCGTTGTACCGCGCGGGAGGCTGCGTGAAATGCTGATGACCCAGAACCTCCTCGGGCTTGAGCTTCTCACCCTTATCCAGCTTGGGCAGCATTCCGCTCTGGCTGTCCTCGCCCTCGCGGCTCTCCTCATACAGCTTTGTGAAACCGTCAAACTTCACCGAATACCCGCTCGCCTTGAAAAGGCAGCCCGCCGCCGTTATATCCGCCGAAACAGTGTCCATTACCGCATTCTGCATCTGGCTTGCCATAAAGCGCTCCCATATAAGGCGGTAGAGCTTATACTGATCGCCTGAAAGCGAACCCTTTACTTTTTCGGGAGTAAGCGTAACGTCCGTGGGACGTATAGCCTCATGAGCGTCCTGAGCGTTGTTTTTGCTCTTGAAGTTTCGGGGAGTTTCGGGAAGATACTCCGCACCGTAAAGCTCCTTTATAAGCCCCGCTGCAGCGGTTTTCGCCTCGTCGGAAATGCGCAGCGAATCGGTTCTCATATAAGTGATAAGACCGACAGCGCCCACACCCTCAACGTCAACGCCCTCATACAGCTCCTGAGCAGCTTTCATCGTGCGCCGCGCCTGAAACGACAGCCTGCGGGACGCCTCCTGCTGAAGTGTGGATGTGGTAAAAGGCGGAGCAGGCTGCTTCTTGCGCTGCGACCTTTTCAGTGCGCTCACCACATACTCCGCGTTTTCAAGCCGCTTCAGAATATCGTCCGCCTGCGCCTTGTCCGCTATTTCGGCTTTCTGCCCGTCAACCTCCGTCAGCTTTGCCGCGAACGCCTTTTTTGAAGAAGCGGCAAGCAGCTTGGCGTCAATGCTCCAGTATTCCTGCGTCTTGAAGCTGCGTATTTCGTTTTCTCTGTCTACGATTATCCTTACCGCGACCGACTGCACGCGCCCCGCGGACAGCCCGCGCCTAACCTTCTTCCAAAGAAATGGTGACAGCTTATATCCCACTATCCTGTCCAACACCCTGCGCGCCTGCTGAGCGTCGACAACGTTTGTGTTTATGGTTCTCGGGTGGCTCATGCCGTACTGTACGCCGCTTTTGGTTATCTCATTAAAAGTAACTCTCACCGGCGCGTTCTCGCTTATATTTAAAAGGTGCGACAAATGCCACGCGATAGCTTCCCCCTCACGGTCCGGGTCGGTCGCGAGATATATCGTTTCGCTGGATTTCGCGTGTTTTTTCAGTTCCTTGATAACGTCAGACTTATCTTTCATATTAACATACTGCGGCGTGAAATCATTTTCCACGTCCACACCCAGCTTGGATTTCGGCAAATCTATTATATGACCCGTTGAAGCGATAACGTCATAGCCCGCTCCAAGATATTTCTTTACGGTTTTCGCCTTGGAAGGCGACTCCAGTATAACAAGGTTTGACACCGATTTGTCCCCCTAATATATATAAAATTTAATTGAGAATAAACAATTGACAATAAACGATTTACGTGTCACCACACATGTTGCGGTTTAATACGCCGCGCCGCGGGTAAAGCGAAATTATCCATTGTCCATTGTGCATTGACAATTTTTCAGTGAATCTCCAATCAAAGCTAAGAGTAACACGATTTTCCCCATGCGTTCCCCAGTTTGGGCAGGGCGGTCGTGTTTAAATCAGCGTTCTCTCAGCCTTTTCCGCATAATATGAGTTTCCAGATCTGCGTATCTCGTTGGTATTGGAATATGACTTTCCCCGTCAGTAAGCGCCAGCGCAAGCTCCGTTACTGTGCATATATCCATATGATTCCCGACCGAAACGTAGACGGGCTTTACTCCGTTTTGCGTTCTGACCGCTCTTCCCAATATAAAGCCGTTCTTTGTGATTTCCGAAAAGCTTCCTTTTTCCATGGGCGGCATAGTAAACTCCGCGCCCTCCACCTTAAAATAATGCTTGGCTATACCCGCTGTCGGCGAATTAAGATAAAAGGAAGCATGAGCCGCCAGACCCATTCCCCTTGGGTGCAGGATACCGTTGCCGTCAAAAATAAACACATCAGGCTTACGCTCCAGTTTCGCGGCTGTCTCCAGAACCAACGGCAGCTCTCTGAAAGCAAGACAGCCCGGGATATAGGGAAATATCACTGTTCCCAATGAATATTGCTTTTCAATTGCCGTCCCGCTTTTTACGTCAATAACCACGATACAGCACACCGCACACTCCGCGCCTTTTTCCTGCCAATAGGCGATATCAACTCCCGCGACAGTGCGGATATCTTCCGGCGCAATAGAATTTTTCTGAACTATATTGGGCGAAAGCTTTTGTTGTATTCTGATGCAGTCGCTTTCCGTAAGACCGGAGAAATCTCGGCACAATGTCTTCACGGCGCTTTTTTCATCTCCCACATGATTATTGAAGCGGCAACCGCGGCGTTCAGTGACTCCGCGCTTTGAATAGGTATAAATATTTTTTCACTGCACAGCGCAGCTATACTCGGAGAAATTCCCGCACCCTCACTGCCTATCACAACGGCGCTTCTGCCCGAAAAGGCAAATTCCCCCAGCCGCTTGGCGCTTTCGTCCAGCATTGCCCCGTAAACCGTGAAGCCGCGCTCCGAAAGCTCCCTTACAAATTTCTCTTCCGCGCTTACGCAAGGCAGTCTGAACACGCTTCCCATTGACGAACGCAGTGTCTTGGGCGAATAGATATCCGCGCATCCCTCCAACAATACTGCTCCGCCTATGCTGAGTGCCTCCGCTGCGCGGATTATTGTGCCCACATTCCCCGGATCTTGAACACCGTCCAAAATCAATATTCTGTTCGCATCGGGCAGTATCTCCGTTTTACGTTTTCTTGCTGTCAAAAATAATCCCTGAGGAGATTTTGTATCTGAAATATATTCGGAAATTTCATCGGTTATTACAACAGACCTCGACGATTTTCTCCGCGCCTTACTCACTGTTTCCGGATATCTTTCTTCAGCCCTGCGCGTACAGGCAAACAATTCCGCTTCAAGAGCCGAATCCGCCAGTTCCCCGCAAAGGTGGTCGCCCTCCGCAGCAAAGCAGTCCAGCTCGTCCCGCGTACCCTTATCCCGCAGAAGCTGCCTTAAAAGCCGAACCTCACTGTTCGACCTGGACGAAATAATTTCCAAAACACACCTCCGCACATATAATGCAAACCGCTCGCAAAAATGCCCATAAATCCCGTAAAAGCCCGCCGCTGCCGCTACTGACAAACGCACCATCACCGCGTATCCCAAAAGATGCGCCCTGTGCCCCGTATAGCGAAAATCTCACGCCCCGATTCTCAAGGCGTGAGAAAAAAGTCGATTAAAGAGCCGCTTTAGCCTTTTCGGTAAGAGCGGTGAAACCCGCGGTATCGTTTATTGCAATCTCGGAAAGCATCTTTCTGTTAAGAGTAACGCCTGCCTTTTTCAGACCGTTCATAAACGTCGAATAGTTCATACCGTTAGCCTTGCAGCCCGCAGAAATTCGGGTGATCCAAAGTCTTCTGAAATCTCTTTTCTTAAGCCTTCTGCTCACATAGGCATACTGACCCGACTTCCACACAGCCTCCTTAGCCGTTTTAAAAAGTCTGCTCTTGCCGCCAAAATAGCCCTTGGCGAGCTTCAGCGTTCTATTTCTTCTCTTGCGAGTTGCGAGTGCACCCTTGATTCGTGCCATATTTAATTACCTCCTGTTGTTTTGTCGCGGAAACGCTCATTCCGCCGAGATGAAATTTGATTATTTGTACGGAATAAGGCTCTTTACCGCCGCAACATTGGTAACGTCGGCATATGCGCCCATGCGCAGACTTCTCTTGCGCTTAGTGCTCTTCTTTGTAAGTATATGACGCTTGTTGCAGTGCTGCATCTTTACCTTACCGCTCTTCGTCAGCTTAAAGCGCTTTTTGGCTCCGCTGTGTGTCTTGATCTTAGGCATTTTCGTTTCCTCCTTGGATTTTCTTGTTTCAGCGCCTTGCGCAGTTTACTTTTTCGGACTGATAACCACCGCGTAGTTCTTGCCCTCCAGCTTGGCGGGCTTGTCGGACGAGCCGTATTCCGAAACGGAGTCCAGGAATTTCTTCATCAGCTCCTCGCACAGGTTCATATGCGACATCTCGCGCATACGGCGGAAGCGTATGGTCACCTTGACCTTATCACCGTTCTGCAGGAACTTTACGGCATTCTTCACCCTGATATTGAGATCGTTGGTATCAATGTTAAGAGACATTCTGATTTCCTTGACCTCAGCCTGCTTCTGGTTTTTTCTGGCTTCCTTCTCCCTTTTAGTCTGCTCAAACCGATACTTGCCGTAATCCATTATGCGGCATACCGGAGGCTTTGCGGTCGGAGAAATCATAACGAGGTCCAAATCCGCCTCCGCTGCCATACCAAGCGCGTCCGCCGAAGACATTATCCCCAGCTGCTCTCCGTCCTTGCTGATGACTCTGATTTCCTTTTCCCGTATTTCCTCATTGATGAGCTGTTCCTTTGTGCTGATAACCGTGCACCGCCTTTCCATATTAACCCGTTCATCTGTTTATAATGTTCACGCAGGGCATTTCTGCCGAGGTTCTCCGAAAATAAAACAAGCGCGAGCACACCGATACGCACTCACGCTTAATATAAATGCCATAAACGCTTACAGCTTATTCACATTAAACGACCGCGCCTGACTGAAGCTTTTATTCGTCGGCGGGTGAGAGTGTGGTGACTCTGCTTTATTTACTCAGATATTATACACCATTATTTTCACTTTGTCAAGGGGGTTTTCAAAAAAATCATTTTCTCTAAACAAATAATTTCACGCTTATTTAGATATGTTGACAGGAGGCAGGAATGCCTTTAAGAAATGGTGACCTAAATCTATTTATCCTAAAGAATTACCCGCCCCAAGCAACGCTGAGTTTTGCGCCAAATGTCGCATAATGCGTTAAGCATTAACAGCATATTGCGCAAAACTTTCGGTTTGCGGGAAATTCATGCGTGGGCGATCACTTTACATCTGCCTTCAGCGCCTTTAACTGCTTAATTTTTTAGTGATTCATGGCAGCTTTGCGCTTTCAACATAAATTATAATTTCTCTTTATTGTTTTCCCGCTTAAACTCCGATATTATTCCCATAAACGTTTTGCCATATCTTTCCGCCTTTCGGCTTCCCACGCCGCTTATTTTCAAAAATTCATCTTCCGTCACGGGCATTTTCGCGCTCATTTCCCTTAGCGACGCGTCGCTGAAAACGACATAAGCGGGCACTCCCATCGCGCTTGCCAGCTTGAATCGCTCCTGTTTAAGCAGCTTCATAAGCTCGGGATTTTCCTCGTAAACCTGATTCGGTTTCTCTTTCTCCTCTTCTTTTGGAAGCTTCATGAGCAGGGTAGCGCGCGACTTCACAAATTCGTCCGCCTTGCGCGTAAGCTGACAGGTAGAGTGTTCCGGCTCTATCTCGATATATTCCTCCCGTATAAGAAAATCAATTATCGAAATTATTCTCGAGCGGTTCTCGCCTTTAAGCAGACCGTATGTAGACAGCTTGTCCAGCGACCACCGCACTAACCTTTCGCTCCTGCTGCCGAGAAGTATGTCGGCGATGAGCACCCTGCCCGAGCTGCGACCTCGCTGCTTCAGTCTGAATATACAGGAGAGTATTTTCTTCGCGTCAACCGTCACGTCCACCGTTTCAAACTTTGTAACGCAGTTTCCGCAGTTCCCGCAGTAGTTCGGGGCTTTTTCTCCAAAATATTTAAGAATAAACTCTCTTAAACAACTTGTGGATGTGGAGTAGAAAGTCATCTGCCGCAGCCTCTCCTTATCTCTTTTGCGCACCTCCGCCAGCTCCCGCGGGGAAAGCTCCGAATCCTCGTGACTGTTTTCGATAAGAAACTCCGCCACATTTACGTCCCGCCCGCTGTACAGCAGTATGCACCGCGCGGGGCCTCCGTCGCGCCCCGCGCGTCCCGCCTCTTGATAATAGCTCTCCAAATCCTTCGGCATATTGTAGTGCACAACCAGCGAAACGTCCGACTTGTCTATCCCCATTCCGAAAGCGTTTGTGGCGACCATCACGCCGCATCTGTCGTATATGAAGTCCTCCTGCGTCCGCTTGCGCTCCCTGTCAGCCATTCCCGCGTGATACATCTCCGCGTTGAAGCCGTTGTCGCAAAGCATTCCGCACACACTCTCCACATTCTTTCTGGTGGAGCAGTACACGATAGTGCTCCCTCCCGAAGCGCCGCGCAGAATGCTCAGAAGCTCCTCATCCTTATCCCGTGGCTTGCGCACCTCGAAATACAAATTCTGCCTGTCAAAACCCGTGGTAAGTGAAAAAGGGTCGATAAGCCCCAAAATCTTCACGATATCCGCCTTTACCGTATCGGTGGCGGTAGCCGTAAACGCGGCGAGAACGGGGCGCTTTTCCAGAGCCGCTACAAATTCGGGTATCTTGAGATAGCTCGGGCGGAAATCCTGACCCCAGTGTGACACACAGTGAGATTCGTCCACCGCCACAAGCGGTATTTCCAGCCTCGCGCACAGTCCGAGGAAATCCTCCGTCAGCAGCCGCTCGGGCGCGACGTAAAGAATTTTGCAGACCCCCGCCGCGGTCATATCGAAGACCCTGCGGTACTCTCCCGCCGAAAGCGTGCTGTTAATATAAGCGGCGCTTACTCCCGACTGAGTAAGCGCCTCTACCTGATCCTTCATCAGCGATATCAGAGGGGAAATAACTATCGTCACGCCGCCCAGCATAAGCGCGGGTATCTGAAAGCATATCGACTTTCCCGCGCCCGTGGGCATTACGCCCAGACAATCCCTGCCCGCAAGGATGCTGTCGATTATCTCTTCCTGTCCCCGACGGAACGAGCCGTGACCGAAATATTTTTTCAGCAACTCCGATTTATCCACCGTATACCCCTAATTTCCGCATTCTATGCTTATTTCGTTGAATTTGCCAAGGATATCTTCAATGTGAAGCTCACGCTTCTTATCGCCCGATATATCCATTACCGCCTCGCCGGAGTGCATCATGACAAGCCTTGTGCCGTAATCCACCGCAAACCGCAGGTTATGCGTAACCATAAGCGTGGTGAGCTTCTTTTCCGTTACCACCCTTTGGGTTATCTCCATAAGGGTCTCGGAGGACTTGGGGTCGAGAGCGGCGGTGTGCTCGTCAAGAATGAGCAGGTCTATATCCGTCATGGTTGCGATTATAAGCGCCAGCGCCTGCCGCTGTCCTCCGCTGAGAGAGCCTGCGAGCACCCCGAGTCTGTTTTCAAGTCCCATTCCGCAGCTTTCAAGCAGGCTCTTGAAATATTCCTCGCGCTGCTTGTTTACCGCTCTCCCGAGACTGTAACGCTTGTTTTTGTTCTCCGCCAGCGCCATATTCTCCAGAATGGAAAGGCTGCCGCAGGTGCCCATTTTGGGATCCTGCAGAACTCTGCCAATCCTTCTCGCGCGCTTGTATTCGGGGGCATAGGTTATATCCGCGCTGCCGAAAAGGACTTTTCCCGAATCGGGACGCATTGTTCCGCAGATAATATTCAGCAAAGTTGTCTTTCCGCTGCCATTCGAGCCGATGACCGATATAAACTCGCCCTCCGACACGCTGAGAGAAAAATTGTCAAAGAGGCGGTTTTCGTCCACCGTGCCCGCGTTAAACACCTTGCAGACGTTATTCAGCTCTAACATTTTCCCCCTCCTTTCTCGGACGCTTCAGCAGACCCCTGACCAGCTTATGGATCTGATCGCCGCCGATAACAAGCGCGATAAGGAATATGACCGCCTTGATAAAATTGTTCCACTCCGTGGGCAGACCAAGCTCCAGAACAATCTGATAGCTCGCCTTGTAAATAAGGCTGCCCAGAATCACCATGGTAGTACCCTTCAGAAGCTTTACCCGCTTGAAAATGCTGAGACCTATAATGACCGAAGCCAGCCCGAGAACTACCATGCCTATCCCCATCTGCTGGTCGGCGCTGCCCTTATTCTGGGCTATCACCGAACCCGCCAGCGCCGCAAAGCCGTTTCCAAGCGCCAGTCCAAATATTTTCATGCTTCCGGGGTCTTTGCCAAGCATTACGGCATACTTTTCGTTATCGCCAGTAGCGCGCAGCAGCAAGCCGTTTTTCGTCTTCAGATAGAGGTCAACCAGCACCTTGCATACTATCACCAATATCAGGGAGATTATAACCGTTCTGAGATAAAATCCGCCTATTCTTTCGGGAATGACCGACGCGGGAACGGAATTGAAAACCGTTTTCTTTGTAAAGAAAGAGGCTATCGCGCCGCCGTTTGTTCCCGTCCTTATTATAACGAGATTAACTGAAAGCATTGCGGTGTACATAATTATCCCGCACAGCAGCGGAATTATTTTCAGCTTTACGTTCATAAGCCCCGTAAGCGTTCCCGCCAGCATGCCTGCCGCAAACGATATCAGCAGACACAGCCACGGATTCACCCCATGCAGTATCAGCACGCCCGTAAGCACCGCCCCCAAAGGGAACGTTCCGTCCACGGACAAATCGGGAAAATCCAGTATGCTGTATGTTATATACATACCCATCGCGAGGAGCGCGTACATCAGCCCCTCCTCAACGATTCCAATCAGAATATTAACAATAAAATTCATGTCGACCCCCGAGACAGTTGAAACGGCGTTCAAGGCAGCTCCGCGCAAAGCGCATATGACATCTTTGCGCGGAGTTGCCTTAAGCCGAGTTATTTATTTGTTTCTACCTGCTCCGCGTCCGCAAGGCTGTCGGGGAGCGTTATGGAAAACTTCTCCATCACTTCGGTGTTTACAACGGGAGTGCCCTCGGATATCTTGCCTACCGCCATCTCCTCGCACTTTGCGCCGCCAAGCACCTCAACGCCCATTTCCGCGGTCTTTGCTCCAAGAGCGACATAATCTATCGAAACAGAAGCCAGACAGCCGTTCTTTACCTGCTCTATCTCCGAGCCGTACACAGGTATACCCGCCGCGTCAGCCTTTTCAAGAAGCGTGCTGAGATTATTTACAACGTTATTGTCGGTAAAGTTGTTTATGCAGTCCACCTTGCTCGCAAGAGAGGTCGCCGCCTGAGGAATATCCGCCGCGCCCGAAACGCCCTGCTCCACCACATCTATGCCAAGTGGAGCGCATATCTCCTTAAGAGATGCGAGATGCGACAGCGAGTTCGCCTCGGTTGTGGTGTAAAGCACGCCGATAGATTTAACGTCGGGCTGGAGCGTTTGAATAAGCTCTACCTGCTTGTCAAGCTCCAGAATATCGGATGTGCCGACACAGTTCTTTATGCCCGCGTCAAAGCTTTCGGTAAGCCCCGCTTCAATGGGATCGCTAACCGCGCAGAAAATAACGGGTATATCGCTGTTCTGCGCCGCCGAATATGCGGAAAGTGCAGCGGGGGTGGCAATAGCGAATATCATATCATAATTCTTGCTTACCATACTGCCCGCAATGCTGTCGCAGGCGGCGGTGTCGCCGTTTCCGTTCTGAAGATCAATCTTTATCCTGTCCGCGTATTCGCTTGCCATTAGCCCCTGCTCTATACCGCTGTAGCAGTTGTCAAGAGAAGGGTGCGCAGCAAACTGAATAACGCCTATGTTAAGCATTTCGTCGTTCCCACTGTTTACATCATCATTTTTGCAGCCTGTTAAAGCCGATGTCATTGTCAGCGCCATGCCAAGTGCAGCCGCTGCCGAGATAATTTTCTTTAAGGTTTTCATATTATGTTCCTCCCGTAAATAAGTCTTTGCCGCCATTTATTTTTTATGCGGCATTTTATCAAAGGGCGTCTTCAACACCCTCCCGGGGCATAAAAAAACTTGCCCCCTGCTTAACATGGGACAAGATACTTCTATCCTGCGATACCACCCAAATTCGTCCATACGGACGCACTCTGCCCGCGCTGCCGCTTTTATCACGGCAAAACGGTTTCGCTTAACGCGCGATACGTCGCCCCTACTCAATAAAAGTTTTTCGGTTTGCCCTCGCAGGTCCATTCAGCAAAGCTATCCTGCCGCGTTTCCACCAACGGCGGCTCTCTGTAAGGCTTTGACAATGCTTACTTCTCCTGCTCACAGGTTTAATCTCACAATATTTTTGTAGTATACCACAGTTATAGTATAACATATATTTTCTAATTTGTCAAGGGGGTATTGAAGTTTTTTCGCATCCGGCATTTATCGCGTGGCTCATACTGGAACAAATGACTTTCCGCCAATATTTTATCCGCCCCTTTTTCTTAGCGGGATTAGGACACGTAATTATCCATGTAAACCCGAAGCGATCTTTTATCACAGAGCCACAGCCACCGTCGTCGGGTTTGGGGTGAGGCTTCAGCGGAGAGAGCACGCTCCCGCTCTCCGCCAGCACAGATATTGTATGCAGCGCTTCTTCCTCGGAATCCATATGTACCATCAGCTTTATATCCGTATTCACTCCCGAGCCGTCAAAGTCATCTCCCGCCGCCATGCGCGTTCCGCCGATAGAAAAACCCACATGCATTACTTTTCCGATTTGCTCGGGTGTAATGTCAAACGTCTCCTCTGTCCATCGGGACATATAGTGAATCTCCCCGCCGAACGCCTTTATATAAGTATTCAGCGCTTCCTCGCAATTCCCGCTGAATGAGAGATACGGGATAACCTCAATTTTCTTTTTCTCCATTACACCTCTCCAGAAAAACCATTAAAAATCTTTACAAGTATAATTATAATATCTTCCTTTTCACTTGTCAAGAGCCTGACGAAAAAATGCCGCGGCGCAAATTAAAATCCACGCCGCGGCATTTATAAACTGCCCATAACAAATCATTCTCGCTTAATAGCCTCAAGCGCCGAAATATGCACCGCCTTGTTTGCGGGATAAAATCCCGAGCCAAGACCGATAATTATCGAGAAAAGTATCGCGAAGCCCGCAAGCCATAGAGGTACTATTGAAACGGGGCTGCTTTCGGGATTCATTACCCCGATTATCATTCCGAACCACTCCTGAATATTCTGAGCCGCGGACAGATCCGTCTGTGTTGAGACAACATTTATTACTATCGAAATGATGTAGCTTATTATCGAACCGATAATTCCTCCGATAAGACCGACAAATCCCGCCTCCATAAGGAATGTCGCGCGGATATTGCCGAGATAACAGCCAAGTGCTTTCATAACGCCTATCTCGCGAGTTCTCTCGGAAACCGACATTATCATTGTGTTTGTAATGCCCAGTGCCGCGACGAACAGCGACACAGCGCCCAGTCCGCCGAACATCATCTGCTGCTGACGCGCCTGCTCCTCAAGCGGCTTGCGGATAGATTCCATAGACCATGTGGAGTATCCCAAAGCCTTTATTTCCTCCTCAACGTCTGCCACCTTTGAGATGTCCGTCGCCTTGACGTATATCTCGTCATAGGTGGTTTTCTGCTGATTGCTGGTAGGATAAACCATCTTCTGGATAGCCTTAAGGTCTTTTGTAACGAAAATCAGACCTTCGCTTGTGGCGTAATCCTTATTCTGATCCTCTTTAAGAACGCCGCATATCTTGATTTCCTGCGTGAATTTGTTGTCATAATCTTCGTAACTGTACAGCTCCATTTCCAGCTTCTGGTTGAGTATATTGAAAAACGGGTCGGGCAGCTCCGCGTCAGGATTATATTCATAATATCCCTCGGGAGTCTGTGTGTACATATAATCCCACAGATCTATGCGATTCTGACCGTCGGGGCGCTCCGTATCCATAAAGTTGTAGACGGTTTTCTGACCTGCCAAAACCTCAAAATCATTTTTGGGAAAGCTTCCCTCGACAAGTTCCAGCCCGAATTTTTCCATCGCGTCCGCGTTCATGCCTATGACCTGTGCCCAACTCAGACTATACCGCCGGTTTTCTCCCGCGTATATATCAAAGCCGATGTTTTCAAGGCGTGTTTTTCCTATTGCCACATCCGTGTAGGGAATATTCTCGAATTTCCTCAGAGCCTCATCGTTAAGCTCCGCCTTTGTGCCGTTGCCATAAACCTCGATAAGGGTAAGATCGCCCATGCCCTGAAGCATAATTTCCTGTGAATTCTGCACTCCTATACCGATGGACAGCATTGTTACAATAGCGCAGCAGCCCACCACAACGCCGAGAACCGTAAGAATGGTACGGCTCTTTCGGCGCAGCAGGTTCTGAAGGCAGATTTTAATCATGTCTCCTAATTTCATAGCTGTCCTTTCGGGTCAGACCTTAGTTTCATTTGAATCGTTCAGAACGTCGTCCAGGTCGTCCTCCCAGTCAATATCCGCCTCGGTCAGCTTTTTCTTCTTTTTCTTCTTAACATTAAGCAGCACGATAAGAGTAACCACGCCGCCCACTGCAAGCACGCCTATGCCTATCCAGAGAATGAGCCACGGGAAACCGCTGCTGCCCTCAGGCTCCATTGTCATGGGGAATTCACCCCAGTTGCCCGGGTCGTCCCATATCTGCTCTTCTACCATAAAGCTTACGGGGAACTCCTTGGTTATCTCAGTGAGGGTAGAGTCTTCATAAGTCACCTTTATTGTAAACGAACATTCGCCGGCCATATAGGGGGTAACGATAAAATCAAACGTGCCGTTCTTGCCCGGGTCCACCGTGCCGATAACCTTGGAGGTGGAGAGCGCCTCGATTTCACCGACAAGCTCCGCCTTGATGTTGGCTATGGCGCTTCTGCCCTTATTCAGGTAGGACGTGGTGATATACACCTGATTTCCCGCCATGACCGTATAAGTGGGTATCTGAACTTCAAATGACATCTTATCGGGCTGATAAACGGGTACAAAGATGGTCTGCTCACTGGTCACGGTCTGACGGTTGCCGTTGTCCACATAATCATATTTGAGCGATATAGAAACAGAAGAGGTGCCGGTATCCGCGGTAGCCATAGCCTTGAGCGGTATAGTTTCGGATATTGTACCCGTAGCGTCCATAGTGGGATAGAAGAAAGTGTTGCCGCCGCCGTATATGCTTATATCGCCGCTGGCATTTACCGTCATTACAAGGTTTTCAACGCCCAGCGCCGAGCTGGTGTTGTACAGATCGAGCTTAAGATCAAAGGGATCGCCCGCCGCTATCTGCTCCGCGCCGATATTATATGCGCCGATAATTACGTTAGGAGCAGCGGTGTTGGATGAGGAAGGATCGCTCGCGCCCGCAGCGATAATGCTCACCTCGCCGTCGGTCTCGGCAGTCTTTTCGGCATTTGTAACACCGTAGCTATATGTTATCTTTGCGTGTATGGATTGTTTTGCAGAGGTGATAGTATCCGTAGTGCGGAACTTCACCTTTACGGAAGCAGTCGCGCCCGCGGCAATGGAATCAACATGCGCGTATTCCGTACCCTCAAGCATATAAAGAGAATCAGAGGTGGTCAGGTTGAGATAAATGTCCTTTACCGCAATATCGCCGTAATTTGTGAGATTAAGGGTATATTCGTACTCGTTCTTTGCGGTAACCGCTTTGCCTAAACTGTTGCCGGTCATGCGGATTATCGGAGCGCCCGAAACTATGGCGTCCATGGAAACCGATGAAGAGGAGGATACCTGCTCATTTTTGCCGTTATTTTCAAAGAAATAACTTATGTCGATATCCACACCTATCTTAGAGCTTACAAGCTCCGCCGCGGTTTCAAAGCTCATGGGAACAGACTCCTTGCCGCCTGCGGGAATTTTCGCTATGAATGCGGATTCGTCCGAAGAAGCGATGCTGATACCCTCGCCGCCCTTAAGCTTAAGAGTAACGTTGTCCATATCCAGCTCGCCCTTGTTCTCAATTATTATCTTATAGCGGTACTTATGACCCGCCGAAACGGGTGTTTCCTGTCCCGATATTGATACCACAGGAAGCGGAGCATAAGCTGACTCCATATTCGCAAACATAGTAAAGGTATTCTCTACTGTACCCTCTCTGTCCTCGCTGCCCACGGTGTAGGAATACTTCACGCTTAAGGACAGATCCTGCTTAAGGTTATTGAAGCCCGAAAGCGTCTTTATTTTGATAGGTACTTTGTAGGAGCTTCCCTTTTCCAGCTCCGGCACGAAAACCGTGCTTGTTCCGCCGGTCAGAATGAAATCGCCGCTGCTGGAGAAGTTGATGAACAGCCCCTTCATATCAGCCGTGCCGATATTTTTAAGCGTGACCGTACCGGAATACTCCTTGTTGGCGTCCACAAGCTTCTCGGAGAGATCAAACTCCGAAAGCACAACGGGATAAACCTTTTCTATCGTGGAAACAATGGATTCAAAGTTTACGGTATTTGTGGAAGTGCCCGAAGTTTCTCCGTTTCCGTTGTCATAGTAGTAGCGCAGATTTACCGTAAATGTCTGCTTGGCGGAGCTTATCTTATCCCCTGTTTTGTAGCGCACTCTGACGGTATCTGTTCCGCCGGAATAAATGATATTGATATCCTGAGAACCGGTGCCGTCGGTAATAAGCAGATCGTCGGAAGCGCTTATCTCTACCAGCACACGCTCTGCCTCAACGGAACCGAGATTTTTTATCGTGAACTCTATCGTGCCCTCGTCGCCCGCTTTTATGGGAGCTTCGGGCTGCTCCGCGGTAACGCGGAAAGTCGGCTCGGCGGTGGAGTAGTCGGGTGTATTGCCGCCGGAACTTTCTTTGCACTCTCTTACTGCAAAGGTCATTTCCTTGTAATCGCTGCCGAGGGACAGAAAGCCAGTCATAAAGCCGAAATCCGTGCTTCCGCCTATCCACTTGCACTTTTCAAATGTCGCCTTGTATGTAAGCAGCTCGTCGGGCTGAGAGGTTATCTCAACGTTTTTGAGCGTTCCCCTGAAGCTGTCCACCGACTTTATGAAATCGATATCCGACGCTCCCTTTATGTCGGAGGTCTTAAGCCCGATATCCTTTACGGTTATCGCGATATTGAACTCTCCGTTGGGCGAAACGCTGTTTATGGGTTTGTTTCTGTCATTTGTAAGAGTATATCCCACTAATACAGGCTTACTGGGATTGATTTTTTCAATCGGATCCTTGTCGCCGTCAGGGTTCGCGGGATCGGTAGACGGTGTGGTATCCGCAGGTTCGGTGGATGGTGTGGTATCTGCGGGCGCGGTATTATCGGGAGCTGGCTGCACCGCGTCCGGAGTCGTGGACGCTGCCGCCGCTGGCTCAGCATATGTTATAACGCTCTGCGGAATAAGCAGCGCGGCGGTTACGGCAAAAGCCGCGGCTGCTTTAAATAGCTTGTTCATGTTGTTCTCCTTCGTTATTGTTAATAGTTTCTTTTACAATTCTTCCGTCGACAAGCGTAATAATCCTGTCGGCGTACTGAGCCATCTCAGGGTCATGTGTAACGAGTACTATCGTTTGATTGAATCTTCTCGCAAAAGCCTTTATCATATCCATGACCTCAACGGTCGTTTTAGAGTCAAGGTTTCCCGTAGGCTCATCTGCAAAAACCACGTCGGGCTTTGCCACAAAAGCCCTTGCGATACCGACGCGCTGCTGCTGACCGCCCGACATCTGCCGCGGATAATGCTTTAATCTGTTGCCAAGACCAACTTTTTTTAATATTGCCACAGCCTTTTTTATGCGCTTTCTTTTAGATTCACCGCGGAACATCAGCGGCATGGCAACATTCTCTGTGGCGGTCATGAACGGAAGCAAGTTATAGGACTGAAAAACGAATCCAATATGCTTCTGTCTGAAAGCCGCAAGCTCTCTTTCCGAAAGCCGCGTGATGGGAACGCCGCGTATAAAAACGTCGCCGAAAGTTGGCTTTTCAAGCCCCGCGAGCTGGTTGAGCAGCGTTGACTTGCCCGATCCCGACGTACCGAATATACAGCAGATCTCACCCTGTTTTATTTCCAGGTTTATCCTTTTCAGCGCCACAACGGTATCGTCCTCAAGACGGTACTCCTTGCGAAGATTCTTCACCCTAATCATTGTTTTTGGCTGTTTTTTATTATCCTCCAAGCGTCTGCCCCCTTATTCACAGTTGACAAATGGCAGCGTACAGTTGATTGGTTCTACATTTTTGTTTTCAACTATAAACGTGATGTCAGCCGATATTTTATTCCTCATTATATAAGACAAATTAAGTCCCAAAAAAGTTGAATATTTCTGAGAAATATTTTTTAACATGAAT
>CAJTMU010000015.1 GCA_910577365.1 uncultured Oscillospiraceae bacterium | reverse complement strand
TTGCGCTTCCTTTCGTTTATCTGCCATACCGGCCTGTTTACATATCCTGTTCGATTATGTTATCGTTTTGGCTTACGGCTGTGAAAACAGGCTTTAAAACTCTATCTTGACCGAGTCGCCATCTACTGCTTCGCCCGGGCTTACCGTTATCGGCAGCTTCTGTTTCTCGGAAAAGCCTATGGTTTCACCGTCCCCGAGAACCACGTCCCCGTCTATAACATATGCCGCGACACTCGCTATAAATTCGTGAAGCTCCATTGGCTCGGCGCTGCTGCCCAGCACTTCTATCTCATCATAACCCAGATTTATCATGCCGCCGGTGTAACCGCATATCCCCGATTCATTACGGTAAAGACCTATCCACACCAGATTATGGAGAGGAAACAGCCCGTCGTCCAACATTTCCGCGAAGTCCATATAATAATCACGCGACAGCACCACGTCGCCCGTGTAGACACCGATACCGCCGAACAGCTTAAGACAGGACACAACCGTCTTTACCATAAGCTCGCCCGTTTCGCGCGGGTCGACCTCATCGCCCATCACTGCTATAATCAGATGCTTCTTGTGCTTTTTGACCTGCTTCACGCCGTCTTTCCACATAAAATTGCGCTCAGCACTCGCCTCGACCTCACCATAGGGCACGGGGGCTTCTAACAGCGTTATCGCTATAAACGCACCACCGTAAGAGAGCACGAACGTGCCGTCATCATTGATATCCTCGCCGTCATCATCGTCTTCGCAGCCCTCGTCAACGTCATCAAGCTCGTCCTCTATCCCCCAAGCGTTTTTCAGCTCTTCGCGCAGGGCTTCCGCGTCCCATTTTATATCATTTAATAAAATATAGTTGACAAAAGTCCCGGGATTTTCCTTGCGGTTTTCCGCGTCCTCCGCTGATTTTATAATATAATCCCGCACACGATCCACAAGGGCGCGCGCCTGAGCCTCCGCGTCGTCCTCGTCAAATCCCTCCATCTCGCTAAAGGTATGACCGCAGTTCTCAAGTTCGCCGTCCCCATATCCGCCGCTTACGCCGATAAGCCACTCTCCGCCGCTCTCTTTCTTATATTTAAAAATATAATAGGTCATCTCATAAGCCTCAAAGCTGCCCGCGCACTCTATCTCCGCGGGCGCTTTTCCAAGCTCCATTGGGTGAGAGAGCCAGTCTGTCATATTCTCCAGGGCTGCTTTCATCTGTCTTTCATCCATGTTGTCCTCCAATCTGTTCCGCTATCTTTATACCTTGAGATATTTTCCCGTGCTTATGGTTGTTCCCACCGCGCCCAGAAGTGCTCCAGCAGCACAGTTTACCGCAAGCACTATCCAGCTTATTCCGTCAAACGGGATAAGCCCGTACAGCCCAAACATTCTCCAAACGGTAAGTTCACTGTCGAAAAGCGCGAAAACGGAGTTGTAAATGCACCAGGTAAGCCCCCATGCTGCCGTCCCCGCCAGAACGCCTATAAACATACCCTCAACGAAAAACGGTGTTTTAATAAAGCCATTGGTGGCTCCAACATATTTCATAATGGTTATTTCGTTTCTGCGCGCGAAAACGCTGGTGCGAATTGTGTTGGAAACTATTATAACGCTTATCACAACAAGTGTGGTAAGCACCGCCGCAAGTATCACCGACAGCGTGTTGCGGATATCCACCAGTGCCTCGGCAAAATCATATGGTGCCTGAACCAGTTCAACGCCCTCTATACTTGATATTATATCAACAATGTAACGGATTTTTGTCAGATCTGTGACACGTACAAGAAAAGTTTCGGGCGCGGGATTGTCGGGAAGATAATCCAGCAGCTCGGCATACTGTCCCATATCCTCGCGGAACTGTTCAAGACCCTCTTCCTTGGATATATATTTTATATCCGTAAGGTCATCGTTTTTCTCCAGCACCGCCCGCACATGGTCGATATCTGCCTGCGCCACGTCCTTTTCAAGAAAAATAACTATCTGATTTGTCGCGCCGATATTGCTCATCACAATATTGACATTCATCATTATAAGCACCGTGCAGCTCACCTGAAGCAGACTTACCAGCAGTATACAAAAGCTGGCAAAGGACATTACGAAGTTTTTCCACACGGAGGTTATACCCTTTTTAACAAGATAAGTTGCGTTACTCGTCCTCATCGTGACCTCCGATATTCTCGTCGAACGTTACCGACCCTTTTTCAATATTTATGATTCTACCTCCGAAATAGCGCACGAGGTCGTGTTCGTGGGTTATCATCACCACAGTGGTACCGCAGCGATTTATATCCTTAAGAAGCTCCACCAACTCATACGACCGCTTGGGGTCGAGATTTCCCGTAGGCTCGTCCACTATAAGCAGCCCCGGGTCGTTGGCAAGCGCACGGGCTATCGCCACACGCTGCTGCTCGCCGCCCGAAAGCTCCCTTGTCCTGTTGCGCGCCTTGTTGGCAAGCTCAACAAGATTCAGCACATACGGCACGCGCTGACGAATATATTTCATCGACTGATCAGCTATACGCAGCACAAACGCCACGTTTTCATATACTGTATAGTCCTGAATAAGCCTGAATTCCTGAAACACCACCCCAATGGAACGGCGGAATTTCGCAATCTTATTCCCTTTAAGCTTAGCGAGATTATAGCCGTTCACGAAAACTCTTCCCGAAGACGGCACTATTTCCCGCATCATCAGCTTCATCAGCGTGGATTTTCCAGCGCCGCTCTCACCGACGATAAACACGAACTCGCCGTCGTTTATCCTCAGATTTACATCTACAAGCGCGTCGACGCCGCTGGAGTAATGCACATTGACGTTCTTAAGCTCTACCATTATTTTCTCCTGATCTCAAAAAATTTTCCCGCACCGCGCGGGCTGCCGCCCGCACTGCCGCGCTGTGAAAGCTCCGCTCCACTTCGTTACGCTGCGTTTTCACAGCTTGTTGCGGAAAAATTTCCTGCGCGGACGGTCACCTGACTTCGGCTTTCAGCTATTCCGACTGCTCAATCATTGCGTTTACTAATGAGACAGCGCTCCTCGACAGAAAGACCATTTCTTCATATATTCTCTGCCCGTTTCACGGTATAAATACATTCAAAAGCTGTCCCGAAGCAAATCGGAACAGCTTTATTTTCAATTTTTATCACAAACCGAAACTCCGACGAATCAGAACTTTGTCGGGTTTGCGGCAAGGTATTTTTTGACCATAAGCGCTATTTTAAATATTATGGCATGGTCAAATTCCCGCAGATCCAACCCTGTCAGCTTCTTTATCTTGTCAAGGCGATAAACAAGCGTGTTGCGGTGCACAAACAGCTTTCTCGACGTTTCCGAAACATTCAGGCTGTTCTCGAAAAATTTCTGTATCGTAAACAGCGTTTCATGGTCGAGAGATTCTATGGAATTCTTCTTAAAAACCTCTTTCAGAAACGTTTCGCAAAGCGTCGTGGGAAGATGATAAATCAGACGCGCGATGCCAAGATTATCGTAGCTTACAATATTCTTGTCGGTATCAAACACCTTTCCAACCTCAAGAGCCGTCTGCGCCTCCTTGAACGAACGCGCGAGGTCCTTTACGCCCATAACGGGTGTACCTATTCCAACGTTCACCTTGGTGAAAAACTCGCTGGAAAGCGTGTCGGAAATGGAACGCGCCAGTTTTTCAAGGTCATTCACGTCCATGTTGCTCTTGACTTCCTTGACCAGAACAATATCATTCTCGGTGATATTGAAAACAAAATCCTTGTTTTTGTCAGGGAAAAGATTCTGCACAACGTCATATGCCGAAACGTCGTTGGCGGCAATAACGCTGATAAGGAACACAACGCGGCTTATGTCGGCATTGAAATGCAGCTCGCGCGCCTTAAGGGTAATATCACCGGGCAGAACATTGTCAAGAATTATATTTTTAACAAAATTGTTGCGGTCATATTTCTCATCGTAGTACTGCTTTATACCGGAGAGCGATATGGCGATTATACCCGCGTATTTTGCGGCAGGCTCGTCCGTCCCCTCCACAAAAACCGCATAATCCGGCTTTACATGAACTCCGAAGGGCTTATATGTGTATCCGTCGCGTATAAAAACCTCATGCGAATCCCCAAGCTCTATCGAGAAGAAGTCGTTGCCGCCCCCTACCCGTGTAAGATCGCTGCAAGCTATGATAGTTCCGTTTTCGTCAATCACTCCGATAACTCTGTTCACAGCGTCCTTCATCTGATGAACGATCCCTTGAAAAAGCCTGTTTGACATTATTTTTACCTCTTTTCCCAATTTTAAAGCAGCACCGCATAACCGCCAATGCCGCAGCGGCTTTGCGATAACGCCTCACCCTGCGTTTTTTAAGTCATATGACGCAGAAACAGAGCTTTTCATTTATGTAAGGATACAGCTCCGGCTCGCGCAAAAAATGATACCATCTATATTGTACTAAAAAACGTAAAAAAAATCAAGTCTTTTTTATGTAATATGTAAAACTTTCTTGATTTTTTTCTCTCTACTTGAAAAATTGTTGGAAAAGATATATAATAACAATGAGTAAGTATATTTTATTTGGCAGTTTCAGCCTCAAAAATATATTAAATTGTAGAAAAAGAGGTAAAAATAACTATGAGTAACGAAAATTGCGTCAAGGGGAAATATTATATAACCACCCCCATCTACTATCCCTCCGGAAATCCGCACGTCGGACATTGCTACACCACCGTGGCGTGCGACACCATCGCCCGCTTCAAGAGAATGCAGGGCTGCGATGTAATGTTCCTTACGGGCACGGACGAGCATGGCGCCAAAATACAGCAGAATGCCGAAAAAGCGGGTATGTCCCCGCAGGATTTTGTAGACGGGCTTGTTGAAAAATTCAAAAAGCTGTGGAGCTTTATGAATATAAGCTACGACCGATATGTGCGCACCACCGACCAGTATCATATCGAGACCGTGCAGAATATACTGACAAAGCTGCACGACAAGGGCTTTATTTACAAGGGCAATTATGTGGGAAAATACTGTGTGCCCTGCGAAAGCTTCTGGACGGAAAAGCAGCTTGTGGACGGAAAGTGCCCTGACTGCGGCAGAGAAGTTATTGACAGCAAGGAAGATGCTTACTTTCTTAAGCTGTCAGACTTTACCGACAGAATAATCGACCTTCTTAAAAACACCGATTATCTGCGCCCTGAGACCCGCGTAAATGAGATGATAAACAACTTTGTAAAGGACGGATTGGAGGATCTTTGTATCTCACGGACAAGCGTGAAGTGGGGCATACCGTTTCCGTTCGACCCCGACCACACCGTTTACGTGTGGCTGGACGCGCTGCTGAACTATATAAGCGCGCTGGGTTACGGCAATAATACCTACAACGATTTTGACAAATTCTGGCCCGCCAATCTCCATATGACCGCCAAGGAGATAGTGCGCTTCCATTCGATAGTCTGGCCCGCCGTACTGATGATGCTGGATATTCCCGTGCCCAAGAGGCTTTACGGGCACGGCTGGATAAATTTCAACGGCGCGAAGATGGCTAAATCTCTTGGCAATGTCGTTGACCCGTTCATTCTTGGTGAGCGATATGGGGTAGACGCAGTGCGCTATCAGATACTGCGCGATATGCCCTACGGAAGCGACAGCAATTTTTCCAACGAGATAATGATAGGCAGGATAAACACCGACCTTGCGAACGACTTGGGAAATCTTGTTTCAAGAACCGTTTCCATGGCAGAGCAGTTCTTCGGCGGCACACTGCCCTCGGAAAAAACTTCCGACCCGCTTGACAGCGAGCTTAAAAGCATGGCAACCGCGCTGCTTGAAAAGGTTGCGGGGTATATAGATGAGGCGCAGCTCTCGCTTGCGCTGGCGGAAATCTTCAAGGTAATTTCCCGCGCTAACAAATATATCGACGAGACCACTCCGTGGATACTCGCCAAGGACGAGAGCAAAAAGCCGCGGCTTGCGGCAGTGCTGTATAATTTGCTGGAGACTATCCGCATTTGTTCTGCTCTGCTCTGCCCATTTATGCCGCAGACCATGCCCAAGGTGTGGGAGCAGATAGGAGCGGAAGAGAACGACGTAAAATACGAAACACTCGGAACGTTTGGAGTACTTTCCGAAAATGTTACGGTCAAGAAAGGTCCGGTGCTTTTCCCAAGGATAGACCTTGATAAAGAAATTGAAGAGATAAACACACTGGTTGACAAGAAGCCGGATATCCGTGAGGACGAGGATCTTGACAAGGCAAATACCATTACAATAGACCAGTTCGCTGAAGTAAAACTGCGCAGCGGCGAGATAACCGCCTGTGAGAAGATAAAAAAGGCAAAAAAGCTGCTTAAACTCACTGTGGACGACGGACGCGGCGGCAGACAGATAGTATCGGGAATAGCGCCTTGGTACACACCAGAGGAGCTTGTAGGAAAGAAAATTGTATTTGTGGCAAATCTCGCGCCGGCAAAGCTTTGCGGTGAAACCAGCGAGGGTATGATACTCGCCTGTGACGCGGGAGAAAATGACGTAAGGGTGCTGTTTCTGGATAAGGACACGCCGAACGGAAGCACTATTCGATAGTAACGGGCGGTGCGAATGTGTGAAAGGCTGAATGAAAACAGAATGCTTAAGTAAAACCGATTTTGTAACCGCAGCCTTACACTTTCAACGGACATGGGGGGTATAATATGGATATAGGACGGATAGCGGATCTGCCCGCGGTTAATCAGACAAATCTGACGCGCTCGTCGGAACAGCGTACGGAAACCAAAAGCTCCACAATGGCTTCGGAGCATACTGACAGCTTTATAAAATCGCAGGCGGCTTTTACGCCCGCTTACACCAAGCGTTCCGCGCAGAAGCAGGCGTCGGACAATAATCTGCTTCAGCGGGAGGACAGCGAGAACACCCTTGACAAAATTAACGAGAACGGCGGGAAAAACCGCTCGGAGCTTATGACGGAGGGAGTGCAGCATATTATCCGCGCGATGTTCGTAAAGCAAGGGGAGGTTCTTTCGGGGAATGTGCCCAGTATTGGTGCGCAGCTTTACGCTGAGCAGCTTCTCACGCAGATACGCAGTCTGTATGGAAACACTGCTGCGGACGAAAACAGCGCGGAATACTGGCAGCCTGTGCCCACCGCCGAGCGGCTGAAAACTTTTTTCGAGCAAGTTGTGGTCGAGGGTGAAAACAAGGACGAGGTTATCTCCCGCGCTTTCAACGCGGCATTTAAATCCACCGAAGAGCTTTTCGGCGGACGCGGTCGTTTGCCGCTTGAAGCGTATGAAACAAGGGAAATTATTCTTAACAGCTATATGAAGCAGCCGCAGTAAAATTATGCGGTGCGCAGCGGTGAAGCAAATAGCAACACCAAAACCGAGAAGTAAGGCAAGGTTTTGCGTAAAAACAATATAAATGCTCAAGTCGTGCTTGCAAACCCACTAAAAGAGCCGCACAAAAACCGAGAGATAAAAGGCTCTGAAAGAAAAACATTAACTGACCGCCCACGCAGGAATTTTCCGCAAGCCGTAAGTTTTGCACAACAATCGTGTAATAACGCAGTTTTGGATAGGATCGAAACTGAGTTGTTAGGAAGATTCTTTTAATCCGGCAAATTCAAATTTATATCAGGAGAGCAAAATGGGGATATTTGATACTCACGCCCACTATTTGAAAGACGATTTCGGCGAAGAGCTTGACGGGCTGCTCGCCGAGCTGCCGCAAATGGGTGTGGAGCGAGTTTTGGCGGTTGGCTGCAATCTGGAGAGCAGCCGAGAGGAGATAGCTCTTGCCGAAAGATACGGGTATATAAAGGCGGCGGCGGGTATCCACCCCGAGCATGCTGCTAAGCTTCCCGCGGACTGGGAGAAGCAGCTGGAGGAAATGCTGAGAAACGAGCAGGTATGCGCGTTGGGCGAGATAGGTCTCGATTACCACTACCCCGAGCCGCCGCGCGAGCTTCAGCGTGAAATATTCGAGCGGCAGCTTATAATGGCGAAAAGGCTGGATATGGCGGTGATAATCCATTCGCGTGACGCATGCGATGATACCATGCGGCTTCTGCGGGAGTACAAGCCGCGAGGGGTGCTGCACTGCTTTTCCGGCAGCGCCGAGACCGCCCGCGAGGCTGTGGCGCTCGGGCTGTATATCGGCTTTACAGGAGTGCTGACCTTTAAAAACGCGAAAAAAACGGTCGCCGCCTGCGAAGCCGTACCGTTGGACAGGCTGCTGCTTGAAACCGACTGCCCCTATATGGCACCTGAGCCGTTTCGTGGTCAAAAGAGTCATAGCGGCATGATAGCGCGCACCGCGGCGAAAATGGCGGAGATAAAGGGCGTGAGCGCGGAGGAAATGACGGAAACGGCGCGGCTTAACGGAGAACGGCTGTTCGGGCTATTGGCGGAGTGGCGAGATGACAGTCAACAAGTGTGACAACACCAACCGCAATTACGAAAATTCCCAAAGCAGCTCTGAATATACGGGTAAAAAAAGATTTCTTTTATTAAACATTATAAGGATACTTGATATGGGCTGCGGCTTCGGTTCGTTTACTAAATATTACACCAAAACAGGCGCGGAGTCACTTATGTCGGTCTTGACGCAGCGGATATGGGCAAGCCGCTTTATGAAACCTTTGACTTTACTTCATCAGAGGAATATATGAGGCTCATTCTGCTTCGGGACACAAAAAAATACGGGAATATGGCATTTTGCCGATCCACTGCAAAACCACACAGCTGATAAGCAGTTTAAAGTCGGTAAAAGCTATTGTCAACTGCCCGCCCACACAGGAGAATTGTTTGCGGGAAACTGTTTAAGATCCGCTTCGCTGCGCTTAAACGGTCGGGTCGCAAAAAATTCTTTTAAATAAGGAGAATATATGGACACCGATAATTCACGAAGTACAAACGAACAGAAAAATGAGGCGCCCGAACGGCGCCCCGTTCTGCGGGTGCTGCTGGCGCCGCTTTCCGTGCTTAACCGCGGGCTTACAGCGCTGCTGAGAAAGGCGCTTGGAAACAGCTATATGCTTATCACCGAGGATCAGCTTCTCGGCATGGTGGACGCGCTTGCGAAAGCTCCCGACGATGACACAATAGAGGAAGATTCCGCGCAGATGATAAACAACATCTTCGCGTTCGGAAGCCTTAACGCGGGCGACGTAATGACCCACAGAACCTCTATCGTCGGAGTGGAGCTGAACTCAACGGCGCTGGATGACCTGATATATCTGGCGCTTGATATGGGCTTTTCAAGGATACCCGTATACGAAGAAAGTATTGATAAAATTGTCGGGTTAATTATTGTAAAGGACCTGCTTTGCCTTATAGGCAAAAAGGATTTGTCCGACTTCAGGCTGAAGAATTTCCTGCGGGACGTTACGTTTGTACCCGAGGCATGCCCCTGCTCTGACACGTTCCGCTCACTTACCGCAATGAAAAGCGGCATGGCGGTGGTAGTCGACGAGTACGGCGGAACGGCGGGCATTGTAACGCTGGAGGATATCATCGAGGCGGTAATGGGCAATATTCAGGACGAATACGATTCGGAGCAGAGCGAGATAACCGATATCGGCGGGGGTGAGTATGAGGTAACGGGCGAAGCCGACCCCGAGGATGTGCTGGAGCTTTTCGGAGTAGACCTCCCCGAAGAACACGAATATGAAACCATAGCGGGACTTGTTACTGATAAGCTTGGATATATACCCGAGGGAGATGAAATGATACCGCCAATGGTGGATTATGAGGGCGTGCGGCTGGTTGTGCTGCATGTGGAGGACAGAATGATAACAAAGCTTCGGGTAATGAAAGCCCCTGAAAAATCCGAAACGGAAACGGAAGGCAGGAACAGTGAGGAATGAGAATAAATAAGAAAAAGCTCGCGGCGGAAATCATCACGCTGCTTAAAGAGGAGTACCCCGCAGTAAAGTGCGCGCTCACCTACGAAAAGCCCCACGAGCTTCTTATAGCCACACGGCTTTCCGCGCAGTGCACGGACAAGCGTGTAAATATGGTAACGCCCGCGCTGTTTGAAAAATTCCCGACGATAGAGGCGTTTGCCGATGCCGAGATGTCCGAAGTTGAAAAATACATACAATCCTGCGGGCTTTTCAAGACCAAAGCGCGGGATATCGTCGCTATGTGCGTTATGCTTCGCGACGATTACGGCAGTACCGTGCCCGACAGTATAGAGGAGCTTACCAAGCTCCCCGGGGTGGGCAGAAAAACCGCCAATCTTATCGTGGGCGATCTTTACGGAAAGCCCGCCATGGTGTGCGATACCCATGTTATAAGAATAACCAATCTTCTTGGACTGTCCGACACAAAGGACGCGGCAAAGGTGGAGAAGCAACTGCGCGCCTGCATTCCCGCCGACGAGGGGCTTATGCTTTGCCACAGACTGGTGTGGCACGGGCGCGGGGTTTGCGTGGCAAGAAGCCCGAAATGCGGCGCGTGCATTCTGCGGAACGTCTGCAAATCGCGGATTGACGGTTAATGCAAAACACGGAAAGGGAAAACGGGGCAGTATGGATAAAGAGCTTCTTGTTATTTTAAACGATTTTGTTGATATCATGAGAAGAACCGATTGGGTTCTTGGCGCTTGGAATTTCGGCTCTGCCGCGCATGAACTGACCGATAAATATTCCGATGCTGACGTTGTTTTTCTTGTCGGCGGCAAAGACCTCGCAGATGCGGAAGAAAGCCTTAAACGGCTTATTTCGGGCGTGTGCGACGAGGTGATTCTCTGCTGGGAGGAGGATTTCAACAGCGATTCCATCATAAATAACGGTTATCTGCTCGAAAAAGACAGGCGAATTTTTCAGTTTGACGTTTTCTTGCTAAGCAAAGACCGTATTGACGATTATATATGCAAGATACATTATACGGACCTGTCTGAAAGGGATATAATTTTTGACAAGGACGGCAGCGTCCTCACGCTGGCGGAGAACTGCCCGCACGGAGAGTTTTGGGGCGATGATACCGACAGGCTTATAAGAACGTATCTGTACCATTTCGGCATGTCCGCGAAATATCTGCTGCGCGGGGATTATTTCAAGCTCAACAGGGTTATGAGAGTTTTGTACGATACCCACTCCTCGCTTCTGCTCACCGAGTACGATCGTATAAAATGGGGCGGAGCGGAAAGCAAGCTGCGGTTTATTCCCGAAGAAAAAAAACGGCACCTAACGCAATATTACTGCACCGAGAATTTCGCGGAGGACAGAAAGCGGCTCGCGTGCTGCTTTGAGTGGTTTGGGGAGGATTCGGGCGGCTTCGGCAGGATAAATTGGAACGCTATTAAAAAATATTGGAGCGCAAGCACACAGAACATATAACTCTTGCGGAGCAGTCGTTTATCAGACGGGAGAGCTATGCGGCTATGCTGAAAACCGAAAATCTTACGTTTTACTATCCAAAAGAAGAAACTCCCGCTATTGCGGGGGTAAATTTCTTGCTGCCCGCAGGCGGTTTTGTCACGCTGTGCGGGGTATCGGGCTGCGGAAAAAGCACGCTGCTGAAAACACTTAAGCCCTGCGTCACGCCCCACGGCAGGCTGTCGGGGGAGATTTTTTTTGAGGGAGAGCCTTTAAGCGCTCTATCGCCGAGAAAGGCGGCGGAGCTTATCGGCTACGTTTCTCAGAACCCCGAAGCGCAGACGGTCACGGATAAAGTGTGGCATGAAGCCGCTTTCGGACTTGAAAGTATAGGGCTTGAGGGCGGAGAGATACGCCGCCGCGCCGCCGAATGCGCGGAGTATTTCGGCATAAGCGCGATTTTTGAGCGCGACACCGCCTCGCTTTCGGGCGGGGAAAAGCAGCTTCTGGCTCTCGCGTCCGCCGCGGCGCTGCACCCGAGGCTTCTGCTGCTTGACGAGCCTACTTCTCAGCTCGACCCCATATCCGCACAGAATTTTATCGACGCGATAAGGCGGCTCAACCGTGATTTCGGCATTGCCGTGCTTGCGGCGGAGCATAGGCTGGAAGAGCTTTTGCCCATCTCCGACAGAGTTATAGTCATGGATAACGGAAAAATCACCGCTGACTGCGAACCAAGGGCGCTGGCGGAGCTGCTTCCCGCAGAACACCCCATTCGGGGCGCTCTTCCGATTTCCGCGAGAATTTACGCGCTTTCGGGTGCTTCCGATGAAATCCCCCCCCTTACCGTGCGCGAGGGCAAAAACAGCCTCGCCGTCCGCCGTTATCTGAAAGAAAATCCACCCGCTGAAATGGAGCATTCCGCCGTGGACGGCAAGCCCATTCTTACCGTAAAGGAACTTTGGGTAAGCTATGGCAGAAATATACCCGACGCGCTCAAATCCGCCTCTCTTACGCTGCGCGAGGGGGAGATATACGCGCTGCTTGGCGGCAACGGCAGCGGCAAGACCACGCTGCTCAAAGCCGTGACAGGTATGATAAAGCCGCTTGGCGGAAAAATACGGCTTTACGCGAAAAAGCCCGCCTATCTGCCGCAGAACCCTTTCGCGATACTCGGAAAGGACAGCGCGCTTGAGGAGCTGACCTCGCGGAATATCCCCGAAGCCGATGCGGTCAAGATACTGTCAATATTCGAGTTATCGGGGGAGCTTCTCTCGCACGACCCGCTCGATCTTTCGGGAGGAGAGCGTCAGCGGCTGGCGCTGGCGGCGCTGATATCCGGCAAGCCCGACCTGCTTCTGCTGGACGAGCCGACAAAGGGTATGGACGCGGCGGCTAAGCGGGATTTCTCAGAACTGCTGAAAAAAGTCAGAAACGGCGCTGCGGTACTGCTGGTCACCCATGACACGGAATTTGCCGAGCTTTGCGCTGACAGGTGCGGACTGCTGTTCAACGGTGAGATATCGGGGGAGAGTGCGCCCGACGTCTTTTTCGGGGACAATTTTTTTTACACCACACCGCTGCGCCGACTGACAAGGGGGATACTGTAAATGATAAGGGAGATAGCGGCACGCCGAAGCGTACGCAAATTCAAGGCGGACGTTATCCCAAGAGCCGCCGTTGAGAAGATAATTCTTGCAGGGAGTCTCGCTCCTTCCGCCAAAAACCGCCAGCCTTGGAAATTCACCGTGACCGAAGGGAAAGCCAAAGCGGAAGCGTGCGCGGCTGCCGAAGCGGGGTTAAGGCGCGAAAAGACCGCTCCCCTGCTGCCGCAAAGCGCATCCGGCATGGCGGACGCGGAGCATACCTTAAGCGTTATGAGGCAGGCTCCGCTGCTGATATTTATAACGGATATCTACGGGACGGACATAGCCGCTCCGCTTACGGCGGACGAGCACGAATTTGAGATATGCAACACGCTGTCCATAGGCGCGGCTATACAGAACATGACACTTGCCGCGCAAGAGCTGGGAATAGGCAGCCTGTGGGTATGCAACACTTGCTTTGCCCAAAGGGAACTGAACAGGCTGTTCGGCGGGGAAGTGCGCGCCGCTCTGGTGCTGGGTTACCCCGCGGAAAGCCCGCCCGCGCGCCCGCGCAAGGATATTCGCGATATTACCGAATGGAGAAAATGATATGAATGATTATTTACCGCTGCTCAAACGGCAGCTCGCGCTGGATTTCAACTGCTCTCCAGAGGATTTTGACAAAGGCGAAAGCGTTATTACGGAATCAGCGCTTAACGAGGGAAGACGGGCATACGACGCGGACATTCCGTTTTTTCAAATGGCGACACTCGGGAAAAGCGCGGTCATTTCCGCGGACAAACGGCTTCACCCGTTTTTGCGGGAATACATAAGGGCTGAGCAGGGACATTGGCTTTTCGAGCAGCCAAGATTATTCGCGCTTGAAGCCGAGCTGAACAAATACTCATATACCTTAAATCACTCCCATCATTTGTTTTTATATGACAAGACCTCCGATACGCATGGCGTCATAAGAAAATACCCCGTAAAATGGTTTTACGGCAAAGAAGAAATAGAAGATTTTTACGGCGACAGCCGCTTTTCCAACGCGCTCTGCGCCGAATACACTCCCGAACGCCCCGACACGATAGCTGTCTGCGCGTACGACGGCGATAAAATAATGGGAATGGCGGGCTGCTCCGAGGACGCTCCGCACTGGCAGCAGATAGGCATAGACGTACTTCCCGAGTACCGCTCCATGGGCGTGGGCAGCTATCTTGTGAACATTTTAAAAGATGAGATAATCCGCCGCGGGGATATCCCATTTTACGGAACGGGGCTTGCCAACTATCATTCATGGAATATCGCGCTCAAGTGCGGTTTCAGACCTGTTTGGGTAGAGATGAACGCGATGAAGAAACAGGAATAATAACTTCTAAGGAAATCGCTGAATAATGTGAAGCGTAACACGGTCAATTTATGAGTTTTCCCGTTTGAGTGGGTCGATTTTGATCTAACCGACGTTTTCTTAAACATCTGTGCAAAAAATCACGGAATTTTCGCAAAACCAACCTTTAAAATACATATATTACGGATATAATACAATTGTTGAATGAAACAAAACATTCAGCTGAACCTGCTAACCGACCTTTTTCATATAATTACCAACCAAACCCCAAATCCCCCCGCGATTTCTCGCGGGGGGATTTGGGGTTTCGGGCTATATTTAAGAACAGAACCATAGGATACAATTAGACAGTTGTAATTATATTTTTTCAATCACCATGGTCACATATCCCTCATAAGGTCTTCGATAATTAAAGTACATATCGTACCATTTATCGCACCATTCGCGCAGCAGCTGATTTTCGGGAGATTTCCTCAAATCATTAAGATGACGTTTTGCGCTCCACATAATATACCGTTCCCATTCTGCCCGCGTATCTGCCGCCATTGACGTAATGTAGTAATCCTTTGAGCGGACAATGCGATTGATCTCAATCAGCGAAAGGGTTTCACCCTCAAATTCAATCAGCTCTTGGGGCGGATTATCAACCTTTGAATAACGCGTGCCGATAATAAGCTTGCCGTTCGGCTTAACATATTTTTCAAGCAATTCTATCGTACCTTGAAAGCCGCCGAAGTCCTCACCGGATAAGCATACATAATCAAATGTTTCGACCGTCTGCCATTTGAAAACGTCCGCTTCAATAAGGGTAATATCCGAAGCAGCACTCTCCGCGATACGCCTTTTTCCTGCCTCGATAAACTCATGGCAAACGTCTACGCCAATCCCTCTGATGCCAAACGCCTCATTCCATATCTTAAGCATTTCGCCGTAACCGCAGCACAGATCCAGAACAGCAGAGCTGTTGTTCATTCCCGCCGAATAACCGATTTCCACCAAACGCTCAACAGGCGTCATGCTTATAAGATATTCACTTTCTTTCAGTTTTTTTAATAGATTTTTATAATCCATTACCATAATCCTTTCTGTCACAGCCGAGCAAAAAGGACCGCGTTGCTCGGCTTATAAAATTACACCTCGTACATCATTATTTACCGAAAAAAATTTGACAGAAATCATAAAGCCTCACTCCTTACAATTTTTTGGTATCATTTCGATACAATAGAATTATATCATATAACAGTATATAAGTCAACCGGCATATTTCCGACAAACGAATTCTTCAGGAGCGAACATTTGAAAAAAAGCGAAATACCCCTTGACAAATACCCCAAGGGGGTATATAATATTAATAGAATGAATATGGGAGCTTTAAAATGGAGAATAACGCGAAATATGACGGAAACAATTATAACATCGA
Organism: uncultured Oscillospiraceae bacterium; assembly: GCA_910577365.1. Taxonomy (GTDB): domain Bacteria; phylum Bacillota; class Clostridia; order Oscillospirales; family Ruminococcaceae; genus CAG-115. The sequence continues at coordinate 27,491 of CAJTMU010000015.1, read as the reverse complement.
ATACTCTACGGAATCGGAACACGGTCAATCATGCTGCGGTAACCAGTGCGACGGCTGTGGCAAAACCAAGCTCCGCTCACCCGAGGAATACAAACGGCTTATCAACCGTCTTAACAGAATTTCGGGGCAGATAAACGGCATAAAGGGTATGGTGGAAAAAAACGCCTACTGCACGGATATACTTGTGCAGGTAGCAGCGGTAAATGCGGCGCTCAACTCCTTCAACAAAGAGCTGCTTGCGGAGCATATACGAAGCTGTGTGGCGGAAAATATACGAAACGGTAACGACGAGATAATAGACGAGTTTGTGCAGATTTTGCAAAAGCTTATGAAATAAGGCGGGGGAAATCATGGAGCAGTATAACGTTACGGGAATGAGCTGTGCGGCGTGCAGCGCGAGAGTGGAAAAAGCAGTCGGAGCAATAAAAGGCGTAAGCTCCTGCTCTGTAAGTCTGCTGACAAATTCTATGAGCGTTGAGGGCACAGCGGACAGCGCGGAGATAATAGAAGCTGTTTCGGCGGCAGGCTATGGCGCTTCGGTAAAGAGCAGCGCTGCGGAAGCGAAGAGAGCCGCTGTCAGCGCGGACGAACTAAAGGACACGGAAACTCCAAAAATGAAAAAGCGTCTGTTCTGGTCGCTGGGCTTTCTGCTAGTTCTAATGTATATTTCCATGGGACATATGATGTGGGGGTGGTATCTGCCGCCGTTTCTCGCGGAAAATCATGTGTCGGTCGGACTTGCCCAAATGCTGCTGACCGGCGTTATAATGGTGATAAACCAGAAATTTTTTATAAGCGGATTTAAGGGAATGATTCACCGCGCACCCAACATGGATACCCTTGTTGCTCTCGGCTCAGCTGCGGCTTTTGTTTACGGAATTTACGCCGTATTCATGATGTCGGACGCACAGCTTCATGGCGACGCGGAAAAGGCTATGACCTATATGCATGAGCTGTATTTTGAATCCGCCGGTATGATACTTACACTGATAACTCTTGGCAAGCTGCTTGAGGCATATTCAAAAGGCAGGACGACCGACGCGCTTAAGGGACTTATGAAGCTCGCGCCCAAAACTGCCTCGGTGCTGCGCGGCGCGGAGGGCGCTCAAAAAGAAGAAACCGTTCCAATAGAACAAGTGAAAACAGGGGATATCTTCGTGGTGCGTCCTGGTGAAAGCATTCCCGTTGACGGAATCATAATTGACGGAGAAACTGCGGTAGACGAGTCGGCGCTTACGGGCGAAAGCATTCCTGCGGATAAAATCATCGGCGACGAGGTAAACGCCGCCACGATAAATATTCAGGGATTTGTAAAGTGCCGCGCTTCACGTGTGGGGGAGGACACGGCGCTGTCCCGCATTATTAAAATGGTGAGCGACGCTGTCAGCTACTAAAGCTCCTATCGCGAAAATAGCGGACAGGGTATCGGGGGTATTCGTACCGACGGTCATCGTGCTGTCGCTGATAACCTCGGCGGTTTGGCTGATAGCCGGAGAGGGCGCGGGCTTTGCACTTGAGCGCGGTATCTCCGTGCTGGTTATCTCCTGCCCCTGTGCACTTGGGCTTGCCACACCTGTGGCGATAATGGTCGGTAGCGGAGTGGGTGCGAAAAACGGTATACTTTTCAAAAACGCTGCTTCGCTGGAGGAAACGGGTAAAACCGAAATTGTCGTGCTGGATAAAACGGGAACCATCACCAAAGGTCAACCAACCGTAACGGATATTATTCCATCAGCCGGAACAGATGAGGAATACCTGATAAAAACCGCTCTTGCTCTTGAGCAGCGAAGCGAGCACCCGCTGGCTCGGGCTGTAATTAAATATGGTGAAGAGCACGGTTTTACCCCCGATGGGGAGGTAACCTCGTTTGAAGCGCTGCGCGGAAACGGTCTTGCAGCGGTTCTGGGCGGCGAAAAACACATTGCAGGCAATCTGCGTCTTGCGGAAACCTACTGCGATATACCAGAAGATATGAAAATTGCTTCCGAAGCTCTTGCGGAGCAGGGAAAAACACCGCTGTTCTTCTGCAAAAGCGAACGGCTAATTGGCATGATAGCGGTTGCAGATATCATACGCGAGGAAAGTGCGGAAGCCATTGCCGCACTAAAAAATATGGGGATACGCACCGTAATGCTAACCGGTGACAATGAGCGTACCGCGAAAGCGGTAGGAAAACTTGCGGGTGTCGATGAGGTCATTGCGGGAGTTCTCCCGGGCGGCAAAGAGGAGGTCGTGCGCTCCCTGAAAACAAGGGGAAAAACCGCGATGGTGGGTGACGGGATAAACGACGCTCCCGCGCTTACAAGAGCGGATATAGGCATTGCCGTGGGTGCGGGTGCGGACATTGCCATCGACGCGGCGGATGTGGTGCTTATGAAAAGCCGCCTTACAGATGTTCCTGCCGCGATACGTTTAAGCCGCGCAGCGCTTGGGAATATACGGCAGAATCTTTTCTGGGCATTCATTTACAACGTTATCGGCATACCGCTTGCAGCAGGACTTTGGATACCGTTTTTCGGGCTGCGGCTTAGTCCCATGTTCGGCGCGGCGGCAATGAGCCTTTCCAGCTTCTGCGTGGTAACAAATGCTCTGCGGCTTAATCTGGTCAATATTTTCAGTTCCAAGCGGGACAGAAAAATCAAACATAAACACAAGGAGGACATGAATATGGAAGTAACCATGAAAATTGAAGGCATGATGTGCGGTCACTGCGAAGCGGCGGTCAAAAAAGCTCTTGAGGAGCTGCCCACCGTGCAAAGCGCCGAGGTGAGCCACGAAAGCGGTACGGCTGTGGTAACGCTTACTCAGCCAACGGATTTTGAGCTTTTGAAAAAGGCGGTAGAGGCTAAGGATTACAAAGTAATTTCATAAGCGGGGGACTAAAAAATGGCTTATATGGTAACAAGAAAGTGCCCCAAATGCGGTAAAATGCTGGCTCTCACTCCAGAATCCGCCAAAATAGGCGTAGTATGCCCCGTCTGCAAGACTTTTGTAGGCGAAAAGGACGCAAAGATGAACAGCGATGAGGTAAGAAAGCTGAGCCAAGCTATTCACGAAATGCTGAAGCAGTGATAAGGCTAACCCCGATAAAAACACAATCACCCTGCTCAAACGAAAAGCAGGGTGATTGTGTTAACTTCGTTTTATTCAGCTATTCAAAAAAATTCTCCGCCCCTGATTCGGGAGCGGAGAGCTTTTTTGATTTTAATTACTTGATAATTTTGATGCCACCGATAATGGGCAATTCTTTCATCTGACCCTGCGCAGCGTTTATGATGCCGATAATCATAAAGATCAGATATGCCAGACCGACAAGACTGCTGATTATTAAACCAACAAATCCGACAATCGGAATGAAGCTAAGTATAGAACCCGCAACTTCCAAAACTATGCACGCAAGGAACAGTACAAGACCCTGATTGGCATGAAAACGGCAGAACTCCGTTTTGCCCGCGCACAAAGGAATCAGCCACAGAATACCTATGTAGCCAAGAATGCCAAAAATCTTATCATTTGAATCCATATTAAAGCCCTCCAGATTTATTCGGGATAAACTACCCCGCTGCGGAGCCACAATCCGCCTATATCAATAATACCGCAAAAACCTCTTTTTGTCAAGCCATAAAATAAATATATCATCAAAAATGTTATATTTTTTAGCAAATATGCACAAAATATGCATATAATATCAAACAAAAACATCGTTTTGCACAAAACCGCCAAATTTATAGACCCGAAAGGTAGGGATTGCAGAAACGCTCATTTTCCAAGGTTGTTCCCACACCATGTCCGCAGTATATATCATAATCCCCCTCAAGCTCGGCAATTTTCCGAAGAGTTTCTCTCATCTGAACGGTGCTGCCCGAATAACCATCGGTTCTTCCGCATGAGCCGTTAAAAATAACGTCCCCCGCAAAAATCACATCTGACCTTTCGCCTTCGCCAATCTTGCAGAACAAAAGGCTGCTTCCAGCCGTATGCCCTGGGGCAGCCATGACTGAAAATTCCATGCCGCATGCGAAAAAAGTGTCACCATCAGCAAAGGTCCTGTCAGGAGTAACAGGGCGGAACGGAACTGGCATAAAATCCGCCCAGCTTTTTTCCGCGCTTTGCAGCATTTCCCTGTCGGCTTCGGGAGCGATTATTTCCGCGCCCGTTTCCGCTTTAAGCTCAGCCGCGCCGGCAAAATGGTCATAGTGACCGTGTGTAATTATTATCGCGCTGAGAGTCAGCCCGTTTTCTTTCAAATATTGCAGCACCTCTGCCGAAGAAGCGGGATCTATTGCCACGGCTTTGCCCGATTCTCCCGTAACGATAAAGCAATTTGTACCCAGTGCGCCCAAAGGCATTGAAGCTATCATGATAATACCCCCATGAATTATTTTTTAGTGATTTTCGCCCCGCCCCTCGTTTTATTATATGACTCTGTCGCTGCAAAGGCTTCAATAAGCGCAGTCTCCATATCATTCAGACGCTTGGGCTTTACGGGAACAATGCGGACATAGACTTCCTTTCCGTACTTTATATCTGCGTATACGTCCCCCTTGCCCTTACCGTTAAAGTGATTGTGAACGCGCTGGCAGACGTTGACGGACTGGCCGATATAAATATTTTCATAATTTACAAAGCGCTTTCCTCGCACGGGCTTGTCAAAAATCATTATTACATAGCAGCCCGAAAAATCCGCGTACTTATATCCCGTGGGCTTATCCGCGCCCTCGGTTATCCAGTTTTTCTCAAACTGGGAATAATGCAGAAATTCGCCGCGACGTATTTTCCTCCGAAGCCGAGAGTTGGTAACGCGGCGAGAGCTTCTTGCCGCAAAAAACAGCGCAAGCAGGATAAGCAGCGCCCCGCAGGCGATATAAAACCGATAATCCGACAGCATGACTACTGCTTGCCCGTGCGCTCTACCGAAATCACGCCCGCTATCTTCTTAAGCCTTGTCATCACGTTGGTAAGCTGCTCCACACCCGCAATCTCGATAGTTATGGCAAGGTTGGTGTTACCGTTTTTCAAGCGGTGCATATTCATTTCGTGCACGGGGATATGATTGGCGGCTATCGCCATGGTAACGTCCGCGAGGAGAGAGGTCTTGTTCTCCGCTATGACCTCTACGGTGGCGCGGTAGGTGGAATCGTCCACTCCAGCCCAGCTTGCCTTTATCCAGCGCTCCTTGTTATCCTCGCTTTCCATATTATTTATTACGTTAATACAATCCTGCTTGTGTATGGAAACGCCGAAACCGCGTGTAACGAAGCCAATTATAGGGTCGCCCGGCAGCGGATTGCAGCACTGCGCAAACTTTACAAGACAGTTATCCACACCCTCTATTATGATACCCTTGCTGCGGCTGCGGCTGTTGCTTTCCTGAATGCTTTCCGCGGCGCTTTTCACGGGTGCGGCTTCCTTTTGGCGGCGAAGCTCGTCCTCCTTGATACGCTGAATTATTTTTGACAGCGATACACCGCCATAGCCTATCGCCGCGTAAAGATCCTCAATCTTGTCCAGCCGCTGGCGATGCGCCGTGTCAATAAGAAGCGCCTCGTCAAGCGCTATGCCGTTGCGCTTGAACTCACGCTCCAGCTCCTCGCGCCCGCGCTCGATGTTCTCCTCACGGCGCTCCTTTTTGAACCATGATCGTATTTTACCCTTTGCCTCGGTGGTCTTGGCAATATCCAGCCAGTTGCGGTTCGGACCGTAGCCGGGAGAGCCAGAGGTCAATATCTCAATGATATCGCCCGTTTTCACCTGATAATCAAAGCTCACCATGCGCCCGCCGACTTTCGCGCCCGTCATCTTGTTGCCCACCTGCGTGTGAATGGCGTAGGCGAAATCTATTACAGTCGAGCCCATCGGCAGCGAGAACACGTCTCCCTTGGGCGAGAAAACGAACACCTCGTCGGGGGCAAGGTCGGTTTTTATCGCGTCGGTTATCTGCTCGACGTCGTCCGCCTCCTGCTGACGCTCCAGAAGCTGCCTTATCCAGTCGAAGCGCTTCTCCCCCGCCACGTTCCCCTTAAGACCCGCCTTGTATTTCCAGTGCGCCGCTACGCCATACTGCGCGGTGTTGTGCATTTCCAGCGTTCTAATCTGCACCTCGAACGGGATACCCTCCCGCCCTATCACGGTGGTGTGCAGCGACTGATAGCGATTTGGCTTTGGAGTGGCTATATAATCCTTGAACCGATAGGGAATAGGACGGAACATATCGTGGATAACGCCGAGAACGTTATAGCACTCTATCACCGACTGAACTATTACCCTTACCGCGTAAATATCGTATATTTCGTCAAATTTCTTGTTTTTAAGGTAAACCTTTTTGTAAATGCTGTATATGGATTTAACCCTGCCCTCGATTGTCGGCTCGGGCTTTATGTCGGTAATACGCTCGCGTATGCGTGATTTTATCTTGTCAATAAAATTGTCCCGTTCCTCCTTGTGCAGGTCAAGCAAACGTTCCAACTCGCTGCAGCCGTAGGGATCGAGATAGTGTATGGAAATGTCCTCCATTTCCTCCTTGATAGCGTTCATACCGAGACGGTGGGCAATGGGCGCGTAAATGCTCATGGTTTCGAGCGAGGTCTTGCGCTGCTTGTGAGGCGGGCGCGGTCCGAGAGTGCGCATATTGTGCAGCCTGTCCGCAAGCTTTATGATAATAACGCGGATATCCTTGGACATCGCCATAAGTATCTTGCGGATATTTTCAGCCTGCTGCTCCTCCTTGGAATTGAGCGGAACAAGCCCTATCTTGGTCACTCCGTCCACCATAAGCGCAACATCGTCGCCGAACTGCCTGCGAAGCTCCTCCAGAGTTACCGCGGTGTCCTCCACAACGTCGTGAAGCAGTGCGGCGCAAACAGTATCGGTATCCATGCAGTAATCCAGCAGAATTGAGGCTACCGCAAGCGGGTGGGTGATATACTTGTCCCCAGAGGTGCGCATTTGTCCCTCGTGCGCCTTATCCGCCAGCCCATACGCCCTTTTTATTTTTTCTGTATCGTATTGCTTGTCCAGCGAATTAACTTTCGCGATAAGCTCCTCGATAGTAGTAACGTCAGTTATGCCCATAACAGCCCCCGAATAGCCCGACCGAAAATACACATCAGTATTTTTGCGTCAGACCGTTGTTTTTTCTTCAAGCTCTTTTTTTAGCCTGAAAAGCAGACCCTCTCCGAAAAGGTCTTTTTTCCCAGCGGACGGCTTTATCACCGCGCTCTGCGCCGCGGGAGAAAGCTCTATCATTCCCGCTTCGGCAAAAGCGTCCAGCGTTATCCTCAGCATACAGTAGTTTATGCCGCAGCCCCTCAGCGCCATTTCTTCCGCGGATACCTCGCCGCCGCACCGCTTCACCAGATCGTATACTTTCATAAGCTCCGCTCTGTCCTGAGGTATCACCCTCGGGGCAAGTCTTTTGTCGCAGCCCTCTCCGCGCGATATCTCCTCGTAAACGCGGCTTGCCGCGAAAAATTTATCCTCGCTGAAATCGGGGAAACGGAAATCTTTTATTTTCAGCTCCACACTGCGGTTTCCCTTATACTCGTTTATTTCAGCGGAAGCGATTATATCCAGTTTGTCCCCCGCGTTGGGATAAAAGCTCTCAAACGGGTGAGAGAAGCACAGCGCCTTCAGCTTCGCCCCTTCCTGCTCCGCGTAAAAGCAGGTGTATTTGCCGCCGCTCAGAGCCTGCTTTGAAGCCACTGTGCAGCCCCTTATAAGAAACAGCGGGCGGTGATTGCCCTCGCCGAAAGGCTCAAGGCGCTCCAACAGCTCCGCGTTTTCAAGCGTCAGCTCGCCGAGGTTTATTTCCATATCCGCGCATATGCAGTCCTCAGGCATTTTGGGGTAGTTTTTCAGGCAATAAGCGCCTACCAGCTCCCGAAACTCCTCTATCCTTTCGGCGGGAAGCGAAAAGCCGCCCGCCATGGGGTGACCGCCGAATTTTGTCAGCGGCTCGGAGCAGCCCGAAAGCATTCTGAACATATTAAAGCCCTCAATGCTCCTTGCTGAGCCGACGGCGCTTTCTCCCTCAATTCCGATTACCAATGCGGGCTTTCCGTATCTGTCCGTAAGCCTTGAAGCCGCCAGCCCGATAACACCGTGCTGCCAGCCCTCTCCCGCGACCATTATCACCCGATCGTTTAAAATTTTCGGATTGCGGGCTATCTGCTCGTTTATCTCCGAAAGAATATCGTTTTCCGTTTGCCGCCTGCTGTCATTAAGAAGTGAAAGCTCTTCGGAGAGCCGCGCGGCGGTTTCGGAGCTTTCCGTGGAAAGCAGCTCCGCCGCTTTTTCCGCTCCCCTCTGGGCTACTCTGCCCGCCGCGTTAAGCCTCGGGCATACCGAAAAGGCAATCTGTGAAGCCGATACGCTTTCGGGAGCCACTCCCGCGGCGCGGATAAGCTTATCCAACCCCATATTCTGACTGTTGCGGATATTTTCCAGCCCCCGCTGAACGATAAAGCGATTTTCGCCCTTAAGCGGAACAACGTCGCCTATCGTGCCGACCGCCGCCAAATCTGAGTACTGCTCCAGTATGAACTCTTCATCCTCTTCCAGAGCGCACAGCAGCTTTAAAACCACACCCGCGCCGCAAAGATCCTTGAACGCCGAAATGTCGTCTGCGCGGTGCGGATCGACGCAGGCGTCGCATACGGGCAGCTCGTCTGATGGCTGATGGTGATCCGTTATGACCAACTTCGCGCCGCGGTCGGTTATGTATTTTGCTTCCTCATAGGCGGAAATGCCGTTGTCAACGGTTATTATCAGCTCCGTTCCGCTGTCAAGTATTTTGCCCGCCGCCTCAAGATTTAATCCGTAACCCTCGCTTCGGTCCGGGATATAAAAATCCACATCAGCGCCCATAGCTTCGAGATATCCGCAAAGCATAGCGGTAGAGGTAACGCCGTCGCAGTCGTAATCCCCGAAAACGGTTATCTTTTCGCCCCCGTCCAGCGCGGCGCGTATCACCTCAACCGCCCTGTCCATGTCACGCAGCTCCATAGGGTCGGAGAGAGCGCCGCAGCCGAAAAACGCCTCGGCGCTTTTCATATCGGTTATACCGCGCCGCAGCAGAAGCCCCCCGACAAGCTCGCCGAAGCCCGCCGTTATTTCCCTGTTATCCCCCGCGGGGGGAGCTAACGTGCGCCATCTTTTTATCAAAATACCTACCCCTTACCTTTAAACGTTCAACTCCGCCTTTTCGCCCAGAAGCGTGCGGTTAGCGTCGAGAACTGGCTTTACAAACTCGTTCAGATATTCCTCCGTCTGCTCGGGAGCGCGCCCGACATAGTTTTCGGGGACAAGCATTTCATTTATCTCGTCAATGGTGATATTGAACGCGGAATCTGCCGCTATTCTCTGCGCAAGGTCGTTCTCGCCGCCCTCTCTAACCTGCTTCGCGGCGGCGTGAGAGTGAGTGCGCAGCAGCTCGTGCAGCTCCTGACGGTTGCCGCCGTTCTCAACGGCTCTCATCATGATATTTTCGGTAGCCATAAAGGGCAGCTTCTTCATGAGGCGCTGCCGTATCATCTCGGGATATATCTCCAGTCCGTCGGTAACGTTCATCATTATATTGAGTATCGCGTCAGCGGCAAGGAAGCCCTCCGCGACGGACACGCGCTTGTTCGCGCTGTCGTCGAGCGTTCTCTCGAACCACTGCGTTCCCGCCGTAAAAGCAGGGTTAAGTGTATCTATCATGATATACCGCGCCAGTGAGGTTATGCGCTCGCTGCGCATGGGATTGCGCTTGTATGGCATTGCCGAAGAACCTATCTGATTTTTCTCAAACGGTTCGCCCATTTCCTCGAAGCTCTGTAGCAGCCTTAAATCGTTACTGAATTTAGAGCAGCTCTGCGCGATTCCGCCCAGCGTAGAAAGCACCTGACTGTCCACCTTGCGCGAATAGGTCTGTCCGCTTACGGGAACGCAATCCGAAAAGCCCATTTCCTCCGCTATCATTTTTTCAAGCGCCTTTATCTTGGAGCTGTCGCCGCCGAAAAGTTCCACAAAAGAAGCCTGTGTTCCGGTTGTTCCCTTCTGACCCAGCAGCTTAAGGCTGGATATACGGTACTCCACTTCCTCGAGATCCATCATCAGCTCGTTTATCCACAGCGTGGCGCGTTTGCCGACGGTTGTGGGCTGCGCGGGCTGGAGATGGGTATACGCAAGGCAGGGAACAGCCTTTTTCTCGTCCGCGAACCGCGCGAGATTGGCTATGACGTTTAGCAGCTTTTTCTTCACAAGCTCCAGCGCGTCCCTCATGATGATTATATCGGTATTATCCCCCACATAGCATGAGGTCGCGCCGAGGTGGATTATTCCCGCCGCATTGGGGCACTGCTTTCCGTAAGCGTAAACATGGGACATTACGTCGTGACGCACCTCTTTTTCGCGCGCCTCCGCGACTTCATAATTGATATTGTCAACGTTCGCCTCAAGCTCTTTCACCTGTTCCTCTGTAACGGGCAGACCGAGCTTCATTTCTCCGCGCGCCAGCGCCACCCACAGCCTGCGCCATGTGGTAAATTTCTTGTCCGCGGAAAAGATATACTGCATCTCTCTGCTCGCGTAGCGCGTGCAAAAAGGGCTTTCATAGGAATCGTAATTTGACATGGTAATTCTCCTTCGGTCGACAGCAAGCCCGCCGCGGCGCGAAAACCGCCGGATACGCGCGGACAAGGGCTGTTTATAAACATTATGCTTTTATTATAACATATTTTATCGTTTTTTACAAGCACTTTTGCAAAAATAGAGGGCGGCATTAAGCCGCCGTTGTTTGTATATAAAGCGTTTTTAAGCCAATTATTTAAATTTAAATTTTTCGCACCGCTTTCCCCGCCTTTGGCGGATTCCGTCAGTCTTGATTTAAAAGCTCCGCCCGCTCAGTGGACTGCGCGTTGAAGTTTTGCGTAAAATTACGTATAATATTAAGCATTTATGCGATTGCTGCACAAAACTTTTCGGCTTGTGAAAAATTTATGCGTTAGCGTTATACTGCCTTTGAGGCACTACTTTTGTTACTTGTTTATTGCTGCTGTAAATTTTTCTGCAAACTTCAGGGACGACTTAAAGCCGTCCCCGAAAATTTATACATATTCATAAGTATACCCAAGCGGGTCTACCGCCGTGCCGTTCACACGAACCTCAAAATGCAGGTGATTACCCGTTGCCCAGCCTGTCTGTCCGACATAGCCCAGCACATCGCCCTTATTTACAGTCTGTCCCTCATAGACCGCCGTGCCGCTGAAATGAGCGTAGAGCGTGCTTATCCCACCGCCGTGGTCTACCACCACATAATTTCCGTAGCCGCCGTGCCGGCCGCTGTCGCCGTAAGCCGTTATGACCGTGCCCGACTGCGCCGCGTAAACATTCGTGCCTCCTATGCCCGCGTTGCCCACATCAATACCATAATGATTGCCGCCGCGCCACGCGTCATAACCAAACTTGGTGGTAAGCATCTGAAATTTGGATTCCAGCGGCCAGCGGAAGCCGTCAGAGGAATATATGGTTTGACCCGAGTTCTCCGCCTGCTTGCGGCGTATCTCCTCCGCCACCAAAGCGTTAAGCTCCTCTATCTCGTCGTTGGTTATCGAAATAGCGTAGCTCAAGCCGCTTATCTTATCCTTGAGAGCTTCATTCTTAGCGGCAATATTATACAAACTCGTGTACTGCTCGTCCGCAAAGTTCTGAAGCTCGCTCTGCTTGCTTTTCAGATCCTCCTGCTTTTCTTCAAGCTTGGCTTTCTGCGTGTGCAGATCCTCCTTATCACGGTTGAGCTGCTCTATGTCCGCGTTAAGGTCATCTATCATAAGCTCCTGATTTTTTATGTTGGCAAGCAGACGGTTCATAAAGTCCACGTTCTGCGCACTGATATTCTGAACCACATCGGTATACACAAAGAAATTATACCAGTCATCCGAGCCGCTCAGCAGCGGTATCGTATCGGAGCTGTCGCTTATGTAAAGCGCTCTCGCGAGCTTCGAGAACATTTCAAGATTTTCGTCGTTCTGCTTTTCAAGCACTCGGATTTCCTCCTGCTTGTCAAGTATCTCCAGCCCCTTTTCGTCTATCGACTTCTCTACCGCCGCTATCTGCGTTTCCTTGTCGGATATCTCGCTCATCTTGACATTTATCAGCTCACCGTAAGCGGCAATTTCATCATTAACACCGTCAATCTGCTCAGATATAGCGTTAATAGCCTCCTTATTCTCGTTTATGTCACCGGTGTAGTTATTTATCTGAGCCTCTCTGTCCTTGTTCTCCTGCCGCTTTGCTTCTATTTCCTTTTCCAGCGCGGCTATGTTTGCGTCATAATCCTTGCCCGCCGCGGCGGTGCGTATGCTCTGCATGGCTGGAACACCGACCACCAGTGCCGCCGCCAGAAACGTACCCGTGATTTTGCCGACTATGGCAGCGGTACGCCTGTTTAATATCTTTTTAATTTTCCCCATAATATGTCCTTTCTTAATATTGCCCGAAATGCAGTTTTGAAAGCTTCCCCCGCCGACAAAATCACTTCGGAATTTATGTTATTTGATATAATTATACAATAACCAAGCGTATCTGTCAAGAGGAAGATTTTGAAAATTTTATGAAAGGGTACACTGCCATATGCTAATTTTGGAACAGACGGAAATACTACGACCCATGAACTCCATGTTCAAATTTGGTGAAACGTGGGATAACGTGATACAGATCCTCGCCCATATTTATTTTTCTAAAGAGATATCTGCGGCATTTGTCATAATTCTCAAAAGCTCTCGCGGCTCTTTCCGTGTCTGAATAGACCTTCCAGCAGCCGCAAAGCTTAAAATTTTTTCCGTTATTTTCTATAAATCCCAGTATATCCTCAGCGGGGTAATCAAGAAAAACACCTATTTCGTGCGGAAACTCCGAAATAGTACGCAGCCTTTCCGACAGCCTGTCAAGGCACTCAACGAGCGTCATATCATCCTTATAGCCGAAACGGCGGAGAATGGCTCTGCGCTCGGGTACGTTCAGGCACGCCGAAAGACGGCTTTCACTATAAAGCAGCATAAGACAGCGGCTTCCCTCAGAAAGCACTTTTATTTTAAGACCTTTTTCGGCAGCGCGTCTGTTAAAAAGGTTTACGTTGCCCTGCACCTCGCATTCGCTTTTGCTTACGGACAAAAGGCAAGCGCATTTTATTCCAAGCAAGGACGGTGCAGTATGCTCCGCCAGCTTGCGCTGAAAAATTCTTATATCGCTATATGACATATTCAGCGGCAGCGCATAATATGCGGTATAATCGTCCACGGCGCATATTCCTTTTTGCTGCCTTGTCCACCTCCTTATTTTCCGCGGCTTTCAAACGCTTTGACAAACGCTATTTTAAGCGCCGCAATACCCGCTCTATGTATTCTTTTCATCAATATATTTTCCTTTTATGAGTGAGAACTTACTGCGCATACCATCTTTCTATATGCTACCATATCGGTAAATTCTATTATCTGATTGTGTCGGCTTAGCTGCTCCCTGAAATCACACGCCATATATGTAAAACCGTAAGTCAAGCGTTTCTACCCACAAAACATCTGCATATGTTGCGCCGCCATATGATCTTTTCTGCCTGCCGCCGCTGCACTCATATTATCTCCTTTTTATTGTCAAATACTCTTTAAGATGATTAGTAGCAACTAACTACAGCGCACATCTCAAACAATATCAATTCTGAAAAGCGCCCAAATTAGTCTCAACTAACTATATAATAACATGTCTTATGTAAAAAGTCAAGTAAAATTTTAAGGAATTGCTGATTAATGCAAAACGTGGCGCCATCAGCCAAGTGAGTTTCTTCGTTTGAGCAGTGTGTTGTTGCTTTAATCGGCATTTCCTTAATTCGCACTATACCATGTCGGAATTGGCCTGCGCATTTCATCATACCAAGCAAGAACGTCCTTTGCCTGATTAAGCATTGTCCGAACTTCTTTGTCACCGAACGGTATCGCCCACGGAACAGACGAAAGCATATTGCTGCCAATATAAAAAGCAAGAAGTCTCCAGAACAAAATCGGCACTTCACCTTCAAAATATCCGTCCACCATGCCCGAAGCAAAAGATGGAGCTTTCTGAGCACACCAGACAATGCGGTTAAATTCCTCCCAAGGGTCACCGAAGTCGTATCGGTCAAAATCGATTATGACTATGCCGCCGTTTTCAATCATCATATTGCCTATATGATAATAGCCGTGCTGAAATGTCTGAGGTCTGCCCGAAAGCAGCTTACGATTAGAGTTTATGTAGTCAATGATTTTGTCCGCCCCGTCAAACTTTATCGGACACTCTTCATACATCTTGATCTTTCTTTCCGTTTTCCCGCTGAAGCGCGATTCCCAGTCCCGCTGATCCGGCGGCGCGGGGATAGAATGTATTTTCTTCAATATCTTTCCCGCCTCAAGACCAAGCTCATATTGCAGCGAATGGTCAAGGCGGGGAACTGCCTTGTCCGCGTCCTCCCCGTCTATCCACGACGATAAAATATATACGCCCTCCCTACACCTGCCGTATTCTATTGGTCTGCACATGGGAATGCCCAGCGCTTCGACCGCTTTCTGCATACGGAACATTTCGGCACGGCTGGCACTTTTCTCTTCGGGAGTTATCCTAAGCAGATATTTTATGCCGCCGCTGTCGGTCACGCAAAATTTTTTATCGCATGACCAGCCTTTTTCAATAGGCTCTTTTAAAATAAATTTACGCTGCATTTTACCTCCATATAAAAGCATTTTCTCGCAGGCAGAAGCGGTCCCCCAAGCCCTGCAAATCAAGTTTGCACCAACCCGATTTCAAACCCCCGCTTAGCTGTGCGTTCAAAGAAGCTTGCAGAATCAGATGACAATTTCTCTTTACTTTTTCATTATATCATATAACCAAAAGAAAAACAAGTATAGTAAAAGTTAAAGAAACTGCAACATTTTCCGCTTTTGTAAGGTATTATTTTCAAAAGGCAAATAAGTAAATGGAGGAATATTTATGAAAAAACATGTTTCTGTTTTGGCGGCAGCTTGTGCAATTTTATTATCGGGCTGCGCACAGAACAACATAGCGCTTTACTCATCGGACACGAGCCTTGAAAGCTCCTCTGTTGATATTACATCGGGTGCGGCAGATACACCGGTAACATCGAGCACTACTTTAGACGCGCCAACCTCGGCAGAGAGCACTGCCGCCATCGCTCCAAGCTCTACCGCAGAACATATAGCCAACACTGACGCACCCACTGGTTCTGTTGGCGATTATTGTGTACCCGTCGAGATCGAGCCTACGTTGGGAGTATCAGACAGCAAAGCCTCAGTCCCCCCCTCGGATACCACGGAAAATACGGCAGGCAGCACCGCAGCAACAGAAAGCACTGCGCCTGTTACGACATCGACGAAACCGCATGAAGAGTACGCCCCGACATATATCGGCGGTGATGGCGGCGGCGATAAATCCGTTTTTGATATGGACGATGGGACATTTGACAGATTCATGGCGGATTCACCCTCGGCGGGAGCAGCCGAAATTGGAGCAATGGCAGCTCCTGATGCCATGTATGAAGAATGCTTTCCATGCCCCCCATACCCAGAGCCGTATCCCGAATACGAGCCAGAGCCTCCTCAGGCAGGCCTGCTTACAGGCGGGGAATGGCGTGACAACGACCACTGGAGCGACTGGAAGGCGATTTATTCTTCACGCGACGACTGGAATGTTTACAAAGAAGACTGGAGAATATCCTTTGACAACCGTATTTCCATCAAGGTGACATCTGATGGGAAGCCGCTCGAAGGGGCAAAAGTAACCTGCGGCAGTGCAAGCGCCGTTACTGACAACAAAGGCAGGGCATATCTGTTCTATGCCGCGGCAAACAGTCCAACCGAGCCGATAACGGTAGCTTATGAGGAAGTTTCTGAGGAATTTGACGGCGTTATCGGCGACGCGGAGCTTACCTGCGAACTTTCGGGAGTATTGCCAAGGGACTACAAAGAGCTGGACTTCATGATAATGTGCGACACGACAGGCTCTATGAGCGATGAGCTGTCTTATCTTCAGGAAGAGCTTAAAGACATCATAACCCGCATACAGAACGACAACAGCAATATTCCCACCCGCCTGAGCGTTAATTTTTACCGCGACGAGGGCGACGAATATGTGGTGTGCGAATATCCCTTTACCAAGGATATAGGAACGGCTGTCGAAGAACTTGGCAAACAATACGCTGCGGGCGGCGGAGATTTCCCCGAAGCAGTTCATACCGCTCTTGACAGCGCTATAAACAATCACGACTGGCAGGAAGATTCCGTCAAGCTTATGTTCCTGGTGCTCGACGCACCTCCCCATAACGACCCGCAGATAATCGACAGCGTAAATTCACTTGTCGCTCAGGCGGCAGAACAGGGGATACGCATTATTCCCATAGCTTCCAGCGGCATTGACAAATCCACCGAATATCTTCTCAGAACCATGGCGTTGACAACGGGAGGTACTTACACATTCCTCACCAACGACAGCGGTATAGGCGGAGATCACATAGAAGCCACCGTCGGGGCTTATAATGTTGAGCGGCTGAACGATATGATGGTAAGAATAGTAAACGGATATCTTGACGGCTGACAACTCTCTGAGATGCGCAATTTTGATACACACCAAAGCGTCCAAAAATCGTTGTCTGATAATTTGAAAAAAGCCCAAAAAAGCATATGTTAAACTTTCTGGTCTTTATAGAAAAACAGCATTAGGGGGGATTTTCATGAAGAAATTTATTTTGTTAGCTGTTATGATCTTCGCAATTGTAATTGGCATTATTGTTTTTGCATTCTTCGGTCAAAGACCATTCGGGGATTTAAAAGCATCGGATATCGTTTCGGCATCAGTTCACTTAGTGCCGCCGGACAAAACGATCCAAATATCGGAGGTACATGAGCTTGTTTCACATCTTAAAGACGTTGTTGTATACAACAAAGATAGCTCATATCATAATTACTGCGGTCAGGGGGTAACTTACTTACTTGTAATGTCAGACGGCAATCAAGCTGAGATAACAGCATATAATCCATTTGTAATTATTAACGGAGTTGGGTATAGAACCAAATATGAACCGTGTGAGAAACTGAATTATTATGCCAACAAGCTGTTAAGCACAACATCAAATTAGTGATTAAATATTTGCTGTTTGACGCCTTCAGTGTCCATTAGATAATTTTTATTAAACAGCCCGTCCCTGAAATCACAGGGACGGGTATGTTTTTATGGTTTTTCATTATAGTCACCGCCTGTACGCTCCGAAATGATATACCGCGGCCGCGCCTTTACCTCAAGATAAATTTTCCCGATATATTCGCCTATAACTCCGATGGAAATAAGCTGAATACCGCTTACAAAGCAGATTATACATACCGTTGATGCCCAGCCTGCAACGGTAAGACCAAGCAGCGCGCTTACTATCGCCCAGATTATGCCGATAAAGCTTATCACCGCTATTACCATGCCCAAGCTCATAATCAACTTTATGGGCTTGATGGAAAGGCTTGTTATCCCGTCCAGCGCCAAAGCGAGCATTTTTGAAAACGGATAATGACTTTTCCCCGCGAGCCGCTCATGGCGCTCATAGGGGACGGAGGTACTCTTAAATCCCACCAGCGGCACCATTCCGCGCAGAAAAATGTTTACTTCTTTAAACTCCGCCAGTTCCATAAGCACACGGCTGCTTATCAGCCTATAATCTGCATGATTGAACACTACCTCCGCGCCCATCGCGTTCATCAGCTTATAAAAGCTCTCCGCAGTAAAGCGCTTAAAAAAGGTGTCGGTGTCGCGCTTGCTGCGCACCCCGTATACCACCTCGCAGCCGCCAAGATACTCTTCCACCATTCTGTCCATTGCGTTTATGTCATCCTGTCCGTCGCAGTCTATGCTGATGGTTATGTCACAGTTATCCTTGGCTTCCATCAGACCCGCAAGCACAGCATTCTGATGTCCGCGGTTGCGGCTTTGAGATATACCAATAAAGCGTCTGTCACGCTTCGCAAGGTCTTGTATGATCTCCCATGTCCCATCTTTGCTGCCATCGTTTACAAACATTATTTTACTGTCTTCGGAAATCTTCTTTTCGCCCATTAGCTGGGTAAGCTTGTCCAGAAACAGCTTTGAGGTTATCGGAAGCACTTCCCGTTCATTGTAGCACGGAATTATTATAATAAGCTTTGGAGGCATTTTTACCTATCCTTTCCTTATGGTGATTTTAATTTTATACCTTTTCTCTCCTCTTGTCAATATGTTTGCCCGAAATTCAGCATTTCAACACAATAACCCCCGAAAAAATCGAGGGTTATTTTATCGTCTGTTAATTTATCATTACCATTCAACACACCCGGGCGCTCTCTTGTGCCACGGCAAATAATTTATGGGGTTATAGCACACATCGTTTATACGAACTTCAAAGTGAAGATGGTTGCCGGAAGCCACTCCCGTAGCCCCTACATCGGCTATCTGCTGCCCCTGAGTTACGCGTTCGCCGACCCCGACGTGCAGATAGCTCGCGTGACCGTAAACCGTAACTATGCCATTGTCATGCCGTATCATAATGCAGTTTCCGTAGCCGTAATACCACTGCGACAGTATAACCGTTCCGGAATCCGCGGCATAGATGGGAGTGCCATACGGCGCGCCTATATCAATTCCGCCGTGATTATAATATCCGCCGTAGCCGTACATCATTTCGTTGATATGACCGCCGTCCACACCGCCTACCGGCCAATACATCTGTCCCACAGCAACATTCTGAACGCTTGCATCAAGGTCAGTCGGAAGCGGCTTGGTGCCATCATAAATGATCTCTGTAACAGGGTCTGTCAAAGTTATGCGCGTTATCTCCTTACGGCGGATCTCAACGCCGTTTATGTAGGATACGTTAGCCGTAACTCTGTCTGTTCCGTATACGCCGTCCTGCATGGTAACATAAGAACCGATATAACGGGTACTGTCATCATAATGCTCGGTTTCGTAGTCCGTGGGCACGTCGTAGGATTCCAGCCTTGTAACCGTTACCGCAAGAAAAGGCTCCTCCTGATCAATAAGGAATTTGTCCCCCACATATATCACCGAATCCTCGGAAAATCCCGGATTAAGGGATGCGAGAGTCTCATAGGACATACCCAGTGTATCACAAATCGCGCTGGGAGAATCTCCCTCCTGCGCCGTATAATAAGAAGCAACACTGCGCTTTGAAGTGATCAGCCTGATTATGGAATCCTCCGACACCACACTCTCTGCAAGATACAGACCGGGTTCAAAGGTTATCTCATTTTCAAACTTTACCGTTTCACCCTGTGCGCCCGTGCGGTATACATCAAGAAGAGCATCAAGCGTTTCCTCCACGGAAGTCTTATCCTCAAGAGCACCATAGAAAGAACTGCCGATGTACATTCCGTAGCCCTCAATTATCTCCGCGTTCATTGTCTCCAGCAGCTTATCCGCCAGCTGATATTGAGTAAGCGTACTGCCATGCCCCACCATGTCTACCTCATAAACGGGAACAAAGGTGATGGTTTCAGTATTGCTGTCCATATAGTTTATTCGCTGCTGAACAATTTTTTCCGCGTCGGTAAAAATTGTTTCGTCTGTTATGTACCCCATGAAATCACCGTTTACGTTGAGCTTCAGCGCATATTCCATAGAGCTTGCATAGGTGACAATATTAAACAGGAAAACACAGCTTATGACCGGCAGAGCGTAATTGCATATGGTTACCGCTATTCCGCGCTTTCCGAAAATAATTCTTCCTGTAACCCTTATCCATACGGCAAAGCCTTTGAAAGCACTCTCCTCACTGGCGTTCCTTATCTCCGTACGCCCCATTTTAATAGCCTTGGCGTAACGCACAAACGGTCTGCCCAAAATGCCTCCAAGCCGCTTAAAAAGTACCGAAAGAAGCTCGCACAGATTTATTATACCGCGAACAATAAATTCCAGCACCACCATGCCAAGTCCGCCGAGATACCCCAAAGCAGTCATAAGAGATATAAACAGATATTCGCCGACGTGGCTTATTTTATTCCCTATATGTTCTCCCACAGACTTTTTTTCTGTGGGAATAATTATTTTTTCTTCCTGAGAAACCAAAATTTCACCCTCCGATTGTTGTATAAGGCAGTATTTCCACTGCCGCCCTTTTACGACAGTATATCACATTTCCGCCATTTTCGCAACCGCTGTAACCGTTTTGTAACCATTTACCCCAAAATTTCGCTATTTTATATCAATTTGTTACATAAGCAAAGATGAATATTTAGCTATTTTTCACAAAAATTATAAAATGCTTGCTCTGCCCTCGTTTTCTGTTATTTCAACAGGAGTTTCAATTTCGTATATCTCGTTCATATTGTCAACAATTATACAAAGATCAACGCTGCTTTTTTGTCCGTTCGTATCCGTAACGGTTCCCCGTTCGGTAAATTCGGTAATATATCCGTTTTCGTCAATAGTATAAGATACTGTAAGCTCTGAGAAGCTGCTTACGTTATCAAGCAGACTTACGGCATAGGAATTGAGCTTTTCGGGGTCGTAGGAGTAAACTATCACCGTCTTGCCCGATTCCTCAATCACGTCGGCAGTTTCCACAGAGGTTCCGTCAAGGAAAAAAATGCTTCCCCTCGCATAGGGATAACGATAGTCGCGGGTATATATATTATAATAGTAGTTTTCGTCCGCCGGACCTATTACCTCCCACTCGCCGGAGCCGGCGGTCTTGTAGTAGAACTCCGCGCCGTTGCTGTAACAGCGCTCCTCGCCGTCGGCGCTCCTGCCGAGGTAGCTGAATATCATTTCGCCTTTCTCATTAATGTAAAATGAAAACTCCATAAGCCGCTCACCAGCGGAAATATCCTCCATGATAACTCTTGCGCTGTCAAGCTTCTCAAAAAGCTCCTTTGCCTTTTTTACGCTGTCATAGCCATCAGGTCTCGCGGAGCAACCACACAACAATACTACCAAAATAAACGAAAAAATCAAGATTTTTTTCATAACGCTCCCAAAAATCGTGCTGCCTTCGTTTGCGCACGGTATTTAATTATATAAAGAAAAGGCAGAATCACCGACTTCAAGCCGGATTCTGCCCCTAAGCCCGCAGTATGCGGTCAAATTCATTAAATTCAATCAAAATTATTCGGCAAATCCGCCTTCAACAAGCTTAACCAGACCGTCAACAGCCAGCTGCTCATCGGAGCCGTCAGCAATAATTCTGATGTTTGCCCCGCCTACGATGCCGAGGGAAAGAATACCGAGAAGGGACTTGGCGTTTACTCTGCGCTCTTCCTTCTCAACCCAGATAGAAGACTTGTACTCATTAGCCTTCTGGATAAAGAAGGTAGCGGGTCTTGCGTGTAAACCTACCTGATTTTTCACTTCGATGTCTTTCATGCACATAATTGAAAACCTCCATTAAACATAATGTTTTGCCCGTGGATACGAGAAACCTTAGTATTTTCGTAGCCGATAACATACTTCCTTGCTCTTATCTTCTGCCGAAGCAGGGAATCAGTGTGCGCTTTAAGGGTATGTGAAACCGGCTTCGAGAGAACTTACAGTCCAACAGTCTAATACGGGATCTAATCAGCGCTCTTCTGACTTCCTGCTAATAGTATAGCCAAAATATTCTTTTACGTCAACACCATTTTTCAAAATAAAGAGCAAATAAAATGATTTTCTGTTTTTTAACAGAATAATACCCAAACAACCTCACCTCAACTTGTGCATTATAAACAAAAAGTTTTCAATAAAATATTCAACATAAACAGTAGTTTTCAACATTAACATATATTTTGACAGAAATATACTTTTTTTGTCATTAGGAGATTCAGTCTTTAAAACAATTTCTGCAACACAACATTTATGCAGGAAATTTTTGAGA
Source organism: uncultured Oscillospiraceae bacterium (assembly GCA_910577365.1). Classification (GTDB taxonomy): domain Bacteria; phylum Bacillota; class Clostridia; order Oscillospirales; family Ruminococcaceae; genus CAG-115. Next base: position 5,584 of record CAJTMU010000015.1, on the reverse strand, counting down.
GAGCCTAAGACAGTAATACGGAACGAAGCGAATTGTTGCTGTTTTAGGCGGGTCGAAAAAATTTTAAATCTAAATAAATCAACTTAGGTCGACACTTAATACACAACCTGATAATCTTTTTTGACAAAGAGTGTTTTAAATCCGCTTTATGTATACAAATGAATGTGATTTCGTTACAATAACACCCTATTCTCAAAGCAAAAAGATAATTAACAATAAATGGCTACATTTTGTTAATAAAGTGTCATTTCATTGTGAAAATGCACAAAAGTTATCAATAATTTCACAACAGTTTATTTAAATTTTATAAAAACCACTGGACAATCAGACCGCATAGTGTTATAATCTAAATGTAAGAAACAAGAAGTGAGTGTTTGGAAGCATTCGACCTCTTACTTCTAAGAATATATTCATGAAAGGACATAGTTATTATGGAACTGAAAAATATGATATCCGACGGCGAAAAGGTGCAAGTCTTTGAGTGTGACGGAAAATGCGCGAAGATTTTTAAAGATCCCAATGTTCCGAAAAGTGTTTTTCTGTATGAGGCGCTGACGCATACGCGGGTCGAGGAAACAGGCTGCCGTCATATCCCCGCCTTTGAGGAGATCACCAAGGTCGACGGAAAGTGGGTAATAGTATATGAGCTTGTAAAAGGCAGAACTCTGCGTGAGATAATGGATGAGGACCAGAAGCACGCCGACGACTATCTTGAGCAGATGGTCAATCTTCAGATCGAGATTCACGGTCTGCGTTCCGCGAAAATAAGCAAGCTAAAGGATTACCTTAAGCGTTCCATTGAAAGTCTGGACATGATAGACGATGTTAAAAAATATGAGCTGCTCACCCGGCTGGAATCCATGCCTAAGCACACCAAGCTCTGCCATGGTGACTTTGCGCCAGAAAACATCATAGTCAATGAAAAGGGAATGTTTATCGTTGACTGGTTTAAGGCAAAACAGGGTAACGCCTCTGCGGACGTGGCAAAAACATACCTCAGCTTCTGTCTTAGCCACCGCACCGAATACGCTGAGAAATATCTGAAAATGTACTGCGCTAAAACCGGAACAGCCATCAACTATGTTCAGGACTGGCTGCCCATCGTAGCTGCAGCGCAGCTTAAATTCAAAAAGCCCGAGGAACGGGAGCTTCTCCTCACTTGGATCGATATTGCAGATTATTCATAACATATTATTTAGTCGAGTTATCGGGAAATAACTTATGAAGCGAAAGGCGGTTTGTCTTTCGCTTCCTTTTTGTTATTTGCACAAAAATCGGTTTTTGATTTGTTGTTTATAGCCAAATTTCTTTAAAAGAGAGCTTTTTGACTTGAAAAGCTTATGAGAATTTTATATAATATAGATATCGGTTTTTACTGATGGGCAGAAAAAAGCGCCCACATAGGGAATTTTCACAGAGTGCGGTTAAAGGCTGAATAACAGAGGAAAGTTAGCTTTAAGAGTGCGGCTGGAAAATATCCCTTTAATTTAAGGAGGACTATCAATGAGCATTTTAAAAAGAGCCGCAGGATTTTTCTCGGCTTTAATGGCAACGTCAGTCATGATGACAGCGTTTGCCGGTCTGTCCGTCACTGCTTCGGCTAAATCAAAGTGGGAAGGCTACACAAAAATCTCAAGCGCAGCCGATCTGCTTAAGATGAAAGATTCCGACGGTAAATTTTACCTGACCAAAGACATAGACCTTAAAAGCTATGGCAACTGGGAGGAAGCGATAAGATTCTCCGGAACGCTGGATGGCAACGGTTTCAGCATTAAAAACCTCACAAGCGAGGATTTCGGCTTATTTTACTCCTTGACGGACGCAACGGTTAAAAATCTTGGAGTGACTAACGTTAAAATAAAGACTAAAAAAAGCGTTGGAGCACTGACAAACGGCTGCAAAAACTCCACAATCGATAATTGCTATGTAACGGGAACGATAGAAAGTGGAGGTCACGCAGGGGGAATTGCCGGATTTGATACGGGCGCGATAAATGGAGAAAATACCGTTTTAAACTGCGTGAATATGGCAAACGTTGTTTCAAACCAAAACAGTGCTGTCGGTATTATCAAATCTACAAGCACCGACATTCTTAAAAACTGCGTGAACTACGGAGATATCACGGGCAGCAGCGCGGCTTCCGGCATATGCGATGTGCTGGACACTGACATGACCGCATGCTTTAACCTTGGCAAAGTCACTGCTACGAAGAACTCAGACAGAGTTGGCGGCATAGCCTATACTGTCAGCGGAACGATGGAAAACTGTGCGACCTCGACCGCCACTTTTGCCCAAAATCTGGCGGCTAACTGCACGGCTGAAGCCGACGTAAATGTTTCAAAGAGTACTTTTAAGAAAGCAGATACATACAAGGGTTTTGACTTTGGCAAAACATGGACCATTAATTCAAAGATAAACAGCGGACGCCCCGTTCTTACAATAATGCTGAAGGATTATAACGGCTCCCGTCCCACCGCTGACAAGCCCGCAGGCACATATAAAAACAGTGTAAAGGTGGAGCTTGCCACTGATATTGAGGGCGGAGTTATACGCTACACAACCAACGGAAAAACTCCCACAGCAAGTTCACCCAAGTACACCAAGCCGCTGACGCTTAAAAAGAGTACAACCGTTAAGGCGGCGGTATTCGTGAACGGAATCAGGGCAAAAGTGATAACTCTTAAATATACTATTAAAAAATAAAGTTGCGGCGCAGCCTTTGGGGGCTGCGCCGGTTTTTTATTTCATGACAGCATGTTTAATAAATCTTCTTATTCCGATTTTTACCCACAGGCAGCCGAGTATCAGATATAAAAAGCCTCCGTGGAGAATAAATGATGATATATTCAGTATTGCCGCAGAAACTGCTATCACCGATAACGCATTAGAAATTTTCATGTCCCGCATCTCACGCTATAAAAAGTCAATCATCAAATCAACAAAAAATTCAGCTATCAGCCTGAATTATGTCAAGCAGAGATATATTGAGGCATGCTTTTCTTACGACAACCACTTTTCAAAACGTTTCTATGTCATCATGTCACTTTCTTACCGCCATTTTGAAGATATCACCCATTTTGATGCGGTTTCCATTGTGAAGTATTATAGCTTCATAAACCTTGCCGACAACTATCGCCAGAAGCACCACGAAAACCGCCAGAATAACCACCGCCAGCGCTGACATCAGCGGGCTGAGCGTTCCCAGAAGCATGGCGCTTGGCAGCGCAAACGGAGAGCTTGCCGGGAAAAAGTAGGAGAACATCTGAACGGGGTTTATCGTTGCCGCGCCCGTTTCCATACTGTCTATGTTAAATATTACGGGGAAATATGCCAGATACATTCCGAAAACTCCGAGAAGCGCATAGGGCTGCATAGCCTGCTGAAGATCCTCCATGCGGCTTATGCTGGCGCCCACAAGCGCCGCTATAAGCGAGAAGAACAGGAAGCCAAGTATGAATATCACCAATATCATCAGAATGGTAAACACATTGATGTTTCCGACTGTGTTGTTTATCGCCTCGGCTATCTCAGCGTTCTCCACAGTCTGCTGAAGCGCGGGGTCGCTCATTATCGCGGCGATATCGCCGCCTATTCCGAACGGCATGGTCGCGAAAAATGTTCCCGCTCCAACAATTCCAATAAGCATAAACTGCCCGAAGCTTATTGTTCCCATAGCCAGCACCTTTCCGATAACCACCGCAAGCGGTCTTACCGAGGTAAGCAGCAGTTCCATAACACGGCTGGTTTTTTCGGTAGCTATCGACTGCGCCACCGTGCTGCCGTAAGCGTATATAAGAATAAACAGCACTATTGAAACCACAATCGGAACAAAATAATTTATCGCGCTCTCAAGCATATTCCACTCATCGCTGCCCGCTTCTATCTTGGAGGCGGAAACGTATCTCTGCGATTCAAGAAATTTTTCCTGTGTAACGCCTGCGTTAATCATATTGCGGTAATTTACCGCGTCCGAAACATAGCTCGTAAGCGCGTCCACCGCTTTGCTCTCCGCCGAAGGTGAATAGTAGGTTTTTACGCGGAAGCCCTGCGTTACGTTATTATAAATATCCGCGGAAATTAGTACAAGAGCTTCCTGTCCGCTTGTGTTTTTTACAGCATCTATAAGCTCGTCAAACTTTAGTTCACTCTGGGTCAGGGCTATGCCGTTCTCCCTCAAAAGAGAATAATCCTCCTCGGTAAACAGCCCCGCTTCATCCATCACATACACTTGTGTGATAGATGCTATGCTGCCCTTGTCACCCTCGCCGACAATATCTTCATCGTTGCCGAGAAGCTTGGGGATTATATTTGCTCCCGCCGCCAGCACCGCGGTAATCAGGCACACTACAATAGTACTCACTATAAAGGATTTGCTTTTAACATACTGTACAAAAGTAAACCCGAAAACATTTTTCCAGCCCTTAGTTTTCATCAGATTCACCCACCTTTTCGATAAATATTTCATTAAGCGAAGGCTCTCTCAGTTCATAGCGTATAAGCGGTATGCCGCTGTCCATGATTCTGTGCAGCAGCCTGTGCGCCTGCTCCTCACTCTGTACAGCAAAGCTTGTTCCGTTGGGCGTTTCCTCCGTGACTGTCAGTCCGCATTCCCGCGCCGGCTCGGTGATATCGCCCTCGCATTTCACTGTCAGCTTCACCCTGCCATAGGACTTTTTTATCTCGTTAAGATTTCCGCTGAGCACTGTTTTGCCCTTGTTCAGTATCACAATATCGCTGCAAAACTCCTCTATCGTGGGCATCTGATGGCTGGACATTATGATGTACTTATCCTTTTTTATCTCCTCACGGATAACCGACTTGAAAAGCTCCGCATTTACGGGGTCAAGACCGCTCATTGGCTCGTCGAGTATAAGCAGCTCGGGATTCGGCGCAAGCGCCGCGATAAGCTGTATTTTCTGCTGATTTCCCTTTGAGAGCTGCTCCGCGCGCTTGTTGCGGTACTCGTTCACACCAAGCCTGTCAAACCAATAATCCAGCGACTTCAGCGCGTCCTCTTTCCTCATGCCTTTAAGCGTGGTGAAATAGAGAAGCTGCTCAATTATCTTGTACTTAGGATACAATCCACGTTCCTCCGCCAGATAGCCGATTGGCTCGTTTGCGGCAAGAAACTCACTGCCGTTTCGGGTAACCTTTCCGCTGTCCGCAGCGAGCATTCCCAATATAATGCGGATAGAGGTGGTTTTTCCCGCTCCGTTTGTTCCCAGCAGCGCGAATACCCCGGGACCTTTCATCTCAAAGCTCAAGCCGTCCACAGCGGTGTAGCCGCCGTATTTTTTTATTATGTTTTCAACCTTTAACGACATAATCATCACTCCTTCTGCTGTTCATGTGTTGTATATACAGTATAACACCTCAAAGGCAATTTGTCAAGGGGATTTAATAATTTTTCTGTTTTTTCGTCAGGTTTACAAATAGCTAAAATAAAGTCAGGCAGTGTTGACACAAATAGCGATTATTTAAGTGAATTTTCCAAACCATATAACCTTATACTAATCTCTAACCAAGATATAGACAACCGAGAGAAAATATGATATAATAAAAAAGGGTGATAAAATGAAGAAAA
>CAJTMU010000014.1 GCA_910577365.1 uncultured Oscillospiraceae bacterium | reverse complement strand
TATATAAGCTGGTTTATTGACCTCATCATTTTGGAGGAGCGTTTTTTAAAGGATTTCGCTCCGCTCGTTATCTTCCCCGAAAAGCTTTCCGCACCCACCCTCACTGCCTGCGCCTTTACGTTTCCGGAAACGATAAAGCTTCCCGAAAGAAGCTCATCACCCACTTTTTTGGGAACAGGGTCGGATTCACCCGTTACAAGGCTCTCGTCTGCTTCGCATTCACCTTCCAGCACAATGCCGTCCGCGCAGACTTGCCGTCCCGCGGAGAGAAGCATTATATCATCCTTTACGATATCGGACACTGGCAGCTCAACTTCCGCACTTTCCCGAATAAGATGCGCCCTCGGTGCGGACAGCAGCGATAGCTTGTCTATAACACGCTTGGAGCGTATTTCCTGAAATATACCTATGGCGGTGTTGCTAAGCACCACTCCCATAAAAAGCATATTGCGGTAGCTTCCCACCAGAGCCACAAGCACTGCCAGAATAACATTTATCAGGTTAAACAGCGTAAATATATTGTCCCTGAAAATACGTCTCACGCTTTTTGTCTTTACATCGAAGCTGCCGTTGCTCTCGCCGTTTGCAGCTTTTTCCTCCGCCTGAGCGTAAGTGAGTCCTTTTGTTATGTCAATATTCATTATGTCCTCCGAACCAGAGATAAGAGGTGCACGAATTAAGTCATCGCAAAACCTGCGGCGGTAAAACCTATTTCATGCCCCTATACATAGTATATCCCCTATTATCTGCAAAGTCAATAACATATGTGTAAAAAATCGGTAAAGAGATATAAAATATTTAAGAAAAACGTCAAAAAATATTTTATGTTATAAGCACAACGCAGCCATGATTCACTTGAAAATTAAGTAATTAAAGGCGCTGAAAGCAGGCGTAAAGTGAACGCCCATGTATGGATTTCCTGCAAACCCAAAGTTTTGAGCAACAGTCGCGTAAATACTTAGGATAACAAGCAGCATTTTGAGCAAACGACGCATGTTTTTTACAATATGGCTGTTAATGCTTAACGCATTATGCAGCATTTTGCGCAAAACTAAGTGTCGTTTGCAGCAGCGCGGGAGATTTTTTTAAATAATCAGCTTTAGATATTCTTTTTTAAAAGCATCTCTGCCTCTTGTTAACTTAAGCTTATCTTAATAGCATAAATTATAATTTATGTTAGAATAGCTAAACTGCTGTGAATCACTTAAAAATGGAGAGTCATAGGCGCTGAAGGCAGGCGTAAAGTGACCGCCCGCGCATGAATTTCCCGCAATCCGCTGTGAAAGCGCAGCCCGCAAAGCGGGCGGAGCTTTTACGGCGGGATAGCGCAAACTACGCTGAGTTTTGTACAAAACTCAGCGTAGTTTGCAGCGGTGCGGGAAATTCTTTTAAATAATTAGCCTTAGGTCATCATTTCTTAAAAGCATTTCTGCTTTTTGTCAACTTATCTTAACAGCATAAATTACTATTTGTGTTAAATGCTGCTTTAATATATTTCTAAGGTATTTTATATGTGATAAAATTTTTTGGATACGGAATATATTGGCTCATGCGGGACAATATAGTAAAAAAGAGCGAAAGGAGCAGTAAAATGCCGGAAGAGAGTGTTCATACCCGGATATCTGCGGATATTCCGATAGATAAATCGCTTGACAGAAATCTTAAAAATATAGAGATAATAACGGGTAATTCCTCCGATGTTACCACCAAGACCGCAATGGTGGGAAAAAACAGAATAGCCGTGCTTACCTGCGAGGGAATGGCAAGCACCGAAACGCTGTCGGAGCTTATATATCAGAAGCTGAACAATGTGGGAAATGAGGATGGGATACCACCGGAGGAGCTTATCGACAGGCTTTTTGAGGTGTATCTTACCGCTGCGGAGCAGATTGAAATTAAAAATATCGGAAGCCTTGTGCTGAAATTGCAGTCGGGTTTCGCGATAATTCTGGCTGAGGGCAGCTCAAGATGTATAGCGATAGGTATACAAGGCTATAATTCCCGCGGTATAGACGAGCCGTCTGCCGAGCTTAATGTCCGCGGCTCGCGCGAGGGCTTTATAGAAGTCATACGCACAAATATGTCCATGATACGGCGGCGCATAAAGTCACCCACATTGGTGTTTGAAATGTCGACGCTGGGAGACAGGAGCAATACGGATATATGCGTCTGCTACATCAGCGACAAGGTGTCGCCGAAGCTTCTGGAGAACGTGAAAAAGCGGCTTAAGTCGATAAAGCTCAATACCATACTTGAAAGCGGCTATATACAGCCGTTTTTTGAGGGGAAGGGCGGCTGGTTCTTTTCGGAATGCGGCACATGCGAGCGCCCCGACACATTTGCTGCGAAGCTGTATGAGGGCAGGATAGGTATACTTGTGGACGGAACGCCGTTTGCTCTGGTAGTTCCTCATCTGTTTATAGAGAGCTTCCAGACGCTGGACGATTATACGCAGAAGCCTTTCTACGCTTTTTTTATCAGATTGGTAAGATTGTCGGCATTTTTTATCACGCTGTTTCTTCCGGGAGTGTATGTGGCGGTTGCCTCGTTTCACCCCGAAATGCTGCCATCGTCGCTGATATTGAATCTTGCCGCCTCGGAGCAGACTGCACCGTTCTCTCTGATGGTGGAATGTTTGTTTATACATTTTATGTATGAGTTATTGCGGGAAGCGGGAATACGCTTGCCGCGCCCGATAGGTCACGCCATTGGAGTTGTCGGCGGATTGGTAATAGGTGATATAACCGTGTCCGCCGGTCTTGTGGGAGCGCCGATGGTGCTGGTCGTGGCGCTTTCGGGTCTTTGCAGCTTTGTAGTGCCGACTATGTACGAAAAAATAGTTATACTGAGGTTTATTTATATTATCGCGGGAGGGGTTTTCGGGCTTTTCGGTCTGATTATCGCTGCGGGCGCGGTAACGATAAAAATGTGTTCGCTGAGCACATATGGAATACCTTATATGGCGCCGGTATCTCCGTTTTCGCCGAGAGCTTCGCGGGATATGTTCGTGCGATCGGGCTGGCGCAGAATGGAAAACGGCGATATGACGTTACAGGAGCTTAACGGAGCGGAGATATCAGAAAAGCCCATATGAGCTTCCGGCGGATAATGCTCCGCGCGTTTTGGGCGCGGAGAACTATCCGTTATAAATTTAAAAGGAGAACTTATGACAAATACCGAAAAAAAACTGCCGCAGATAAGTGCCGCTCAGCTTTTCTGTATGCTTATGCTGTCGCGGCTTTCCGCGGAGATAACTTTTCCTCTCAGCGGTACAGGGTATGGCGGCGAAACACTGCTGGCGCTGGTAATCGCGGAGGTTATACGCTTTTTGCTGGCACTGCCGCTGATAATATATTCCGCAAAGGGTAATAACTTATATCGCGCGGCTTACCGCAAAAGCAAGTTTATGGGATGGGCATTGGCAGTAATAGCATTTTTGCTGTTGGCAGGCGCAGTCGTGAAATCTTTATTCCATACGGCGGTTTTTGCGCAGCGCAGCCTGCTTCCAAAAGGCTCACCTGTGGTTCTGACGCTTATCGCGGCAGGATTTGCCGTATATGCGGCGGTAATGGGAGCGGAAGCTCTGGCACGGTCGGGAACTCTGTTCCTAATAGCGGCGGCTGTAATTACTGCGGCGGTCATGCTGGCGGATATCCCTTACATGAAATTTGACGCGATGGATCTTTCCCGCTCTCAATACGGCGGGCTGATAGACGATATTACAGAACGTCTTTTACGGGGCGGGGATTATCTTGTTTTCGCGGCGCTGCTGCCTTTTGTGGCTTTAAAAAAGGAAAAGAGAAAACTCAACGCCTGCGGAGCATCGCTGTTTTTTGCGCTGTTTTCAACGCTTGCAGGCATTATGCTTTGCGCGTTCTACTGCCTGACTTTAAGGGAGTTTTACGGAATGACGGAGTACCCGTTTTTTGCTGCGGCTTCACTTTCGGATATAGCGCTGCTGAAGAGGCTTGACGGAGGCGGCGCAGCACTTTGGACGCTGTGCGCGGCTTTTAGAACGGGACTCATGCTGTTTGCGGCGTGGAGCGTGATAATTCAGCCGATATGGGAAGCTCGTGGAAAGAGTGCGTTTACCTCGGGTAACGCGGAGGAGCGGGGAAGCGCCGCAGGCTAACCCAACGTTGTGTGCGTTATGTATAGTATACCGCGCTTGGCGTGAAAGGAAATATGATGAAGAAAATAATATCTATGATAGTTATACCGCTGCTTCTGACAGGCTGCTCCGACAACACGGAGTTGGGCGACCGTGCGATAATACAGGCGGCGGCGATAGATTTCAACCGTGGGGAGTATCAGGTGAGTGCTTTGCTTTTCAGCAGCGGGGGAGGGGGCGGCGATACCATCGACGCCTCGCAGGACAACGTCATAAAGGTGAGCGGCAGCGGAAAAACTCTTGCGGAAGCTATTGACAATATATCTCTTATAGACGGCAAGGAGATATACATGAGCGAAACAAAGCTGCTTATTCTGGGGGGAGGATTCTCCGATATAAGCGCTCTTCCTGCACTCAATACGCTGTATTATGATATGAGATGCAGCCTGAACATGCCGGTGTGCTTTTCAAAGGATTCTGAGCTGCTGACAGATCTGCATTTCAAAGAGGGAATAACCGCCGCGGAAAAGCCGCTGTCCATGATAGAATACGCGTATGATTCGGGAGCATATCCCAAAGCTGTTCTGCTGGACGTTCTGGCAGACAACTCCGGCGGAAGGGCAACGCTTATTCCCGCTTTTGAGGAAACAACCAACGGATACGGAATGACAGATGACGAGGAGGGTAGAACGGCGGTGTTGAGCGGCTCATGCTATATGATAGACGGCAGGCTGTCAGCGCCCTTTGACAGCCAAATGACAACGGGGCTTATGCTGCTTTCAGGACTTACGGACAAAATAATGCTAAATTTTACGGTGGAAGGCGACAGTTACAATGAGTACACATGTGAAGCTTATAATATTAAAGTAGAGCTTCTGCCCGATAAAGAGGATATGGTTAAGGTGTCAGCGCGTTTTCGAGAAAGAAACGGAGCGGCGCTTTCCGAGGAGCAGTGCGATTACGCGCTCGCAGCGCTTACCGAGCTTGTAAGAGGCGCTATGAGCATAATGTGAAATTGATGACTATGGTTTATATGAGAATGCTGCGGTGATATGGAGATGTTAAATTATCATGTGTCTATTTTGTTATTGTCGGTCTGAGCCGGCTGTCAGAGCCGCAGCAACAAAATAAAAAAGGCTCATACGGATGTCCGTATCACACAGCTTTCTCTGTCTGTATACCTAAAAAGCAAACCGTCGAAATCCGTTAATGCTATTGACAAATCCCGCGAAATAATGTAAAATTATATTCAAAGGGGGAGTAAAAATGCTGGACGAGGTTACCCAAGAAAAAGTTGAGAAAATAGCGCGTGAGGTGATAAATCTTGCGCGCAATAAACTGCTTGTTAATATGCGTTTTCTTGATATGGCGCTCAACAGGCTTAAGGTCAGTTCCAATCCCGATGCCACAAGCTGCTCGTCGGTCGATGGCAGGGTGTACATATACGATCCGAAGCATATTCTGACAGCATACAGATTAGAGGAGAACCTACCGACGCGAAACTTTCTTCATTCGGTATTTCACTGCGTATTCAGACATATGTTTGTAGGACCTGCGGTTAACCGCGATTACTGGAATCTTGCCTGCGACATAGCTGTGGAGAGCGTTATAAACGATCTTGGTCTGCCATATTTGTCTACTCTTATGTCGCAAAAACAGCAGCAGTTTCTTGACGGATTCAAGGAAGAAATAAAAACTCCCTCTGCGGAAAAGGTCTATCGTTTTCTGGTCGACAAAAAGCTGTCGGATAACAAGCTTAAAACATTGGCTCTGCTTTTTAAAGGCGACGACCATCTGCTGTGGTATCTCACTGACGAGGAGAAAGCTAAGCTTGGCATAGAGGGATACGTTTTCGGTGATGGAGATGCGGGCGGCGAAGGCGGACAGATGAGCGGGCTTGGTGGGATACGTCTGTTTCTTATGCAGGATTGGGGAAATATTTCAGAGCGCATGGCTGTGGACATAGCTACGTTCGGAAAACTGCAGGGAACAGGCGCAGGACTGCTTAGCCAGAACCTCAAGGAGGTAAACCGCGAGCGCTACAACTATGAGGAGTTTCTGAAAAAATTCGCGGTGCGCGGCGAGGTCATGAAGATAAATCCCGATGAGTTCGATTATAATTTTTACACCTACGGATTGCAGCTGTATGAAAATATGCCGCTTATCGAGCCGCTTGAATACAAGGACGTGAAGCGAATACGTGATTTTGTGATAGCCATCGACACCAGCGGCTCGGTAGCCGGAGAGCTGGTGCAGAAATTTGTACAAAAGACATACAATATTTTAAAAAGCACCGAAAGCTTTTTCACTAAAATAAATCTTCATATTATCCAGTGTGACGCGGCTATTCAGGAGGACGTTAAGATAACCACTCAACAGGAGTTTGACGACTATCTGAAAACCATGAAGCTTCACGGATTCGGGGGAACTGACTTCCGTCCTGTGTTCAGCTATGTTACAGCCATGATTGAATGCGGCGAGTTTGATAACCTTAAGGGTATGATATATTTTACCGACGGTTACGGCACTTTTCCTTTAAAAAAGCCCGATTTCGACGCAGCTTTTGTGTTTGTTGACGATGAAGCTGATGATATAAAAGTGCCGCCTTGGGCGATAAAATTAGTGCTCAGAACCGATGAAATTTAGGAGGATCAGCTATGGATCACAGCAATTTGACCGCAGAGGAAAAAGTTTCAATGCTGACAAGCGCCGTGGCATATAGTACCCCCGAAGAAATAAGGGAGATATACAAAAGCCTTGGCGAGGTGGAGTTTACCGCAAGGGCTCTCGCCATTGCATGTCGTTACAGGGGGATTGAGCATGTCAAGGCACTTGTTGAGTGCGGCGCAACGTTTGATTATGAAAAGTCCGACAGAATTCATTCCGCATATGAGTGTGATGAGGTGAATTTCATTCTCTCACTGATAAACTTCAGCGGCAAAAGGGATAAAAATTTTTATTCGGAAGTTTTTTACACCGAAGGCAAACCGGTGCTTGACGATAATCTTTTCTTGGAAGGCGGGAAAAAACTGCCCGTTCTGCCTTTGGGGGAAAGGATAGAGATAGCGGAATATTTATGTGGAAACGGCAAAAGCGCATGCCCAGACGTTGGTACGCTGCTGTACTATACGATCCTTAAAAAAAGCTTCGCAATGGCTGATGCGCTGAAAAAATCAGGGGTCGTTTTTCCTGATGAATACAAAAAAATACTGTCCGAGGGCGGCAGCGGCATACCGAAAGGAATGAACCGATGGTTTGAGTACAGCAACATTATAAACGCCATGAATATCAATGACTTTTTGAGAGTTTGTGAGTATTTTTACGCGGAGCTTGACGGCAAGCCTCTGCATTTCACGGTAATGATCTACTCGGCTATCCGCAGTGAAAACTTTTATGAGCCGGAATTGTTCAAATTCTTTCTTAATCACTTCAACCAGTCAAAAATGAACAAAACAAAAATGCTGAATGTAATAATAAAAAACAATCTAATCGCTGACCTTGAGATCGCAGCGGAAGCCGGATGGCTGAAGCAGCCACGAAAGCGTGACGAGATGATAGCTTTTGCATCAGAGGGAGGATATACCGAGGCGTCCGCATGGCTTCTCGATTTTAAGAACCGCACCGCCGATTTAGCCGCGGAGCAGGAAAAAGCGGAAAAGAAGATGATAAGGGAGCTTAACGCCGCTCCCGATTCCGTATCGGAACTGAAAAAGGTCTGGAGCTATAAAAAGCGTGAGGACGGCACTCTTATCATCACAAGCTATAAGGGCAATAACACGGAGATATCCGTACCCGCGAAAATAGGGAAGGAAGCCGTAACCGAAATTGGCGCATACGCCTTTTCTCCCTATGCGCCGCGCAGAACAAAGGAGCAGGCTTATAACCGTGAAAAAATACAAAAAATCACTCTGCCTGACAGCATTAGGGTCATAGGAGAAAGGGCGTTTTACTGGTGCAAGGCTTTAGAGGAAATCAATGTTCCCGACGGAGTGACGGAGATATGCAATGGGACATTTTCAAGCTGCGGTATCAAAAAGATGACGCTTCCCGATTCCGTGCGAAGTATAGGCGAAAGAGCGTTCTGGGGCTGTGACGTTATGGAAAGCGTAAATGTTCCCGATGGTGTTGCGGAAATCGGGGGAGGTATCTTTGGAGTGTGCGGGGCGCTGAAAAAAATTGAGATTCCGGGTTCCGTTGAGAAAATAAGCGTACATGCTTTTCAACGCTGTTTAGCGCTTGAAAAAGTTATCATTCATGAGGGAGTTGCGGAGATTGGCAGGGAGGCTTTCTCCGACTGCGCGGCTTTAAGGGAATTAGAGCTTCCCGCGTCTATAAGCAAGATAACAAATTATAGGTATCGCGGAGGTGATATGCTTACTCCATTTTATGAGATTCCCGATCTTACCTTGATTGTAACGCCGAAAAGCTACGCGGAAAAATACTGTAAGCGCAATGAACTTAAATATAAATTGAAAGATAGTTAACTGTTTTTTGTGTCTGTAATAACTGCGGTTCGGTATCTTAAAATTATATTGACAACAAATAAAAATAGTGATATAATATAAAAAATAATGTGTTAAGAGGCGAAAAATATGTTAGGCATAAATTCATTTTCAAACCGTAATTTCTATTCCGCACAGGCAAAAAGGAAAGACGATGCGAGGCATATCTCTGACGAACTGCCGCTGTGTGATAAGACCGAAGCGGAAAAGGCCGGCGTCGAAAATAATTTACATAGCTCCGAGGACAGCGCCGAATTTACTTTCAGACCCGAAATATCCGCCCCCGAGTCTGATGGCGGAATGCAAAGCGCATGGCTGTCCGAAGACGATTATCGTTCACTGACAGAATTTATAAAAACTCACAGCAAACAGCTTGAGACAAATCCCAACGCCGAGGTTGACCCCGACGGGAAAATATTTGCTGCCGCTTATGTTGAGGGACTTGTGACGCGGTATAAGGAAACGGAGATGGCGATACGCGAATATTACGCGGATGCTCATCGTGAGAATCTCACTTTTGACGTGCCTTCAAATCACATTTCCGAAAAGTATCTTTGGGAAAATTCAAGATATTTTAAAAAGGAAATGCCGCGCTCGGAGCGGCTTATGGCTTATCGTCAAGAAAGAGCCTTGCTTTTTGGCGGCAGTCTTGCTTTGAACGACCCGTATGCTTTGGCGTCAATGGGCGGAGTGCCTAAGTTTGACGATGTGGAAAAGTTTGCCAAGCAATATGCGCAGTCAAAAATCGATGCGCTGATACAGGCAAAAAAATCGGAAAAAATATCGTAGCCCCTTTGTTGGATCGTTGACCGCCCGCTTATCATGTCGGCGGTCAAATTTGTAAAACGCAGCGGCTTTTATGTTGCTTTTCGCTTTTCTTGACCGCGCGGAAAATTTTACATTATAAGGAGTACATATGAACAACGAAGATATAACGCAAAAAGAGCGTGAGGAGCTTGAGAAGACGAGTCGTCTTGAAAACGCGGCTTTGTTCGGAACGGCGCAGGAGATTGCGGAGCTGTATAAGGAACTGGGCAGCGTCGAGGTGTCTGCGGTCGCGCTGGGATACGCCTGCCGTTACAGGGGTCCGGAGCATGTGAAGGCTCTGGTGGAAAACGGGGCAGACTTCAATATCGAGAACGATTCGTATGGGAGATATCAGTGCTGGAACACGAATTACGCGATAGGGCTGCTGGATATCAACATGGCGCTGGAGCGTTCCTATTACATACACGACGGCGAGATCGATTTAAGGATAAAAAGGCTTCTCAATGCGGACAACGGCACCGCAAAGTTGGTGCTGCCGCTTGACAAGCGGCTGGAAATACTGCGCTATCTCTATGAGAACAAAGAGCGTGTCGGCTTCGACGCGGACAAGTTGCTGTTTTACGCAATAATGGGGCGAAACAAGAAAATTACCGCGGAACTGAAAGAGCTGGGCGCCGCGCTTGCGGAGAGCACAGCGAAAATGCTGACGGGAAACAGCAGAAGCTACGCGTGGGACGAGTATTGCGGAATGCTCGGCGGGCTTAATAAAGAAGATATTTTCGGGTTTTACGGTGATATTTCCGCGGAGCTTGGCGAAGATACGGTGATGCATTTTACTGAGGGGATTTATTACTCCACCTTCAGAAGAATAATGGAGCCTGATGTTTTTGAGTTTATGCTGAAGCGCTTCAATACGTCGAAAATGAATAAATCCCAGATATTGAAGGATATTGTCCGTCAGGACAAGACCGATTGCCTTGTCATTGCGGAAAAGCATGGCTGGCTGAAGCAGGCGTGCAGGCGGGACGAGCTTATAAAATTCGCATCTGATAACGGTAAAACCGAAGCCGCGGCATGGCTGCTGGATTTCAAGAACCGCACAGCGGATTTAGCCGCTGAACAGGAAAAAGCGGAAAAGAAGATGATGCGGGAGCTTAACGCTTCCCCCGATTCAGTTTCGGAGCTTAAAAAGATATGGAGCTATATAAAGCGGGAGGACGGAACTCTTGTTATAACAAGCTATAAAGGCGACAAAACTGAGGTTACCGTTCCCGAAATGATAGGGAAATCCGTTGTCACGGAAATAGGGGACTATGCCTTTTCCACGGGTGCTCCGCGTATAAGCAGGGAAACGATTAGAAGGCGCGCAGGCATAACAAAAATAACGCTGCCCGACAGTATTTCGGTTATAGGAGCAAACGCTTTTGCTCAATGTGCGGCACTTACGGAGATAAATATTCCCGACGGAGTGACGGAGCTGCCGACCGGAGTGTTCAGCTCCTGCTCGTCGCTTAAAGCCGTGAAGATACCCGCTTCCGTAAAAACGATAGGCGACAACGCGTTCGCTTACTGTAAGGCGTTGGAGGAGATAAATATCCCGGATGGCGTGACGGAGATACCTAACGGTCTGTTTCAGGCGTGCTCCTCAATTAAGGCGGTGATAATACCCGCGTCCGTGCGGGTGATGGGTAACTACGTTTTTATGGGCTGCTCCATGCTCGAAAGCGTGGCGCTTCCCGCCAGCATACCCGCAATAGGCGCGAATATGTTTGGACTTTGCGTTTCGCTGCAAAAGATAGATATACCAAGCTCCGTTACAAAAATTGGCGCGTGGGCGTTTCAGAACTGCAGGTCGCTGAAAAGCGTGACCGTTCCAGAGGGTGTGACGGAGATAGGGGAAAGGGCGTTTATAGTTTGCGGGTCTTTGGAAATTCTAAAGCTTCCCGCTTCTGTAAAAAAGATAAAAAATTATAAGTACCGCGACCATGAGCCGCAGACCATATTGTACAATACGAACAGCGTTACTGTTACGGTTCCGCCCAAAAGCTATGCGGAAAAGTACTGCAAACGCAACGGGATAAAGTATAAAGTTATGGAAGATTGAGATTCTGAGGGGCAGGTAAAAATTAAAAATAAGGAGTAAATATGAGCTTCATGAACTTAGCGCAGCCGAAGAAGACCGAGCTTCTGGAGCAGGCTGTAATTAACAGAACGCCCGATGAGGCACGAGAAATTTTAAAGGAACTGGGAACAGTCGATATGACGGCACGTGCTTTGGGTATCGCCTGCCGCTATGTCGGTTTGGATATGGTGAAAGCTCTCGCGGAGAGCGGCGCAAAATTCTCTTTTCCCTCAAGTGAGGAGATCGAAAAGATATATCACTGTTACGCGAATGTCAGATTTATGGGCTGGCTTACAAATTATGCGCTTATGCTTCTGGATATTTTCAGGGGCGATTTGCACAGAGTAAGCAGTATTAAGGGATTGGAGCTGTTCAAGCAGATACGCCGCGAGCAAGGTAAGCCGCTGCCGATACTTCCGCGCGCGGAGCGCATTGAAATACTGAAATACCTGTATGAGAACAGGGAAATATTAAAGGTCGATTTTGATGAATTTCTCTTGATTTCATATTTTGTAAAGGCTGACGAATTTATTTCCGCTCTTAAAGAGCTTGGCGCGGAATTTCCGAAAAAGCGCAGGGATATTCTTACAGGAAAAGCAGAAAAGGACGATTCGTGGTTTTTTTACTGTCACCTCACCAGTCTGCTGAAAGCGGAGGATTTCGTTGAAGTTATGGGGAATATCTCAAAGGAGTGCGGCGGTGAAAAGCTGTGCTGCACCGAACATTTTTATGAGCTTAACCAACAGAAGCTGTATGAGCCTAAGGTGTTTGAGTTTTTTTCGGAGAACTTCGACATGTCAAAAATTAATAAAACACAGATAATGAAAACTGCTATTTCACAGGAGAGCGTAGGCTGTTTTTCCACGTTTGAAAAGAACGGCTGGCTGAAAGCACCAAAAAAGCGTGATGAGATGATAGCTTTTGCGTCGGAAAACGGCTTTACCGAATCTGTTGCGTGGCTGTTGGAATTTAAAAACCGAACCGCCGACTTTGACGCCGAGCGTGAAAAGGCGGAAAAGAAGATGATGAGGGAGCTGAACGCGAAGCCCGATTCCGTCACCGAATTAAAGAAAATATGGAGCTATAAGAAACAGGAGGACGGAACGCTTGTAATCACCAAATACAAGGGAATGAGCACCGAAGTTATTGTTCCAGAAAAAATAGGAAAGAGCGCGGTTACGGCGATAGGACACAGCGCCTTTGCGGGCGGTTCGGGGCTGTGCGCGGGCAGAGTAACGCCCAATGTTTCACACGAGCTTATGGCGGCGCGCCGCAAGATAACAAAGCTTGTTCTGCCGAGCGGATTAAAGTCGATAGGTCTGGGTGCTTTTGCAGATATGTTGTCGCTGGAGAGCATAGATATCCCCGAAAGCGTTACGGAGATAGGTGATTGTGCTTTTTATGAGTGCGATTCGCTTAAAAGCGTGACCGTTCCTGGCGGCGTAAAATCGATAAGTGAGTATTGCTTTTCGCGGTGCAAGAAATTGCAGGACGTGAAGATATGTCACGGTGTGGAGGAAATATGCGAGGGAGCGTTTCGTAACAGCGATGAGCTGCGCCGCGTGGAGATTCCCGCTTCGGTAAAGGAGATAAAGACCGTGCTGCGAAGGCATGGCAATACTATATGTGAAGCATTTGACAGCTGGGCATTTTTCCTTAAAATATATGTGGTGAAAGGCAGCGCTGCGGAAGAATATTGTAAGGAAAAGCACTTTAAATACGAATATATGGAGGAAATATGAGCGTCGCGGAACTGCCTCTGAAGGAAAAAATCATACTGTTGGAAAAAGCGGTGCTGAACGATTTGCCCGAGGATGTTCGCGCGCTTTACAAGCAGCTTGGAGAGGTTGATTATTCCGCACGTGCGCTGGGACTTGCCTGCCGTTTCCGAGGTGTGGATATGGTAAAGGCTCTTATAGAAAGCGGCGCATCATTTTATTATAAGAAAAAGGAAAAAATATACGGCGTTTCTTTCATGCAGATAAGATATTGGGAAATGGTAAACGGCTATTATTTTACCCGGCAATGGTCGGATTTTTCGCTTATGATCTTAGACTTGATGAGAACGATAATCGTGCTTGGCACGGAGCTTGTCAGTTATTCCGAGGAATACGGCTATATCAACGAGGCTGAGGATATGGGCGTACTTCCCGCTTCGGAGCGGCTAAAGGTGTTGGATTATCTCTGCGGCTTCGGACAGGATATCGGCTTTGACAAGGACAATGTTTTTTATTATTCAATACTTACGGACTGCGAAAAATTTTACAGTGCGCTTAAGGGGTACGGGGCAGTTCTTCCCGAAAATATACATACCTCTCTGATAAAGGGCGGCGCGGACTGGGACGTTTTCTCCGCGATACTGCATTTCGCTCCGCCCGAAGTTTTTCCGAGAGCGATTGAGAGACTATCAGCGGAGCTTTCTTCTGATGAAAAAATAAGATATAACGACAATTTTTTTGAGATACATAAAAATCTTCTTACCGACCCTAAAAATCTTGAATTGGTAATAGAGCACTTTGAGCGCTCCAAAATGAACCAAACAAAAACGCTGAAATTACTTATAGATAACGGCGCTGTCGGTTGTCTTCCGCTGCTTGAAAGGGCTGGTTGGCTAAAATTAAACCGAAGGCGGGACGAGCTTATCAAATATGCGGTGGACGGCGGCAAAACGGAATCCGCGGCTTGGCTTATGGATTTCAAGAATCGCACCGCGGATCTCGTCAAGGAGCGTGAACGCGCCGAAAAGAAAATGCAGCGCGAGTTGAACGCCGCCCCCGATTCTGTGACCGCTCTAAAACAGATATGGGGATATACCAAGCTGAACGACGGCACGCTGCGAATCACCAATTACAAGGGCAGGCAAACCGAGGTGACCGTTCCCGAAAAAATAGGCGTCAGCAGGGTGTCCGCCATAGGAAAGGGCGCGTTTTCGGGTGACATTTATGACGCTGCGCGGGCAGACTCCAAGCAGGTGGAGTTTCGAAGAAGCATTACAAAAATAATTCTCCCCGAGGGGATAACCGCCATAGGCAATAACGCGTTTTCCGGCAATGAAAAAATGAGATATGCGGAGCTTCCCGCAAGTGTATGCGATGTGGGGGAGTTTGCTTTTTCCTGCTGTGACGGGCTTAAAAAAATTGTTTTCACGGGAAGAATGCTAACTTTAGGCGATTATGCGCTGAGCGGCTGCGAAAATCTCAAAGAGGTGATATTTGCCGAGGGAACAGAAAAAATCGAATTGGGTTGGTTTGTATTTGAAAACTGCGAAAAGCTGCAAAAACTGGTGCTTCCCTCAACGTTAAAGGAAATTAAAATCGACGAGGAGGATTTTCTCGAGGACTGCCCCGACGCGTACGCAATTGTGCGGAGAGGCTCTTTCGCGGAGGATTACTGTAAAAAGCACAAAATAGAATTTCAATATTCGGAGGAATAATGAAAGATAAATTTACTCCCGAGCAGGACGCGCAGTTTGCCGAAGACACATTTATTGTGAAAACTTGCGTTGAGATATCGGGTATATTTTCAGACCTTGGAAACGTTACATTTTTGCCGCGTGCAATTCAGAAGATCAAGATACTTTCTCCTTCACAGTGTATCGCGGTGATTGATTATCTGTATGAAAACGCGGATAAATGCGGCTTTGACGTCAATAGGCTTCTTTATTATTCGATATTGGGCGGCTGTGAGGAATTTTATGAAGCGCTGAAAGCTCGCGGTGCGAAGCTCCCCGAAGAAGTTAAAAGCGCTGTTTCCGCCAAAAATACATTCCGCGGCGCAAATGTGTGGTGGATGCAGCTTCAGGCGATATTGCACTATGCCGAAGCGGGTGTGCTGATAAGTGCTTTGCGGCTGTTGGGGCGGGAGTTCGGCGAGGAAAAGATCAAATTTACAATGACTTTTTATCATTTCGTGAATTTCATCAACGAAACCGAGGCGTTTAAGCTTGTTCTGGCGCACTTCGATCAGTCAAGAATGAACAAAACGGCGATAATGAAAGATATTATTTCAAAGGAGCTTATCTCTTGCCTTGCGGCAGCGGAACAGAACGGCTGGCTGAACAATCCGAAAAAGCGCGACGAGATGATAAAATACGCGGCGGAGAACGGAAAGACGGAATCGACCGCGTGGCTTATGGATTTCAAGAACCGCACCGCAGATCTTGCAGCGGAGCGCGAACGTGCCGAGAAGAAATTACAGCGTGAGCTGAACGCCGACCCCGACTCGCTGACCGAGCTGAGAAAAGTCTGGAAATTTGAAAAGCGCGAAGATAATACAATAGTTATAACGGGCTACAAAGGCAATCGGACCGAGATTACAGTTCCCGAAAAAATCGGAAATGATGTTGTTGCGGCTATCGGCGAATACGCGTTCTCACCCGACGCCAAGCGGATAAGGGAAGAACAGCGGGATATCAGAAGAGCTATCACAAAAATAGCGCTTCCGGATACTATTGTGAACGTAGGGGAGTTCGCTTTTTTTAAATGCAGAGCGTTAGCACACATCAAGCTTTCAGAAAAACTCACCGAGATAAGCAAAGGTATGCTTAACAGCACGTCTTTGGAGAATATCATTATCGGAGGAAACATTAAAAAGATCGGGTCTGTGGCATTTTATAATTGTTATCGGCTCAGGCACGTTAAAATCTGTGAGGGCGCTGCCGAAATAGACAGCGCGGCATTTTATAAATGCTCCTCTTTGGAAACGCTGGAATTGCCGCGGTCACTGATAAAAATTGCCGTCAGCTCCAAATATGACAGCCCGTTCTGGGGCTGCGGCAAACTTAAAGTCCTGCTGCACAAAGGCTCTTACGCGGAAAGCTATTGCGAAGATAGTAAAATTATTTACAAGTATGCTGAGGAATGAACATGCGCGGGATTTATATGCGGCATCGCCGTTTCGTGAGGGGATTATTTTAAAAAAACGGAGGATATATGAGCAAGGAAATATCTCAGAAACAAAAATCGCGGATATTGGAGGGTGCAGTGCTTGCAAAAACTCCAAAAGAGGTGCTTAAAGTGATGGGGGAGCTCGGCGCGGTCGCGTTTACCTCAAGAGCGATTGGTCTGGCGTGCCGTTACCGAGGGCTCGATATGGTAAAGGCTCTGGTTGATGGCGGTGCGCGCTTTGACAATTACATCGGGACAAACCACAGATACGATAACGTCTGGCTGACTGTAAATAAAGTTTGTGCGCGTGAGGGTCGCGAGGGCTTGCCCTATTACGCGCTTATGCTGCTGGACAACACTCAGGAGGGCTATGACGCGGAGTGCGTGAGCGTAACGGGCAAACGCGAAGCAATACCCGTTACGGCGCGTCTGGGAATAACGGATTATCTTTGCGAAAACGCTGAGAAGTGCGGTTTTGACAGCGGCGATCTGCTGTACTTTTCAATTCTTACGGACAGCGGGGAGTTTTACAAAAAACTGAAAAAGCATGGAGCGGTGCTGAATGAAAATATAAAAACGGCTCTCACCATAGGCGCGGCGGGCTTGGACTGGCAGCGCTTTCAGGCTCTGATACGCTGTCTTGATACCGAGAAGCTTATGAGAGTCATAGGAATGCTGTCGCGCGAGCTTGACGGCGTAAAGATTAAATTCACCATGGCGTTTTATTACGACCATTCGCAAAGATTTGGCGGCGCACCCGAGCTTTTTGAAATTTTCCTTGATTATTTTGATCAGTCAAAAATGAACAAGACTGCCATATTAAAGGATATAATTTCGCGCGGGCTCACTTCGTGTTTAGCTGCGGCGGAAAAGCGCGGCTGGCTTGGGAATACCAAAAAGCGGGACGAACTTATAAAATACGCCGCGGATAACGAGAAAACCGAGTGTACCGCGTGGCTGCTTGATTTCAAGAACCGCACCGCAGACCTTGCGGCGGAGATGGAAAAGGCGGACAAAAAAATTCAGCGGAAGCTTAACGCCGATCCCAATTCATTAAGCGAGATAAAGAAGAACTGGAAATACGAAAAGAAAAAGGACGGAACGCTGATAATATTAAGGTACACAGGACATTCAAAGGATATTATCGTGCCGGAAAAAATCGGAGATGATAGGGTGACGGAGATAGGCGACTGGGCGTTTTCGCCCCATCAGGACAGAACAAGGGAGCAGACAAGCGAATTCCGCAAGACCATAACAAGTATAACTCTTCCTAACGGGCTTAAAAAAATCGGTGAAAGTGCTTTTCGCTGTCTTGTATCGCTGCAAAGCGTAAATATCCCCAAAACGGTAAGATATATTGGAGAAGATGCCTTTCAGGACTGCAATTTGCTGAAAAGGATAATAGTCCCCGAGGGTGTGAGATATATAGACGCTAACGCTTTCTCTGTACAAAACGGCAGGGGAGAGCTGGAGTATGTGGAGCTTCCGAGCACTTTGGAGTATTTTCGGGAAAGCTGCAAATGGTGGCGGGTATATCTTTTTCATAGCCCGAGCTGTCCTAATCTGGTAGTTTCTGTGCCGCGCGCACCTCATGTTGAGGAGTTCTGCGAGCATAACAAGGTGAAATTCATATATAGGGAGGACAAATGATGCTGTCAGACGAGGAAAAAATTCGACGGTTAGAGCAGGCGGTGGTTTCGGAAACTCCCAAGGAAATAAGGCGTATATACGGGGAACTCGGAGAGGTGAGCTTTACTGCCCGTGCACTGGGCACGGCGTGCCTGTACCGCGGACTGGATACTGTAAAGGCGCTTGTTGAGCACGGAGCGACGTTTCTCTATCCCGGGGAAACGGTGCAAATCGAAACAATGATATTTTCTTTTTACAGATACTTCGGAAATAAGTACGAACTTGATTATTCCATAATGATTGTCGGTCGGAACAAGGAAAGTGAGAAATTTTTTGAGTTTTCGGACGAGATGGAGATACTGCCCGTTTCGGAACGTGCCAGAATAATTGATTATCTTTGCGACAATTCGGAAAAAACAGGCTTCCGCCCCGAAAGTCTGCTGTATTTTTCAATATGTAACAGCAACGAGGAATTTTATGACATTCTAAAAAAGCATGGCGCGTATGTCAACGAAAAAAGACGATGGATATTTAAAAACGCCTGCAATTTCACGTGTTCTATGGACGAAAAGGAATTCATGATTGTGTTTGGAATGATAGCGAGGGAGCTCGGCGGCGAAAAGATAAGGGGTAACATGACTTTTTACAGCACCTATATCGCGAATGTTTTATCAACTGAAAGCTTTGAATTTATCCTCAAAAATTTCGACCGAACGGGCATGAATCAGATGAAGCTGATGAAAAAGCTGGTGGATAAGGGGGCGGTCGATTGTCTTGCCATTGCGGCAAGAGAGGGCTGGCTGAAATATCCGAAAAAGCGCGACGAGCTCATTCAATACGCCGCGGACAGCGGCAAGGCGGAATCCGCCGCGTGGCTGCTGGAGTTTAAAAACCGCACCGCCGACCTTGCCGCCGAGCGCGAAAAAGCCGAGAAAAAAGCGGAGCGCGAGCTTAACGCCGCGCCCGATTCGGTAACGGCATTAAGGCAGCTATGGAGCTATAAAAAGCGCGACGACGGTACACTGTCAATCTCAAAATACAAGGGAAATCAGACGGTGGTCAACGTACCCGAAAAAATAGGCAATAGCATTGTGACAAATATTGAGAGCGGTGTTCTGGCGTGCAGCAACGTTCCGCGTATTTCGGCGGAGCA
This sequence comes from uncultured Oscillospiraceae bacterium, assembly GCA_910577365.1. Taxonomy (GTDB): domain Bacteria; phylum Bacillota; class Clostridia; order Oscillospirales; family Ruminococcaceae; genus CAG-115. Next base: position 24,306 of record CAJTMU010000014.1, on the reverse strand, counting down.
GACGGCAATCCGCAAAAAAATCACAAAAATCATACTGCCAAAAAGCCTGAGGTCGATTGGATATTATGCATTTCTGAAACTGGTGTCTCTGGAGGAGATAAATCTTCCCGATGGTCTGAACGGCATTACTACGGGCGCGTTTATGGATTGTCAGTCGCTGAAAAGCATTGTGATACCCGGCTCGGCAGAAAAGATAGGTGACGGCGCGTTTATGGGCTGCATATCGCTGAAAAGCGTGGTAATTGCGGAGGGCGTCGCCAAAATTGAGGAACACGCGTTTGAGGGTTGCACTGCGCTTGAGGTTATCGACTTCCCGAAGTCGGTGGAGTCTATCAAAAATATAGATAAAAACGGCACCGCCAAAGGCAAGTTCCCGAATCTTACCGCAAAGGTTTTCAAGGGAAGCTGTGCAGAGCGGTACTGCTTGGAAAACGGCATTAAGGTTCTGTATAAGTAGGAAAGAGCAACGCACCGCTCGCGTAGTAAAGCGACGCTCAAAAAAATACGACGTAAAGCCCACGCAGGAAAATTTTTTGCAAGCCGCCGCGAATACGCAGCGCAGCGGAGCATTTGCGGCGGGATAGCGCCGACTTGTTTGGCGCGGTGCGAAAAATTTTTTAAAATAAGGAGCTAATATGAACATAAAGCAAGCAAAAGAGGATATCAAAAACGCGGTTTCCGCGTATCTCACAAAGGACAAATTCGGGAATTTTGTGATACCCATTGAAAAGCAGCGCCCCATATTCTTAATGGGCGCTCCCGGCATAGGAAAAACTGCGATAATGGAACAGATAGCGGAGGAAATGAAAATCGGTCTGGTGAGCTATTCCATGACGCACCATACCCGCCAATCCGCATTGGGACTGCCGTTTATCGTGAAAAAGGAATACGGAGGACAGGAATATACCGTATCGGAATACACCATGAGCGAGATAATTGCCAGCGTGTACGATATGATAGAGTATACGGGGATTAAGGAGGGGATATTGTTTCTGGACGAGATAAACTGCGTTTCGGAAACTCTCGCGCCCGCCATGCTGCAGTTTTTGCAGTATAAGATATTTGGGCGGCACAGAGTTCCTGACGGCTGGATAGTCGTGACCGCGGGAAATCCCCCCGAGTTCAACAATTCCGTGCGCGAGTTTGATATAGTAACGTGGGACAGGCTTAAGCGTCTGGACGTTGAGGCGGATTACGACACATGGAAGGAGTACGCCTACTCCCGTGGGGTGCACGCCGCGATAACCACATATCTTGATATCAAAAAGGACGATTTCTGCAAAATAGAGACCACCGTCGACGGAAAAACGTTCGTTACAGCCCGAGGGTGGAGCGACCTTTCCGAGATGATAAAGCTGTATGAGGAAAAGGGTTTTCCCGTCACCGAGCAGCTTGTGGGGCAGTATCTTCAGAACAAGAAGATCGCCAAGAGCTTCGCGATTTATTACGACCTTTTCAACAAGTATAAGTCGGATTATCAGGTGGATAAGATTTTGAGCGGCAAGGCGGACAGTGAGATAACCGAGCGCGCCAGAAAAGCGGGCTTTGACGAGAGATTGTCCCTTATCGGTCTGCTTATCGACGGTATCATTGATGGGGTCAAGGAGAGCTTTCGGGCGGAGAGTGCGCTTTCCGAGCTGATGAACTGCCTTAAAACCGCAAAAGTGGATTTTATGACCGACAGCGATTTCACCGCTTCGCTGGAACGTCAGACCGCCGAGAAGCAAAAGGAGATATCCGTCGGCAAAGCGGCTTCAAATATTTCCGCTGACAGGGAGTATACGCTGCATTACGTTATGGAGATACTTTCGGAGGAACAGACGCTTATCATTGAAAAATCCCCGAAGAACGCCGCGGACGCTTTCAAGCTGCTTAAAGCGGATTTTGACAAGCGCAAAAAGACTCTTTCAAAGGTTGTGTCAACAAACAGCAGTATGCTGACAAACACTTTCAATTTTTGTGAAGCCGCTTTTTCAAAGGGAAGTCAGGAAATGCTCATTCTTGTTACCGAGCTTACGGTGAGCACCTACGCTTCTCATTTTATTTCGCGCTACGGCTGTAAGGAGTATTTCGACAACAATAAGGACATGATGTTCTACGAACGCCAGAAACAAATTATAATGGAAATAGAAGATTTGAACCTTGAATAAGTAAAATCGACCGCCTGAAATTTCGGGCGGTTTATTTTTTAAAAATTTAAGGAATAATACCAAACCTTTCGATATTTCCCGACACTATATTTACGAAAATGCGAAAAGCAAAATTTCCGATATTATATCTATATAGTTATGCCTTATATCAACTTAAAATAGAAAAAACGCTTCTTTTACAACCGATATAATATCTTAGGTTGATTTTACCTATTTACATCAACTGCTGATTGTGCTATAATACAATCAACACAACCGAAAGGGGAATTGAGATGCCAACAACGCCGACATCATTTTCCGCACAGCTCCAGAAGCTGCGAAAGGAGCGCGGAGCAACGCAGGAGCAGCTTGCAAATCACCTTGGAGTAAGCCCGCAGGCGGTATCGAAATGGGAGAACGGAAGCTATCCCGACGGCGACCTGCTGCCGAAGATAGCGGATTATTTTGAGGTGAGCATAGACTATCTCTACGGCAGGACGGAGCGCGACGTGCCCGTAGTGCAGCAGATAATAAACGAGCTGCAAACCCTGCCGCGCAAGGGAGATAACACTCACGAGGAGTACTTCGATAAAGTGCTGGAGTACATATGGGCTATGCAGATAGCGGGCTGGCGCGACAACAGATATTACTATCCCCGCAATATACCCGGCGGCGACAAAGGTCACACCGCTTCAAGCCTGACGGACAAAATGGGCTTTACCTTTTTGCGAATGAACGAGGATCTGCAATATTATTTTATCGCGAAAACCCCGCCGCAGGGCTTCGCGAAGCGCTTGGGCAAGCCCGAGGCGCTGGCGCCGCTGTTCGAGTTTCTGGGCGATATCATCAATTTAAAGGTCTTGATGTATATGCTGTCGCTGAATGGGGGCGAAGTGGTAAAAGCGTCTACCGTCGCAAAGCAGCTTAATATACCCGTGGAGCGCGCGGAAAAAGCGCTCGGCTTTCTGAACGGGATCGGCGGAGAATGCCGCAACGCGTTTAATGAAATGCTCATAATAAGCGATAACGGCAACGAAAGACCCGAAAAAGCTTACGACGCCGCGGTAAACATCAACTGCATAATGGTGATGCTGCTTGCGGCAGCGGATACGGTGCTCAATCAGCCCGTAAACTACAATATTCAGATAGGAACCACCAGCACGGCATGGCTGGACAGAAGCCGGCTTGAATTTTTAAAAACAGGAGGAGACCATGAAAAAGAAAAACAAGAAAACCGATGAAAAGCAAAATCCTTATCATAAGGAGTACGGGCTTTTCAGCAACGCAAGGTACATACTGAAGAATATGTTCGGGTATGCGCCGATCTTCTGGGTGCTGGTGCCGGTAGGGGTCATCTGCGCGCCGATAATGAATTACCTGTGGACGTTTATAGGGAAATTCGTTATCGATATGATAACGGGCGAAAAGGGCTGGGAGGCTCTGCTGTGGATAATGGTGATGTTCACCGTTATTCAGATGGCATCCACCATGCTTAACACCTGGTATTACAGCAAATGGAGCAATTACGTTTTCGTGCGGTTCAAAATGATGATCGAAAAGAACCGCAAGGCAATGACGATAGACTTCCGCAATATTGAAGACCCCGATGTTATGGACTGCTATCAGAAGGCGGGAAACGCCGCGGGCGGCAATATGGTGGGCATTGAGGGAATGATGCGGTATCTGGTGATGTTCCTGATATCGCTTGCGGTGGCGGTTGTCGGGCTGATCATTCTCGGAACGATGAATATCGTTATCGTGCTGATAATGCTGGCTCTTGCGGTGATAACATTCATAGTGAGGGACAAGACCAACGCCAAGGTAAAAAAGAAGGTCTGGGATCCGCTTGCGACATGGTGGCGCAAAGACAACTATATGTCCAATCTAACCTCGGATTTCGCGGCGGCGAAGGATATACGAATGTTCGGGCTGAGCGACTGGCTGACGGAGAAATTCCGCACCGGGAAAAAGGCGCGTATCGACGCTCAGAAAATGAACGCCAAGATGTGGATACACACCTCGAATTTCACAAACTTCTGCTTTTCGCTGTCGCAGGCTCTGGTGTACGCGTGGCTGCTCTACATGACGGTCAAGGGTGAGATTACGCTCGGCAACTTCAGCCTTTATCTTGCGTCCTCGACCACGTTTTATAATCATGTCCGTAATATAATGGACAACAGCGCCGAGCTTATGGCGCGCAGCCGCGAGGTGGACGACTGGCGCAGCTTTATCGATCTTGACGGCGGCGATCCCGAGGTCGGCAAGCCCGTTCCCGAGATGGACAGCTACGCGTTTGAGTTCCGCAACGTTTCCTTTAAATATCCCAAGGCGGAAAGCTACGCGCTCAAAAATCTGAATTTGACCGTTAAGGCGGGGGAGCGTCTGGCGGTGGTGGGGCTGAACGGCGCGGGAAAGACGACGTTCATAAAGCTGCTTATGCGGCTGTATGAGCCGACGGAGGGCGAGATATTCCTGAACGGCGTGAACGTTAAGGAATACAGCAAAACGAGTTACTATAAGGTGTTCGCTCCCGTTTTTCAGGACGTTAATCTGTTCGCGTTCCCGCTGGCGGAGAATGTTTCCATGCAGGCTCCCGATAACACCGACAAGCGTCTTTCGGAGAAATGCCTTATCGACGCGGGTCTGGGCGAAAAGCTGGCGGAGCTGCCCAAGGGCGTTGACAGCGAGATATTGAAGGTGATTTACGACGACGGCACCGACCTTTCGGGCGGCGAAAAGCAGAAGCTGGCGCTTGCGAGGGCGCTTTACAAGGGTTCTCCCGTGGTAGTCCTCGACGAGCCGACGGCGGCGCTGGACGCTCTCGCGGAAAGCAAGCTGTACAGCGATTTCGACAAGCTGATAGGCGGCAAGACCGCGGTGTATATAAGCCATCGCTTAAGCTCTACCCAATTCTGCAACGAGGTGGCGATGTTCAAGGACGGCGAGATGGTGGAACACGGCACTCACCGCGAGCTGCTGGATAAGGGCGGCGCTTACGCCGAGATGTTCCATATCCAGGCGCAGTATTATGTGGATAATCCCGAGGAGGTGGCAGAGAATGTCTGAAGCTAAAACAAAAAAAGACAAAAAGCCCATTACCCGCGAAACGTTGAAATTCATGATAAAGCTGGTGTGGAAAGAGAAGCCCCATCTGTTCTTTCTGTATTTCATGGATATCGTTCTCGTGACCTCCATGAGCTTGATGGACGTTATCATGCCGAAATTCATCATCGACGAGGTGGCGGCGATGATCGGCGGCGGCGCGGTCGAGGAGCATCTGCCGCGCGCGGCGCTGTTCGCGGGGCTGTATGTGGGGATACATTTGATGCTGAACGTTTTCGACAATATCAACGGTCAGCTTATAGATATAGCCAATGAATGGTTCCAAGAATATATTGACGTAAAAATGGGCGAACACGCCATGAAGATGGATTTTGAGCATACCGAGAACCCAGAGGCGCTCGACGCGCTCAACAAGGCAAAAGAGGGTATGAGCTGGTACAGCGGCGGCGTTCACGGAGTATTGTTCGCGCTGGTGCAGCTTCTCCGCGAGGCGGCTACCCTTGTCGGAGTGGTGGCGCTGATAGCCGCGACCTGCCCGCTGCTGCTGCCGATACAGATAATCTCGCTGATATTTATAACGATATTCAACGCAAAGAACAACAAGATAGAGATGAACAGCTTTTTAAGACTGGCAAAGACCGATCGTCTTTTCGGATATGTGCTGTATCAGCTCGCGGATTTCCGTCTCGGCAAGGACATAAGGCTTTACGACAGCGCGGAGATGATGTGTAAAAAAGCCGAGGTGTATTCCGACGAGTCGGTAGCCGAATGGACGGACAGAAACAAAAAGCAGTGCAAAAATTCATGGTGTATGGATATCATAAACTCCTTGCGCGACGGCGCGAGCTATTTCTACATAGGCTATATGGCGCTGACCAAGGCTATTTCGATAGGCGATTTCTCAATGTGCGTCGGTGCGGCGGGAACGTTCTACTGGAGTCTTTATAATATAGTAAACGGCATTCAGGAGATCAACAAAAAATGCGCCTACGCCCACAGATATATTGAGTTTATCGAATATCCCGCGGCAATGCCTAAGGGCGACAAGCCCGTAAAGCCAGGCGAGCATATCATCGAGTTTGTTCACGTCAGCTTTAAATATCCCTGCTCGGAAAGCTTTGTGCTGCGCGATATCAACATCACCATAAAATCGGGCGAGCACCTTTCCATAGTGGGGCTGAACGGCGCGGGAAAGACCACGTTCATAAAGCTGCTGTGCAGGCTTTACGACGTTACCGAGGGCGCGATACTCATAGACGGGGTGAATATCAAGGAATATTCCGAGGAGGAATATCGCAGGCTGTTCGCGGTGGTATTTCAGGACTTCCAGCTGTTAGCGTTCAGTCTAAAGGAAAACGTCGCGCTGAACGGAGAAGCCGACGAGGAGCGCATAAACGAGGTGCTGAAGCAATCGGGGCTTTACGAGGACTCGCAAAAGCTGGAGAACGGTCTGGACACCTGCCTGTTCAAAAGCTTCGACGAAAAGGGCACCGAGCTTTCGGGCGGTCAGAAGCAGAAGACCGCTATCAGCCGCGCTCTGTACCGCGACGCTCCGATAGTTATACTCGACGAGCCGACAGCGGCGCTCGACCCCGTTGCGGAATATGAGATATACCGCCAGTTCAACACCCTTGTTGGCGGAAAGACCGCGATTTATATTTCCCACAGGCTTTCAAGCTGCAAATTCTGCGACAGGATAGCGGTTTTCGCCGAGGATACCATAAAGGAATACGGCACACACGACGAACTTGCCGACAAGCCCGACGGAATTTACGCGGAAATGTTCGCGGCGCAGGCGCAGTACTATTTAGAGGGATAGAGGTTACAAGAGGCAGGACGGAACGTTTTGCCTCTTCGGTTTGCAAAAATTTTTTTAAAACCTCTTGACACTCTCCCCGCGTTATACTTTATAATTTATTCAAGGAGGCGAAAGCAGATGAAATTTCAGATAGGGGAGACCGCGGCGATGGTGGGGGTCACTATCCGCACCCTGCGGTATTATGACAGGATAGGGCTGTTAAAGCCCGCGGAAATATCGGAAGCCGGCTATCGGTATTATACGGAAAGGGAAATATCCCTTTTGCAGCAGATCCTGTTTTACCGTGAACTGGGTTTTCCCCTTGATGAGATAAAGCCGCTGCTTTGCGCCCCCGAAGCGGTAAGAAAGCGGGCGCTTGAGTGTCGACGAAGGCTGCTGCTCATGGAGCGGGAGCGTATTGACGGGCTGATAAGGCTCGCGGAGGAAACGATTGGAGGTAAAGAAATGACAAAACCGAGAATTACGGTGAAGGATATGGAGCGCGTTCGGGAACAATGCGCGGCGGAGGTAAGAAGCAGATACGGCGGCACTGCGGAATACACCGAGAGCGAACGGAGATATTCCGCGCTCTCCCCTTACGAAAAGGACAAAATAGCCGCGGAGCAAGACGAGATACTCACGGCGTTTGCCGAGCTTGCGGGCGGCGCTCCTGAAAGCCCCGAGGCGCAAAGGCTGGTGAAGCGCTGGCAGGAGTTTATCATCGCGAATTTCTACCCCTGCACAAAGGAGATATTGGCAGGTCTGGGCAAGCTGTATATTGGGGACGAACGCTTTAAAAGCAATTTAAACGCTTACGGCGGCGGAACAGCCGAGATCATGAGCGGTGCGATAGCAATCTATTGCGAGGAGAAATAATGAAAACCAAACACCCGACAATCTTTGTCGGGTGTTTTCAACAAAATACCCAATTTTAACAATGAAACGCAATAAATGGTTACAAATTATTACAATATTAAAAAAACTATTGCTTTTTTTTCAAATGTGATGTACAATATATAGTGTTTAGATTTTTTAACGGATTTTACGCTTTTGCGTTTGTTATATAAGGATAAATGCCATGAAAAAATATATTCGTTCCACGATTTTGCTCTTCATCATGTCCGCGCTTCTTTGTTCATGCGCCAGCCGTGAAAATACCGCAGCGGTTTACAGGGGGCACGTCAAACCTGCCGTAGAGGAACTTCCTATTGAATTTAAACCCATTGACAACACGGAAGAACATACAGATTCTGCCGAAACCGAGGGGGCGACCGCGGAAAATATGGCGGAAGATTCTCCCGAGGAAACGGGGGAGGGATTGGTGGTTGAAAGCACTGAAACGCTCATGGCAGAAACCACTGAGTATATCGAAGAACCCGAAAAGGGTCTGGACACCTTTTACATAGACGAGTATGGAGCTTATAAGCTTACAAAAGCTGAGCGCGAATTTACAAAGGAATCAGTTTTTGTTGGTGACAGCATTTGCAGGGGATTCAGCGTATATGATACTGTATACCCTGAAAATGTGTTGGCAAGAGGCTCTCTCGCGGCGTGGAGCTTTTTCGACTATAATTTTTATGTAGATGATAAAGAGGTGGATTATCCCACGGCACTGGCACTGACAAACCCGAAATTTGTGTTTCTGTCAATGGGAATGAACGATATAAATATGTTTGACGAGGAGGAATACTGCGAGAACTACCGTGCGGTGATAGATGCTACATTGGCTGCTTCCGACGCGGAGGTGTACGTCTGCGCGATATCTCCCATAATCGCGGAAAGTATGTTTACCACCAATTATCGTATTGACTGTTTCAATGTGGCTTTAAAGGGCTATATTGAGGAAAACTATTCCGAGCGTGTACACTTTCTTGATTTCGCCAAGCATCTCAAGGACAGCGATGACAGCCTAAAGGAGTGCTTTGACGGCGGTGACGGTATACATCTTTCACCCTACGCATATTATGTGGCGTTGTGGGAGATGAACAGGAGCATGATAGCTGACGGAGTAAAATGATAACTTTATAATACCCTATATAAAAACAGATTTTAACACTGACTTTAACAATTGTATTTTTATGAAACGAAAATTATTTTGTGAAATTTCCCCGCTTACTTACAGGATATCGGTTGAAAAAAATATTTTACAGCGCAGGCTTCGCGATTTGCTTGCGCGGGAGCGCTATGCCTGCGTAAGGTCGGCGGAGCTTCTGCCAGCGGTCATATATTCACATAAATCTCTTATACGACGCAGGCTGGGCAGCGTGGATATGCGGTTTCAGGAAAATAAGGCTGTAAATTTGTCACTTGCCGCGCCGAGGGTCACGGGAATACTGATAAAGCCGGGCGAGGTTTTCTCCTTCTGGAGGCTGGTCGGCAGGGACAGCAGGCGCAAGGGCTATCTTGATGGACTGACTATCTCAAACGGCAAGGTTTCCGCGGGCACGGGCGGCGGAATGTGCCAGTTTACAAATCTTATTCACTGGCTGGTGCTTCATTCCGAGCTTACCATAACCGAGCACCATCATCACGACGGTTTTGACCTTTTTCCCGATTTCGGGCGGCAGATACCGTTTGGCACGGGTACCTCGATAATGTACAATTACCTTGACTACCGTTTCCGCAACGACACCGACAGGGTATATCAGCTTATCGTTTACACAGACGGGGAGTATCTGTGCGGAGAGCTTCGGGCGGACAGACCGCAGTGCGTTAAATTTCACATAAAATCGCACGGAGAGCGCTTTGTCAGGGAAAACGGAGTTGTTTACCGCTGTGGCAGCGTTATAAGGACTGCCATAGACCGACGCTCCGGCGATATTATTTCCGAGGAAATAATACGCGAAAATCATGCACGGGTGATGTATGATATAGAGGGACTTGATGTTATTGATGGGGAATATTAATGTCTTTTCTGCAAAGAAAAAATTTGCGAAGAGTTCATGGAATAAATTATAAGAGGGCGCGTTTAGGAACGCGCCCCCGTTATTTTCAGCTTCCCAGCATAAGCAATTCCATAAGAATGTTGGCGTTTACGGTGGGAATAATGTCTATATTGTGCTCACGGTAGAATTTCTTTTTAAGGTCAAGCTCCTGCCACATCTTCTGTATCTTCTCCATACGCTCGAGCCTTTTTGACCAGAAACTGTCCTTGGTCTTGCGCTTGTATTCCTCGTCGCTTTTTATGTCGTTGAGATCGGCGCACCATGTTTCGCTGCGGTATTCCTCCTTTGTCGCGCCGAAATACTTTATACCGTATCTCACGCTGTGGCGGTTTCCCCACATATTAAAGGAGAAATAATCCTCCGCAATTTTGTCCAGCACCCATTTCTCGTATTCGGGGTCGTTTTTCATCGCCTCAAAGCCCTCGTCGGAAATATTCACCGCAATAAAGTCTCTCGATTCGGAGGGGTCAAAGGTAATACGGGATATGATATTATAAATATACATTTTGTATTCTGTCATTGACATTGAGCCGGTGTCGACATTAGGCGCGGAAACCGTTTCGCCCGCAGCTGCTACCAGCGCCATAAAATCAAGTGAATTATCACGCGGCTTAACGCTGGACTGAAGCTTGTTTTGAAGCTCCGACAGTGCGTTTATATCCATATCCGTCACCCCTTTCGCGTATATGTATACTGTTCCGTATATATTTTATCGGCAGATTTTGTCAAAACTTTAGCGTTTTAATAAATTTATTTTCCCACGGCTGAGATGGAATAGGTGAACGCTTTTTCCTGTTCGGGCGGTAGTACTATCGCACCGCGCTTATCTGCAAAAATTCCCGTGCAGTCGTCAAAATCCGCAGAGCCGCACCAAGGCTCTATGCACAGGAACGGAGCGTCCTTTGCCTGCCATATTCCGAGGCTTGAAAAATCGGGGAAATCGACGCGTATCCCGCGGTTTTCCTTGTCAAAAAGCGTGACCGAGCGAGAGCGCGGCGCGTCAAAATAGCACACGTCCTTGTAAAAAAGCTCGTGCGACAGCGGCAGAACGTTCTCCTCATTTAGCAGGGGAGTACGGTTATTTTCCTCATGCAGCCCCGTTTCAAGATTATACAGCGGGCAGGCGGCGGTTTCAAGCTTGGCGAACTCCAGCCGATAGTCCCGCATATCACCGTCGCAGGCAAATGCGGGGTGCGCTCCTATACAGAACGGTATATCCGTTCCGCTGTTGTTGCGCACGCGGTACGTTATTGCCAGTCCGTCCTCCTTCAGCGTGTATCGCACGGTGAATTTAAAATCGAACGGGAACATTTCCTTTGTATAGTTATTCTGTTCCAGCGAAAACTGTGCGCTCGAGCCGTTGGCGATTTCGGGAACAAATTCCAGATCGCGGGCAAAGCCGTGTTTTGATATACGATATTCGGCGCCGTTGATAATAGTTTTCCCATCTTTAAGCGTTCCTATCATCGGGAACAGAAGCGGCGAGGTCTTGCCCCAGAATGCGGGGTCGGCTCTCCACATAAGTTCCCGACCGCCGACAGTCAGACTTTTCAGCTCCGCTCCCATTGAAATGATCTTTGCGGTACAATCGCCGCTTTTAAGCATAAGCTCCATAACAATTCTCCTTAATTTGAAATTTTTTTGCACCCCACGACCCGCTCAAGCAAGCGGCACTCCGATTCGCTTTGTGCTGCCCGCTCAGGTTTCCGCGAAAAATTTAGTGCGTTGGCGATATATTGCCTTATCGTCAGAATTTATCACGAAAAATTGCAATGATTAATTTCCTTTGCCAAATTTCAGCGTTTTGTTTCGATGCTGCATTTAATTCAATACCGCGGCTTGTTTGCGTTTCGGTTCTTTGCCCAGTATCTCAGAATAAGAAATACCAACACGATAAGCACCAGCAGCATAAGCAGCTTTACGATTACAAGCAGGATATTGTAGGGCGCTACCCGCGCCGCGTACAATCTGCCTATACCGTCGCGGAAATACATCGTTCCGTTTGCCGAAACAGAAAGACTTCCGCCTTCGAAGTTATCCAGTCTTGCGGGCAAAGTTACCTCGGGCGTTTCAAGCTCCTCGGAATCGAGAATACAGCAGAAATTCCACAGTTTTCCTTCGGGGTACAGCAGATACACTCTCGGACCGTTTCCGTAGCAGATAATAGGGTCGGTGCCAGCTTTTATTTCGGGTAGAGATGATATGATCTCCATATTAAGGCTGTCCAGAATGAAAAATCCCTCGCTTGAGGCGGTGTAAAGCCTGCCGTTCCAGGCTACGGGCGAGGACAGTTCCCCGCCGATATCGCAGCATGTCAGGGTATCCTCTTCAAGCGTTCCGTCGTTATTCAGGCGCAGCTTATAGCTCTTGCCGTCGCTTCCCGAAAAGTATATTGCGTATTCTCCCGCAAACGGCGAACCGATGATTTCCGTTTCCACGGGTATCTCGGTGTAATTTTCCCCGCTGTAATGATGGGTAACCAGATTGCTACCCGCTCCGAAAACCACATAATCTTCGAAAAGGGCGGGGGAGGTAAGGAGGCTTTCCGTAGAGTATTCCCAGATAGTTTTCAGTTCATTTGACATATCCACACATATAAACGAGCGGCTCTCCCCAAGGTCAAGTCCCACATATCCGAAGCTGCCGATTACAGCCGCGTCGGTAACGATATCTCCGCCGAGCGTACGATATGCCTCAACGTCCATGGTTTCGGTATTTATTACGGCAAGCCCCGTGCGGGTGGGCTGAAGCAGTTTCCCCCCCGAAACGGCACCGCCGCACTCACTGGAGACTTTTTCGGAAAGCTCCGCGGTAGCAAGCTCATCACCCGTGTTCTCGTCAAGCCTTAACAGCTTGTTCCCTTTTGGAAATATCACGCTGCTGGCAAGCGGCACGGGTACGCCCGCGCTGTCGGATTCCCCGGTGTTCCAGGCTATGTTGGTGTATTTTCCGTCGTAGGGAGTTTTAGCGGCGGTGACCAGTTCATTTTCCGTGCGGAATCCCGCGCTCTTTTCCTCAGCGGCGAACGCGCCTAATGACAGTACAGCTGCCGCGACTACCACTGCCGCGGAGAAAATAATTTTTTTGATTTTCATTTTTTATGTGCCTTTCCCGCGCCGTTCTGTGAAAGATAGCGCTCGATATCCGTTTCCTCTCCCGTGGAGAACGCGTACAGATACATCTGCTTGACCTGCGTTCCCGTTATTTTGGGGAGGATATTCTTATAGGTCAACAATTGTCGGGAGTAGCTTTCCTTTTCCTTTTCCATGCTCTCTACACTGTCGCTTTTATAGTCCACAAGAACTATTCCGTCGTCCTCGTAAAAGAACATATCCGTCCGCCCCTGAAGGCTCACGACCCCGTCATAGTCCAGTCCCAGCACACGTGCGGGCAGCTCCGCGTAAAAGGGAGTTTCCCGCTCAACTCTGCCGCTTTTCAGCATACGCTGTCCCAGCGGGCTTTGCAGAAATCTCACCGTCTTTTCCACGCATTTCAGCTTTTTGGATGTGAGTATCTGCCGCTCTCTGTCAGTCAGCTTTCCGCGCGCGGCAAGCTCGGAAACTGTATTTTCGGTGAGTTTGTGCAGGTCGGCATCGGGCGTTACGCGCTCCAGTGGATAAAACTGCATAAGATGATGATACGCGTCACCCACCTCTTTGCCCGAAAAGGCGTTTTCGCCGCGCACAAACGATGGCGGGTTGAGATACACGACATCCTCCGCGCTTTCGCCGCTGTGGGCAAGCTCGGTGACGGAGTATTTCGCTTTTCGTGATGTTTCCTCCGCGTGTGAGTATTCCGAGCGGAGATTTTTTTCTATCTCCGCGGTGATAAGCGGGTCGGGGGCAGCCGTTCCGCGTCCTGTCGGCTCGCATACAGCTGGCGGAACTGTGTGGGATATTATTTCCGCGTTAAGTCCGCCTATTTTCACCGCTTCGGTATCCTCGCCGAATTTGCAGTACCTCAGCAGCGACGAGAGTATCCAGCTCAGCGGTGAAAGATTGGAGAACGCGGTTTCGGGAGCGCCCTCCCGCATTTCCGACGCGGTGTTCAGCGCCGATTTTTTTCCCACAAGAATCAGCTTTTCTTGGGCGCGTGTCATTGCCACATACAGCAGCCGCAGCTCCTCGCCGAATATCCCGTCATAAATAACGTCGTGAAGCGCCTTATAAGCGAACGGCTTGAGCTTCATGCGTATCTTCCTGTCAACGTATTCCATGGCAAGCCCATGCGTGTGGCTTATCAGCACCTTTCCCGAAGCGTCCTTATCCGAGGCTCTCCTGTCCAGCTCGGCGATTATGCAGATGGGCATTTCCAGCCCCTTGCTGCCGTGAAAGGTCATTATCTTCACCGCGTTTCCTGCGTCTTCGGGAACGGCGCCCGCTTCAAAACCGCTTTTGTGGGCGCGCGACGAGTTTATAAAGCGGATAAAGTCGCTGAGCGTTCCGCCGTCGTTTTCCTCGAAATCCGCTGCGTATTTCTGCATAAGCCGAATATTTGAAACGCGCTGACGGCTGCCTTCGTAGGTGGATATTATCCCGTAAAGCTCGGTCAGATCGTAAACTCTGCGCACAAGGTTTTCAACGGAACTGCCGCTCATGTACATTCGCAAAGCGTTCAGGTCGGACATGAATTTCGCCGCTTTGGGGTTTATTTCTCGTTTTATCCCGCTTGCGGAGAGCGCTGCTTCCTGTGCCCTCGCCGCTTCATAAAGACCGTCGCAATCATCCTCGCTCTCCTCCGGCTCGGCAAGAGGGCGCAGACAGGCGTTAAGGCAGCCGTACAACGAGCTTCCGCGCAGTCGGGCGGATATCTTATCCGTGCTCTCCCGCGGAAGTTCGGGAAGCCCCAGCGTGCCCAGCCTTATCTGCGCAAGCTCCTCCGCTGAAAGTTCGTATATCGGGGACATAAGGACTTTCAGAAGCTCCTCATCGCTCAGAGGATTATCTATCACCCGCAGAAAATTCATTATAAGCCCTATTTCCTCGGATTCGAGAAATTCCTTTCCCGAGGGCGTGACAGCTGGTATCCCGAATTTCTCCAGCGTATCTTTATATCCCGACATTCTGCCGTTTCCGCGCAGCAGTATGGCGATATCCGAGTATCTGCACGGACGCGTTTCTCCGTCGACGGTGACAGTAAATTTACTGTCAATAAGTCTTTTTATTCTGTCCGCGACAAACAGCGCCTGATCGAAGTCCGCTCTTTCCTCTGAGCTGTCGCCGTTTTCCTTTTTGGGGTCGGGGTAGTCTATAAGGTCGACTTCCGCTTCATAAAGGCGTTTTTGTTCCTCGGGTATTTCGGGGTAAGGCGCGCCGAATTCAAGCCGCGCATCGCCGCTGTAATCCACAGATCCGTACCTCTTGGTCATAAGCCCCGAAAAAACCGCGTTTACAAAGTCGATAACCGTGCGGCGGCTTCGGAAATTCCTGTTGAGCGGTATAACAGTAAACCGCCTGTGCCGCCCGCAAAAGTCCGCGATATCCCTATTTCCCGCACTAAAACAAAATCTTATGTCGGAAGCGGAACGGCTTACCGTCAAGCCCTTGCCCAGATACCCAAGCCGCTCTGGAACGCGGCACAGCCCTGCCATTATCCTCGGATTTCCACCGCGGAACATATATATCGCCTGTTTTACGTCGCCGACATAAAACAGGTTGTTTCTGCCATTTGAGATAAGACGGAAAATTTCCGACTGAACGTCGTTGGAGTCCTGAAACTCGTCTACGATTATGCAGCTGAACCTGTCAGACAGCTGTCGGCGGAAGCTCTCGTCGGTTCTCAGCTTTTCCAGCAGCATAAGCTCGCAGTCGGAAAAATCCGGTTTGCCAGAGGTCAGCTTGATATCGGTATAAAAACCCATATATTTCTTTATCAGCTTTATCAACGTTCCTACCGCGGAGCGCTGCCCGCCGAGCATAAGTTCCTCCTCCGATTTAACGAAGCTGAGTTCCGACAGCTTTTTCAGCGCTTCCTTGTTTTTTTCGCGGCATTTCTTGAATTTCGCCTTGATGGGATTGCCCGCGTCAAATCTGTTCAGCGTAGCGAGCTTTTGGTTGAAATCCAGCGAGTGTGAGCAAAACTCCTCCAAAGCGTCCATAGAGGGCGCTTTACGCATTTTCGCGGAATATCTCACGGCCTTGTGGAACAATCCGCGCTCCGCAAGACTTATTTCTTGAAGATTGGATATGATTTTTTCCCGCTTTTCAGGAAGATTTTCCGCGCACCATTCGTCGTATTCCGTTATGATAGCTTTATATCGGCTTACCGAGCGGCAAAAATCAGCGACGATGCTTTTGATCTTGCGGCTGTAAATCGCTATGTAGCGCTTTTCAAGGCTCTCAATGCTTTCGTAAGCCGCAGCGCATTCGTCCAGCCACTTCTCGCTGTCCGCGTAGGAACTCAGCTTTTCAGCAATGCGCGATATCGTGTCCTGCAAAAGGGAATCGTCCTCAAAGCTGAAGGTGCAGAAAAGCGCGGCTCTATCCTCGGGGGTTATGTCCCCTTCGTCGTCGTAAAAATACTTGAGGGTCATCTGCATGGCAAGCGCCTGCATGCTTGCTTTTTTTGCGGAGTCGGCTATGGTAAAATTCACGGGCAGCCCAAAGCTCTGTACGTTTTCGCGTATAATATTTATGCAGAACGAATCTATCGTGCCTATTGAAGCGGAGCGCAGCTTTATAAGCTGTTCCGAAAGATATTCCTTTTCGCTTTCGGAAGTTTCGGCGTCTTTCAGCTTTTTTCCGAGCGCGGACATCAGCTTCACGCGGAGACTGTCCGCGGCGTTTCGGGTAAATGTCATTACGGCAACGCTGTCGCCCTCTATCCTGAGCGCTTTATCAGAAAGAAGCCTTACCATGCGCTCAACAAGCAGTGTGGTTTTTCCGCTGCCCGCGGCGGCGGTGACAATTACTGAACTGTTATGGGGAGCGTCGATCGCTCTCTGCTGCTGCCTTGTGGGTTTGTTTGCCATCTTTGTTTTACGGCTCCTTTCCAATAGTATATCAGCTTTTGTACACATAACAACCTTGCAAAATAAACTGAATAATTTGGTATTGCATAGCGCTGGAAACAGGGTTTCCAAAGGGACAAGTCCCTTTGGCGGTGGGCTGCGGCAGCGCCCCGCACTGGCTTTATTAACTCTCTTTAGTTTTTTTCGGCGGGTCGGGCACGATTTCCTTAGCGCCTACGTTTCCGCAAATATCTTTAAAGCGGCAGTAATCACACGCGCACTTGTTTTTTGAAACGCTCTTTCCCTCTATATTTTCCTTTTCCTTATAGCTAAGCGGTATCGGCTCTATATCCCCGCAGCACAGCTGTTCAAGCCGCTTTCCTACTTTATACAGACATTCGCCGCGGAAGCTCTCAAATTCCTCCGCCGTTAGCCGGTTGTCCGGTTCGGGCAGAATATCATCGGGTTTGGGCGGCTTTTCGCCGGAATCATCCCTTATGCCGCCCGAAATGATTTTAGTGATAAAGTCAGCGTAGTGCTCCATTTCCTCGGAGGTTGAGGTATCGAGAACGTACATTCCGCTCTGCTTGTAGCTTTGCGACAGCAGATTGAACGCGGAAAGGCGGCTTGGCATAGCCCCTGATATCTTGGCAGGAGTGTATGCCACTCCTCCGGGGAACACACCCGACCCGCTGTTTGCGTCGCACAGCGCGAACAGATACAGCGGCATCTGGACGTTTACACCATATTTTGCGTTGTGTACGCTGAATTGCCGCCGTCCCGTCTTGTAGTCCACCACACGCAGGTAATTTCTGCCCGAATTATCTGTGAACATATCCACACGGTCTATTGTGCCAGTGATGATGAAATCACGCCCGCCTGCTGTTATCTTAAGCGGTCTGACGTAAATACTTCCCATTTGCGGGGCGGTTGTATTCCTGCTTTCCGGCATGGCTTCCGATATGCTTTCCGTAAACAGTGCGGCTTGGGGCAGCGCTCCGCTGAAAATACCGCCGTTATCAATAAGACCTGCTTTCGGATTTTCTGACAGCTTAAGCTCAAACAGCTTCGGGCGGTAAAATCTCGCCGCGAACTCTGCCTGGATCACTATCAGCACGTCACAGGCGGCTACCGCAATATTATTGTAGAGGTATTCAATCCGTTTATCGCCTGCAAAATCCCCGTTGGACTCGTTAATACGGTATTCCGTAAGATAGAATTCCACCAACCCCGACAAAGCCTGCCTGTCCAGTCTGAAAAAATCCTCCATATCCGCGCAGTAGCGTTCCAGAATTTTTTGCAGCACATAATGCACTGCATTTCCTCTGAAAAGGCTGTTAAAGCTGCGCTGTGATGTCTGGCGTATTTTCAGTCCCTGCTCACAGAAATAGGCGAAGCGGCACGCATTGAGAGCTTCTATCTTAGTTGCGGAAATATTTGTGCCGAACAGTTTTTCAGCGGTTTTTTTATTTAATCGCCGTGATTGACCGTATCGGCGGATATCTCTCAGGCGGTTCAGCCGTTCAACATACTCTCCATGACCTGCTGAGATTAGCGCTGCTCTTAAAGACAACTGCTCAGCGGAATCGGAATATATTCCCGCCGCGCAGCGCTGCCTTGCCGCCTTGACCGAGCGGCAGTAGAACGCCTCTCCGTATTCCGCTGCCTTGCGGACGCGTGCATTTTTGAAAAGCCGCAGTGTCTCCCCGAAAATTTCTGAGCGTATAACCGCTCTTCCTGATATATCCGTTTCAGGGCAGGTCACGCAAATAAACTCTGAGGGCAGGGAAATCGCTTTGTATACACGATAAAGCGACAGGCAGTACTGCTCCCTCACGCTTTTAAGGGAGTACTCCTTTTTGTGGGTATTGTCAAAATTGAAAATGTTTTCGCGGATAAGCTCCGTTTCAAATTCCGAGAATATCCCCGCTTCGGCGGCGGGGGAGGGGAACGTGTCGTAAAGCGCTCCGATGATAAATACCGCTTTTACATCGCCCGCCCGCGTTCTGTCGATATCTCCCACCAGCACCGTGTCGATATACTGCGGCGGCTTTGCGAGAGTGGTTTCCGCACAGATATCACGGAAAAGGCGCGTATATTCCGCAAGCGATATTTTATCGTTTTTCAGCCCGTGCCACAGGTTGTCGAAAATTCCCGAAATGGTATCCCAAAGCCGCTGATAAAGCGATATCAGCTCGGAGTTTACTGTTCCGCCCGCGTTTTTGCAGCGCGCAGTTATGGCACGGCTCATGCCAATCTCGTTTATTATAAATTCATAAAGCTGTTCGGTGATCTCGTCGCCGTTTTTGTCCTTAACACGCTGACCAAGAGCCAGCAGCGGCTCCACCACCGCTTTTCGTATTTCCTCCGCGTGGTCGGTGTTTTTGTCGTTGAAAATAAATCCGCTTCTCAGCGCATCGGTCCCTATTGCCCATTCGTATATATAGTTCTCAAAAACGTCAATATCCTTTTTTGTAAGCCCTGCCATGCGCGGCTTTCCGTCGCGACCGATAATTTCACGCTGTAAAAAATCTGTTTTTATATAGCTCAGCACGGTTTCCGCAGAAAAACTTTTCAGCGCATTCAGAAGAGATATTATAAGGTTAATGGGCGGCTGATGAAGTATGCTTTCGGGAATATCGCAGAAAACGGGTATGTCGTACTTAGCGAACGTGCTTTCCACATAGCTTCCGTAAACGTTCGGACCGGCGCATAAAACCGCTATGTCTTTGTACCGCATACCGCCCTCTGTGGTGAGCTGTCTTATTTTAGCCGCAACATAATCAAGCTCCTCGTGGATATCACGAGCTGTTACAAGTTCCGGCGGATTTACCGTGTCGCTTTGTCCCTCGCCGTAGATATTATCCGAGAGGAAGCGCACAGCCTCGCTGCTTACGCGTTCCTTTAAGCCGTCGGTGAGGAAAACGGCTTCACCTTCTATCTCCGCCTGTTCCTTAAGGCGGGATATCTGCCCCCCGATAGTCCCGAAAATATCTTTGCGCCCTCCGCTCGGGCACAGCTCCGCGGCAAATCCCAGCGTAACGTTGTCTGCAAAGGTCACAACGTTCTTTAAAAAATTCATCTGGCTGTTGGTAAAGTCGTTAAAGCAGTCCACAAGAACCATAGCGTCGTCAAACACGTCGGAGGAGGATATAAGCTCAGCCGCGCGCGCGGTGAAGTCCAGCTTATCGAGGTAACGCTCCGAAAGCCGCGCGTTGTACGCTAAATACAACAGTCCCACGTCCCTCAGCTTGTCGGTGATAAGCGAATAGCCGCGGATATCTTTTCTGCCCTTTCCGCTGTCGGGAAGCTCCGCCAGCTTAAGTTCTATGTTCTCCTCTGCCAGTTCTCTGTCCGCTATTCCTGCGGTTTTGAGCATTGTTACCGTCTGCACCATCCTGTGGCAGAACCCGGGCTTGTCCGCGACAGCCCCTAAGGCGCGCAGGCTGTTTTTGTTTTCTTTTATAACGCGGTGCATGATGATATTTTTGACAATATCGTCGGCGGGACGCTTTTTCTCATCAAGAGTACTCAGTATCTCCTCCGAAAGCGAGGAAAATGTGCGAATGTTTACTTCCGAGGAGCGCCCCGTTAGTCCGCGCTCGTCCAGTGCGCGGTATACGGCCTTTTCAGTTTCGTATTCAAACTGGTCAGGAACGATATATATTATTTTCTGCGCTTCGGGAGCCTTTTGAAGCAGATAGGTCATTTCCCGCCGCATTTTTTCGGATATATCACAGCAGGCTCTGCCGACTATAAATCTTGTCATACTATCACCTTAATTTTTCGAGTAATGCCCTTTGACCGAATACACATAGCTCCGACCGCTTTTGCCGACCTGCTCCAGCAGACCCGCCGCCCTCAGAAGTTCAAGCCTGAGTGACGCAGGAGAATCCTTCGCGGCGGCGCAAAAATCCTTTTTTGTGAACCTTTCGGGAAGATTTTCGGGCAGCCACCTCGCATAGTCCCGTGGGTTATCAAGCCGTATCTCCTCCAGCAGCTCCAGCGGTATCTTCTCGATATACAGCTTTTTCCGCGCAGATCTGCTGCGCATATCCGGCATCTGCCCGCTGAAATATACCCGCTTGTCCAGCTTCAGCCGCGCGAGTATCACGCTGACGCTCCCATTAAAAATAAACTCCCTTATGGAATACAGCTCCGAAAATATTTTCAGCTTTGGGTTGTGGCAGCGGTATGGGGTCTCCTTTACGATCTCCCCCGTGTCGGTATTTATATATGTCGTGCGGACATTCGCTTCCACCGGATAAACAATATTGACGTGAGAACCTGCGGTAAACTGCTTCAGTTTTTCAGATAGCCGCTTTAGCGCACGGGTTTGTATTTCAAAAATGCCATTCTCGTTTACCGCGTCGGCGTAGAAATTACCGATTTTTATTTCCTGTTCATCAGAAAAAGGGGAGTAGTAGTTTTTGAGCGTAGCGTGTATAAGTTTTTCGTTTTGTGTGCCTACCGAGCCGTGCATACCCTTTTGCCGTATCATAGCGCGCCCGAGAGCTTCCGAAAACCTGTTTGTTTCCTTTGGAACGTTTTCGCGCTTTCGGATAAACTCCGCGACGGCGCCCTCGTCGTTGGTGCCGATGACTATATCCGCGTTTCGCTTAAGTTCCTCGCAAGCGTTGCTCACAGCCACCCCGATATCCGCCGAAAGTATCATGGACATATCATTATAGTTGTCTCCGAAACAGACAAGCTCTTTCGCGCCCGAAAGCTTTGCCGCCTGATGCAGCGCTCCCGCCTTGCTCGCTTCAGCGGCAAAAATCTCATACCACATGCTGTCGTCATAGGTATCTTTCATATAATTTCGTGAAAAACCGTTTTCGCGCGAGAAGATTTTGTCCGCTTCTTCGGGGCTTTTCGGATTCAGAAGCGTAAAATAAAACACGCTCCCCTTAAACAGTTCTCGATAGCTGCGAACAGGGCGAAGCCGCTTGTCGCCGCTCCTCGATTCCACATAGCCGCGTACCTCGTCAAGCCTGTCCTTAAGATACGATACCCGTTCCCTGCCGTCTATAAACGAATACACCAGCGGCGCGAGTCCATTGGTTATAAAATAGTCACGTGCAAGCTCAAAGCTTTCCTCGGAAAAAATATTCTCGATAAGATGCTCTCCTGTTTTTGGGTCAACGACAAAAACCCCGTTGAAAATAACAGCGGGGGTCGTCAGCTTTAAAGCGCTTACCAGCGGGGCGGCGCTGCTGAACGAGCGTGCAGTTGCATAGGTGAACATTACTCCGTCAGCCATCAATCTGTTAAGCGTATTCACCGATTCATCTGAAAGCGTTTTGTCCGAGCGCAGCAGCGTTCCGTCCAGATCGGAAACGTATAATGTCATTAAATCCTCCTGGCACAGGCTTTAAAAAATTTCAGAATTCCTTGCAGCCCTCCACCACAAAGCGGTGGTCGAGCATATATTCGCGAAGCTTTTCCATGGTAGGCAGTCCCGCGTGAGCGCCCCTGCACTGTATCTGCATACAGCCGACGGCATTGGCTCTCACCACAGCCTCACCCAGCGGTATCTCCTCGCATATCCCGCTTATAAGACCCGCCGTGAATCCGTCACCGGCACCCTCCACGTCGACTACATCATCCGCGCGGAAAGTTGGGGCTATGCCGCTTTCAACCGCGCTTTTGTAAAATGCGCCCAGCTTTCCAAGTTTTATGACAATCTTGCGGGTTCCTTTGGAAAGGTAATGCTCCGCAATCTCCTCGGGATCGTCAAAGCCGCAAAGAACCTTTGCTTCGTTAAGGCTCGGCAGGAATATATCCGACTTAGCGGCAAACTCATTTATAATGTCTATCGCTTTTTGGGAATTTTTCGGCGCTCCGCGCAGATTTGGGTCAAACACCACGGGAACTTCCGCCGATCTTGCAAGCTGCGTTATATGTAATGCGGCTTTTGCGGTGTTTTCACATAGAGTGGGGAAGCTTCCCGAAAAGCACACCGCGCTGATCTCAGAAAAATCCGTTTTATCAAAAACATCGGCGGATATAAAGGACACTGCCGGATTTATCGTCAGTCGGCGCGTTTCGCCGGAGCTTTTCATTATTACGGTTGTTTGATGATATTTGTCTTTGGCAGCAAGGCTGCTGTCAATGCCGTGTTTGCGCATAAAAGCGAGTATTCTGTCGCCTCCCGCGTCGCTTCCCACTATCGTGGCATAAACGGGGTGAAGCCCCAGCCGCGCCAATCCCACAGCTACATTTAGCTCTGCTCCAGCCGCGGACGCGGTAAACAGTTCAGCCTCCGAAAGAGCGCCGTTCTCTGTCCTGAACAGCTCCAGAGGTTCGCCGAGAAGAATAACTTTTTTCATAGTTAACCCCCCTTTCGTTGTCAATGCAACAGCTGATTGTAAAAATCGGTCAGAACCACCGTATTTCACCGTCGGCATATGCAAAGCCCGCAAAGCCGCCGCTCTGAAGCCTGTCCAGAAGCGCTTTCATTTTCTTCGGCTTTTTGTAAAGCGACACATCCAGCTCTCCGCGCAGCTCCTCCGCCTTTTCGTAAGCCGCCATAAAGTCCTCGTCATAAATGAGCGCGATCTTCTTTTTTGCCGCGCAGCTCCTGCCCATGTCCGACAGTATACTGAAGATTCTCTCAAAGCCTATGGAAAAACCGCAGGCGGGGAAATCCTCTCCTGTAAACTTGCCCACCAGCTTGTCATACCGTCCGCCGCCTGCGACGGAGCTGCCGAAATTCTCGCTTTGAACCTCGAAGACCGTACCAGTATAATATCCCTGACCTCTTACGAGCGAGATGTCGAATTTTATTTTATAGCGTCCCTTAGCAATAGCGCGGCTGTTTTCGATTATTTTTGTCAGACCTTCGGTGCGGCTTGGGTCGCCGATTATCTCCGATACTTTGTCAAGAGTGAGCGGGAGACTTGAAAGCAGCTCAGAAAGACCTCTTACTGCTTCCGACGGGAATCCTTTTTCAGCAAGTTCCGCCGCTACGCCTTCCGCACCTATCTTATCCAGCTTGTCAAAGCTCACGCAGACCGACATAAGCGTTTCCTCGGTAAAGCCCAAAGCCAGCAGCAGACTGTTCAGCACTGCCCTGTCGTTTATCCTTACGGTAAAATCTCCGATATCCAGCGCCAGCAGTGCCTTAGCCGTTACCGCAATAAGCTCCGTTTCACATTCACAGCCCGCGTCGCCGATAACATCGATATCGCACTGCATAAACTCACGCAGCCGCCCCTTCTGAGGATTTTCAGCGCGGTAGACTTTATCTATCTGAATGCATTTAAATGGCATGGCGAGATTCTGTCGGTTGGCGGAAAAATAGCGGGTGAGGGGAAGCGTCAGATCGTATCTCAGACCCATATCGCACAGCTCCCCGCCGCTTTCCAAAGCCTTTTCCAGCTTTTCGCCGCGCTTCAATATCCTGAAAATAAGGTTGAG
>CAJTMU010000013.1:26287-46659 GCA_910577365.1 uncultured Oscillospiraceae bacterium | reverse complement strand
CTTCATTTCGTGATGTAGGAAGTGCTTTGTAAAAGGGAATATTCTTTCTTTATCACTAATGCCGTAAAGGCTTTCACAATGCTTCTTAAGCAAGTTGCACAGAAAATCGGGAATAGAAATCGTGCGGTTGCTTTTTGGCGTTTTTGGTGGTGTGATCACATCTCTGTCCCCCAGCCGCTGATACGATTTGCTAACGGTCAGCGTTTTATTTGAAAAGTCAAGGTCGGCAGGAGTGAGAGCCATAAGCTCGCCAATCCTCAAGCCTGTCCAAAACAAGGTGCAGTACGCCGCGTAAGCCATAGGCTTGTCAGAAATACAGTCGACAAACCGTATAAATTCGTCTTTTGTCCAAAAGTTCATCTCATCTGCCTTGTTCTTGCCGATCGCACCCGCTTTAGCACAGGGATTTGACCGCAAGTCATAGTACTTCACCGCATAATTGAAAATCGCGTTAAGCTGATTATATACGGTTTTCATATAGGTTTGGGAATAACCGCTCGACAACATCTCATTTTCCCAAGCTATGATGTTTGCGGGAGTTATTTCATTGATTTTCTTTGCGCCAAAATACGGCATTATCTTCAAATCAATGATATAGTGCTTGGTGCGCAGCGTGTTCTCACGCAGACGCGGAGCAATGCCCTTGAAATACATCTCCGTGAAATCCGCGAAAGTGATATTCAGATCGGCACTCTGTTCCGACAGGAAAGTCCTAAGCCACTCTTCCGCATCGTGCTTAGTATCAAATCCTCGTTTCATAGTTTCGCGGCGTTTGCCCTGCCAATCGGTGTAGCGGAAACGTATGTACCATTTTCCTGTCTTAGGGTCTTTCTTTGCTCTCATTTCACTACACTCCTTTCCGCAACAGCCGAAAAGCCGTACAAACACTTCTCAAGATACGCACGGGGCAGCTTACCCGCAATCGTCAGGTAGCCTTGCTTTTTCAGCTCGGTATTCATTTCGCGGATCAGCTTGTAGGCGTGTCCGTTCGATACGCCCATAACCTTAGCTAATTCCGATGCCGTAATGTAAATGTTCTGATTTGTCATAAGATAGCCTCCTTAAATTTGCAACAGGATATTTAATATTTATCGCCGTAGTTATATAATATCATAATATTTTAAGCTTGTCAATACTTTTTTCTATAATTTTTAGAAAATACTTGAATTTTTTATATTATTATGCTATAATAAATTTATATTAAATATGGAAGGTGTTAAAATATGTCAGAATTGAAGTTTGGTGAGCGCATTCGCGAGGTTCGCAAAAACGCGGGGTGCAGTCAAAAGGAATTTTGCGCGATGTTGGATATACCGCAGTCCACGCTGTCCGCATACGAAACGGACAGAATGCAGCCGACCGTTGTCTCGCTTGTAAACATAGCAACGACGTTCAACGTGTCGCTTGACTGGTTGTGCGGTATAGAAAAAAGCGTGTCGACTTTTGGAACAATGGGTGACGCGCTTGGAGCTGTATATGATTTGGCGGAAATAGCTGGGCTGAAAATAGATTTCAAGATAAACGACCATTTGCCGAACGATACCGAAACCGCTAATGAGAGGTGGTCCGTACAAATGACCGTTTACGGCAACGACAGCGCCAACCCCAACAATACCGAATTCTGCAACGGTATACGTCAGATTTCCGAGAACATCAGTGATTTGGATTCCTACTCCATATCCAACGAAACATACGAAACGGAAAAAGTACGGCTGAAAGAATATTACAGCCACCCCATAAGCCGAAAGGAATTTCCCAAACTCTCCCGCGAGGAACGTCAAAAAAAACACATCGAGTGGGTAAAACAGCATTTGAACGATGAATAACTGCACAAAAAGAGCCGCTGCGACCGCAACGGCTCTTAATTTTTTATAATAGTATTACAAAATTGAAAACTCGCCCTGTAAAACCCAAATGAGGTCAAATTGAGGTCAAACGGCTAAAGCAAATCTTGAAAAAGGCTTTGTTATGCGGTATGCTTGGGGCTTTTGTCTATTCCCACTCGCTCCCTATAAACTCTCCTTAAACAAATTTGTTTAGAGGATTTAGCTTGTGGTATCCGCATTATCTGAATTATCCGTAAAATATCGGCTATCCGAGTTTTTGTTGCCATTATGTTGCCATGAGTTATTACTTCGTGAAAATAAAACATTATCATTAGGTTACTATCATTGTAGTGGCTTTTCATCGAATATAAAAGCTTCTGACAACTTATCAAAAACAGCCTGTTCTATTTTTGTTTTTAAAATACGAATATTGTCGTATCTTTCGGCGTTTTCATTAAACCATTGTAAAATATCTGTTCTGGCGATAATTGCTTTTTCATCATCAAGAAGTGAATCACATATTTTATCATACCATTTCTGTATGATAATTTGCTTTTGTTCTGTCGATAGTTCTTGGTATTTAATGCAACACCCAATTCGAGAAAACATTGCTGGTCCCAATACATGCTTAATTTCCTCCTCACTCTCGAAATTACATGTAAGTAGAAATATAGCCTGCCCTAAATTAACTTCATAAAATGTATCGACATATCGCCCCTCATCAAACAACTCATAAAAAGCATTATACAATGCGGGATTAACTTTATCAAACTCGTCAATTAATATTACATTAGTTTCTCTGGACATCATGTCTTTTGCTAAACTACCCTTTGAATGTTCAGAACCAAAAATATAATTATATGCTTCTGCGGTTTGCATCATTGAAAATTGGATTCTTAATAACTTCCCACCCATTGTTTTACTAATACTTTTGGCACTTTCAGTTTTTCCAACTCCTGACGGCCCATATAACATCAAAACGAGCGGTTTAATACTACTGTTTGCAATTAGTCGATATATGCCACTAATAATTTGCTTTTTACAAATAGATTGACCAAGAATATCTACGCTTATATTGCTATATATTTCTTTTAATTTTTCCCTTGTTATTGGCATATATTGCGTATAACGATATTCTATTACATCGTTATATATAGTACACAAAGACTCTTTTACTCTTTTGGGAGGATTATGTAAGAAAAGCGTTCCAATATCATGATTTAGTGTTACTATAGTAACAAAATTCGAAAGGACGTGTTCTAATACCGAACCATAGTCATCTGCTCGTACAATACAATTATCCATGTGAATATGTTGCCTAAGAGCGGTCTCTCTAACACCAGACTCGTTAGGTCTTAGTCTTGCATTGTAATGTTGAATTAACTCCATGAATGGCATAGTTATTTCGTCATCAGAAATTTCATTTGATATTAAAACTTCAAAATCTTTCTTGCATCCATAGAAAATAATAATTTTTTCAGTCATTAGCTTCAACTCCTGCAAGTAAAACGTCAAAAACATCTAACATTTGATTATTTACCGCAACACTTTCATTTTCAGATACCCCTTCATAGGATGGATTGTCCCTTGGAACAACTGATACATTAACCCCCAGTTCTTTGTTCACGTTTAAACTTTCAATAGAGGAACGTCCAACCTTGATTGCGTAAATACTCAAATCCATCTTTAATAGATCACTAATTTTATAACCATTACGAAAAGAATTTATATTAAATCTAAAAATGACGCGACTTCTCGCTTTTGTACCAACAAATTCATAATAGCCTTTAGCGTGTCTTAAAGCGTTATCGAGTTTGTCAATTGCAATGCTAAATTCTCCTGCAGAGATTGAGCTGTCATTCTTAAGCATACTTAAATAAGGTGAAACCATCACAATATAAGATAATGAGTTTTCCTCAGTAGTTATTTTATATCCTTTAAATTTCTTTATAGTTCCCTGGGGGAGTTTGGATGTTGTTTTTGCCATATTTGCATCATCTATAACATTAAGAAAGTCAGTTAATAAAGTGTTTTTAACAATATTTTTAACCATTTTACTGCTATCAAAGGAAAGACCAACTGATGCCTCCGTTGAAGCACCTGCCTCCCATCCCAATAACGCCTTAAAAATACCGCCTATTCCTACCTTGCCATTTGCTTGCAAAGATGTGTCAGTATTACTCCCTTTAGATTTAAGCAGTTCTGTTGTGTTTTCAAGTTCGCCGCCTGCAACGATCTGAACATAATCAGTTATAGATTCTTCATCAAAGTAAACTATTTTACATATTTTTTCCAAAATAAAAATTCCCCCAAATCCTTTATTCGTATTTTTGAACAAACCCTATATAGCTCCCAAACCCCAACATATAAACCGCCATAGCTGTAGCCAAATCGCGCGATCCAATGTTTTGTTTGTCCGCAATCTCCCTCAGTTCCTCTATAACCGTATCGTGCGGCACTATCGTTCCCGACAGCTCGTCCACCGATTTCTGAATGACCTCGGGCAGAACCATACACATCTGATAAAACGCGTCCTCTTGACCGGTAACCAGCGCATAAAACTGATCAATGCTTACTCGCCGTATCAGCTTATGTCCAACCTTTTTCGAGTCCACCGTGGTCTCCCATTTTATGTTCTGAGAACGCTTTGCGATAGCCTCGACCAAAAAGCAAGCGCAGTCATCATCGTTCAAAATCTGGTTTTGCATCTTGATGAATGTCTTTCCTGCTGATGCGGAGTTCATCGTGTTGTGTTTATTCTTCATCTCAACATATATTGTATGTACTACGCTGCCATCGGGCAGTGCTATGCCATTCTGATCTTCAAATATAACGTCCCAACCGCCCTCATTACCATTGTCGGGAACATGACACTTGTCAATATAATTGAAGATTCTCTGATGAAAATACCCTATATCATTGTTGTTGGACTTGTCGCGCTGACGGAATATCTCGCTGTTGACGATCTGCTCCCAGCTTGAGCCGTAAACCGTTTTGTCGAAAATCAGCTTCACGGGATCAATAAGGTTCTTGTTAAACCGCTTCAAATCAAACGATTCGAGCTTTTCACCATACTTTTCAATCGTAGCCTTTACGTGCTTTGTAAAATCATCTTCAGAAATAAAATTTAAACTCCACATTATAATTCCTCCAAAGCGGCTTTGATTTTAAGCGCGATCTCATACGCTAAATTCACAGGAACAGCGTTTCCTACTTGCTTGTATTGAGAGCCTATACTGCCGCAAAATTTCCAATCATCGGGAAAACTTTGACAGCGAGCGTTTTCTCTGATCGTAAACGGACGAGCCTCCAAAGGGTGACATCTGTCGGTCTGCTTTTGGCTTGGGGAGGTCAGCACGGTGAGCGACGGCTCGTCCAGACTTAGACGGCGCAAGATCCCCGTTCTGCCGCCCTCCATATACCAGCAGCTTTTCATATATTCCTTTGCAATATCCTCGGGAATATCACGCCAATATCCTCCCGGAGGAACAAGCTCAAAAATTTTTCTCTTGTATTCGGAATAAGGTGTTCCCTCACTTTTGGGGCAGTCAAGGAGAATATCTCGTAAAACGGGCTTGTATTTGTGTGGAGTCGGAAACTCAAAATGAATTTTCCTCGCTAAGTCTTTACGGATACCAATAGTTATAAGGCGCTCTCTTTTCTGAGCAACACTGTAATCCCAAGCATTGAGTACCGATTTTTGAATTACATACCCCGCGCCTTCAAAAATATCCAAAATCGTCTGATATGTACGCCCTTTATCGTGAGTAAGCAACCCCCGAACATTTTCAAAAAGAAACACTTTCGGCTGAAGCTGCTCTAAGAACTTAGCATAGTGGTAAAAAAGCGTTCCGCGCGCGTCCTCAAGTCCCAACCTTTTCCCCGCATACGAAAAACTTTGACAAGGCGCGCCGCCCGAAAGCAGATCAAGCTCGCCTTGCCGAACCCCGAAATAAGTGGTAAGCTCCTGTGATGAAATATTCGCAATATCATCATTGATTACGCGCCATTTCGGGCGGTTGAGCTTCAGTGTATCGGACGCATCCTTGTCGATCTCGATAAGTCCCAGCGAGCTAAACCCGGCTCTTTCAATTCCCAAGGCAAGTCCGCCCGCGCCCGCGAAAAGTTCAATTGAACTAAACTGTTTTTTGATAACGGGAGCGGTAAAGGTAACGTCAATAATATCACCGACATTGCAGTTCAGAGCAGCGCAGATCTTTTCAATGCTCTCAAACGAGATAGGTTCATTCTTGCCCATACGTGCCATAACGTTAAAACTGACACCGGACGCTTCTTTTAAATCGGTTTTGTTCATATCCTTGTCAATAAGAAGTTTCCACAGCTTATTGTATGTGACCAAGATGACCCGCCTCCTACATATAGTATCCAATATGTTTATTATAGCATATATTTTCCATTTTGTCAAGTCATTTCACGAAATCGTTAGATAATTTTACAATATCGTTGACTTTCTCTAGAATTTTCCCGTACCAATCGCTCAGTACGGGAAAACATATCAAAGAGAAACAGTCGCTGTTTCAAGGCTGAAAAAGAAAAACACACGGTATATCATTGTCCTCGTAAAGCTCACGAAATGTTCTTATTTGTGGGTGTTTCCTCTGTCGGCAGGCTACTGTAATCGCGAACGATGCTGCGAAAAGACCCACCGACAATACCAAACTCTTCATACCCTCACCGTCCTCTCTTACCGTGTGTGATCGGGTGCAGGAACTGCTCCAGCTTATCCTTTAAGCCGAGATTTTCTATGAAATCAATCACTTTCTTGTACCTCTGTTTCCAACCGTCTAACTCTCTTTGCAAGGCTGAAAGAGAACCCTGCAGCGACCTCGCCGCCCGCACCTCGCCTTGCAGCTCGTCATTCTCGGCGGCGAGTGTGGCGTTCTTTTCTTTCAAGTCGGCATTCTCCGCGGTAAGCTCGCGTTCTTTGCTCTCGGCGGAAATCTGCTTTTTCGCGAGATTTGTCAGCCTATCATAATCATCAGGCGAAACCGTAACCTTTCCGCCGAAAACTGTTTTACCCGTTTCGATGTTGTCAATATAGTCAATTTTGAACACCTTATGTGCGCTCTCGCTCAAAACCGCTTGCTTTTCAGCAAGCACTATCTCCGTTTTCGTCAAAGCGCTTTGTTTCTCGGACAACTCGTTGTCGATCCGTTCAACGGCGGCGGATTTGCTTTGATATTGCTCGTCCAAATCATCTATGAGATTTTCGACTTGTGTACGCAAATCTTCGCGGTGCTTTAACAACTTTTCCGCGCATTCCACCCGCCCGTCAAGCCTTTCAACTTCCTTTTTCAGCTCGTCGGAGTGCGCCTTGACTTGCGCATACTCTTTGTATTGCTCGACGGTAAGACTTCCGCGGGATTTTTCGGGAGCGGAAATTTCAATTCCGTGTTCCTTGCAAATCTGTTCTAAAACCGCGCGTTCAGCCAATCTCCAACGATTGATTGCGTCCTTGCCTGTACCGTAGCCCATTTCTTTTAGAGCCTGCGCCAATCCATTCTGCGTATCAACGCCTTGTTTGTAGTGACCTACGGGAATATAGTCAATGTGCAGATGCGGAGTTCGCTCGTCCAAATGCAAGGCAGAAAAGAAAACGTGGAAATTCGGATTTCGAGCCGCAAAACCTTTCACGTATTCGGTAAGGCACTCGGCGGCGATCTGTCCGTCGGGAGAGCCGACACCCGTATCGTCCATTGTTCCGATCTGGACAACGTCCTCATAAAAGCTCTTTCGTTTGTCTACCGAGGTAACGACATACGGCGGTGGAGTTTTCCGATTAAAGGCGTGTTCAAAGTAGCTCGTGGATATTCGGCGGTCGGCGCGTTTCTGCTTAGCATTGTACCGCTCAACCGCCGCTCCGAAAATTTCATTGTATGCTTGATCAATGGGTTGGTCAACGAATGTCACGTTATCTTTCGTTCGCGACACATCCACATTTGCGGCACTGAATGTCCGCTTGTTGTGTGTTAAGCTGCCTTTGCCTTGGCAATGGGAAATCTTTTTTGCCATAACATCATCTCCTTTCGTTGGGTAACCTCATTTTAGCCGTGCTCTTTTTACTTTCGTGCCGAAAGTAACGCCATAGTACCTTTGACAGAGATTTCCGCTGCGCTTCAATCGCTATCAAAGGTAAAGGCGCTCTCCGAGGGGCAAAGGGGCGTTGCCCCCCCTTTGCAAACCCCCGCTCTCGCGGCTGCATCTCTGCCGCCTATCCGAAAATCGGCACGGCTGAAAATAAAAATTTATGATGGCTACTGCTCGAAACGAACAGATCAGCCTTACCTTTAATCAAACAGCCCATCATCAGTATATAGGTTGTCCTCTTGGAGTTCCCGGAACGTCATCGGACGGCGATGCTTTCTCCGAGCCGTGGAGCGCGTAAGGACGAGCGCTGCCGCACCGACTCCTACCGCAAAGGTTATTGTTGCTATAATTACTTGTTTCATTTACTTCTCCTTTCCGAACCGTGACGGTCGTGACGATGGTGTCGATGTTTTTGAACGCGGACGCGGTATGTAAAACATCGTCACGACCGTCACATATCGTCACGCCTCATTGTGATTGCGTCGCAAAGTGATACTGCGACCGTTGTGGGTGCGCTTGCTGTCGTAAGTAATGCCGTATTCATCAAGCAAGCGTCCCGCCATAACATTTATCTTGAGAGTTATGACATTCGGTTTCATATCCGCCTTGAGCAGCTTGACCAGCTCCGTAGCCGTTCCCGACCACTCGGCTTTGTTCTTGAGAAATTCCGCGATTTTCTCCAATAACGGATCGGGCGGTTCTTTCCAAAGTTCGGTTTCCGCGCTCTCGAAATCCCAACAGAGCTTTTCCTCATTCCGAACAAGGTTAATTTTCTGATCCTGTTGATCACGACCGGATACTTCAAGCACAGCCTTGTTTGATGTGCGCTTTTGCTTGTATAAGAGGAACGCGCCGTCAGCCGCGCCGAGCAATCCATTCGTTCCCGAAATCATATCAAAGGTATCGTCCGCTTTTTGCTTTCTGGTATGGTGAACAAGCAGCAAGCAGATTTTATAACTATCGGCGAATTGCTTTAACTGCGTTATAATGTCGTAGTCCGAGCCGTAACTGTAACTCTCGCCGCCTATCTCACGTACCTTTTGAAGCGTATCAATTATGATCAGCCTTGTGTCTTTATGCTCGGTTATAAAACCTTGTAACTGCTCATTCAGCCCTCTGCCTAGTTGGTGAGCAGTTACCGAGAAGTGCAGATCGGGCGCACAGTCCGTGCCGAACATTCGGTACAATCGTTCTTGCAGTCGATGATAGTCATCTTCCAACGCGAGATACAGCACCGAGCCTTTACGGACGGGATAATCCCAAAGCGAAAGTCCCGTGCTGACGTGGTACGCAAGCTGTAACATAAAGAAACTTTTGCCGACCTTCGGCGCACCTACAAATAAGTACGTTCCCGCATACAGCAAGCCGTCAACGATCAGCGGCTTGCCGTCATACACATTCTCATAAAGTTCGGGCATTGAGATAGTCGGAAGATAGGACGGGTCTGTCATCTGCCTAATCATCTTTTTGTAAAAATCGGTATTGCTTTTTTCGTCGGATTGTGCTATAATATAATTGTCAGTTGAGGACTGCTCCGAGCCTATTGCCGTAGGCTTGTATGGAGCGGTCTTTTCATTTATTGCCATTTATTCACCCCCATTTGTGCCGTTCAGAGTGGTGTTGATTAAGCGTATCAATTCGATCAAGTCACCGTCTGCCGTGCCGCCGCTTTCAATTCTTTTCAGTTCGGCGAGAACTTCACCGAGTTTGTCCTTGAGAGCCTTGAAAACTCTCGGGTTCGGCTGAACCGTGACCGTCCTGTCCAGCAGCTTATTTATAATGTAGTCTTGTTTGGTAAGCCCCGATATGGCTACCGCAGCATTAAGCATTTCGTTTTCTCCGGGTGACATTCTCAAAGCGACTATCTTATTGCGCAGCCGACCCCTTTGGTCGAGATTTTTTGCCGACATATTATTCGCTCTCCTTTCTCAAATTGCTTAATTTATCCGCCATTTCGTTCTGGGTTGACGGGAATAAGTGCGCGTAACGGTATGTAATATCAATGCTCTCGTGACCGACCCTATCCGCGATCGCTACCGCCGAAAAGCCCATTTCAATAAGCAAACTTATGGCGCTGTGACGAAGATCGTGAATTCTTATGCGCTTTACTCCGGCTATCTTTGAACCACGCTCCATTTCGTGCTTGAGGTAGTGCTTTGTGATTTGGAACAGTCTGTCGATAGGCTGAATACCGTAAATCTGCCCGATGAAATCCTGTATCTCGTCCGAGAGAAAATCGGGCATCTTAATTGTCCTTACGCTCTTGGCGGTTTTGGGATCGGTGATAATATCACGCCCTTTAATGCGCTGATAGGACTTTGTGATCGATACCGTCATTTTCTCAAAATCAAAATCGGCAGGAGTAAGCGCAAGCAGTTCTCCCTCACGAATACCGCACCAATAGAGCATCTCAAAAGCATAGAATGACAGCGGCTTGTCCATAACCGCATCGGCGAATTTCTTGTACTCGTCCTGCGTCCAGAAAAGCATTTCGCGGCTTTTCTCTTTGCCCATATTTCCCGCTTTGGCAGCAGGGTTGCTTGCAAGCCCGTAAAACTTAACAGCGTGATTGAATATAGCGGAAAGCTGATTATGCACCGTTTTCAGATATACGGGAGAAAACGGCTTTCCGTCCTTTTTTTTCTCGCCTATGATCTCGTTCTGCCAGGCTATGATGTCGCGCGGTTGTATCTCATCGATCTGCCTGTCGCTGAAATACGGGAGAATTTTTGTTCGGATAATATGCTCTTTCGTGTGCCAGGTGTTTTCTTTCAGGCGGTTTTTCATATCGACTATGTAGGTTTCGACAAAGCTCGCGAAGCTCATATCCAAGCTGCACTCTTTCTTGAGAAGCTGTTCGCGTTCCCATTCCTGCGCCTCACGTTTGGTGGCAAATCCGCGCTTTTGCGTTTGCTTTACCACACCGCGCCAATCGGTGTAGCGGTAAATAACGCGCCAAGTGTTGGTTTCGGTATCCTTGTAAACTGACATTTAGTCCTCCTTTTCATCTTGCACCGCGCCGTAGCACAGCTTTTCCATAAAGTAGTTTCTGTTGATTCTACCCGAGATCGTCATATAGCCTTTTTCTTTCAGCTCGGCATTCAGCCTATGTACGATCTTGTAAGCATAGGATTTGGATATTCCAAGCTCCTTTGCAACATCGTCAACGCTCATAAAGGTGTTCATCATATCTGCCCCTCCCTTCTTTAACAAATTTGCTTAATATCATTATACTAAACAAATTTGCTTTTGTCAAGTCCTTTTTATGAAAAAATTAAGCTTTTTTGTTTATTTTCTCTTGACTATCCTAAACATATATGCTATAATGTAGAAAAAGGAGGAATAGCACAATGGCAATAGCTGAAAGAATAAAATTCTTTAGGAATTTAAGAGGTATGACACAAAAGTGGCTCGGCGCAGCTATCGGTTTTCCCGAAAAGACCGCCGATATTCGTATGGCACAGTATGAGTCGGGAACACGAACCCCGAAAGCTGATCTTACAAATGAGCTCGCTTCCGCTCTCGGAGTTGCTCCCGAAGCACTGAACGTTCCCGATATCGAGAGCTATATCGGCGTGATGCATACGCTGTTTGCACTTGAAGATTTGTACGCGCTGAAAATTGACGAGATTGATGGAGAACCAATTATTCGTTTGAACAAGAACGCAAGGGAGTACTGCCAAATGTTCAAGCTGCTTCAGCTTTGGGCGAAAGAAGCAGCCAAGCGGTGTGAGGGCGAAATCTCAAAAGAGGATTATGACGATTGGCGCTACAACTTCCCCGAACGCGACACATCAGGTTTATTCCACAAAGTCGAAGTTTCCGACAAGTTGAACGAACTTCTTACTGAGGAACTTATAAAAAACCGAAAATAAAAAAGAGCTAACCGACGCCAAAATCGGTTAGCTTTTTACTTTAGGATAATTCAAATGTTGCCATTTTGTTGCCACACGGGTACATCTGCCCCGACAAACGGCTTTACAATGCGGAATTTTTGCAGCTGTCGGTCATTCCCACTCAATAGTAGCCGGAGGTTTTGATGTAATATCATAAACTATTCGGTTGATATTTTTGACTTCATTTACAATACGCACGGAAACCTTTTCCAGAACATCATAAGGAATGCGTGAGAAATCAGCGGTCATGAAATCGCTGGTAGAAACTCCCCGCAGAGCCAGTGTGTAGTCATAAGTTCTTCCGTCGCCCATAACGCCAACGGAGCGCATATTGGTAAGCACTGCGAAATACTGATTTATATCACGGTCAAGACCGGCGGCGGCAATTTCCTCGCGGAAGATAGCGTCGGCATTCTGGAGCGTAGCGACCTTTTCAGGAGTGATATCTCCAATAATGCGTATAGCCAGACCGGGACCGGGGAATGGCTGCCTCCATACAAGTTTTTCATCCAGACCGAGCGCAGTGCCAAGAGCGCGCACCTCGTCCTTAAACAGCAGACGGAGCGGCTCTATTATCTCTTTAAAGTCCACATAATCCGGCAGACCGCCAACATTGTGGTGACTCTTTATTACAGCCGCATCGCCTGAGCCCGATTCTATAACATCCGGATATATAGTACCCTGAACAAGGAAATCAACCTGTCCGATTTTCTTAGCCTCGTCCTCAAATACTCGTATAAATTCCTCACCGATTATTTTGCGCTTTTGCTCAGGCTCTTCAATTCCCGCCAGCCTGCTCAGGAATCGCTCTCCTGCGTTTACGCGAACAAAATTCACCCCGCTGTCCGCAAAAGCCGCCTCTACCTCGTCACCTTCGTTTTTCCTCATCAGACCGTGGTCTACGAAAATGCAGGTAAGCTGGCTGCCGATGGCTTTCGCCAGCAGCTTGCAAGCAACTGAGCTGTCAACTCCGCCCGACAGCGCCAAAAGCGCCTTGCCATCGCCCACCTTTTCACGTATGTCGCGTATGGCAGTTTCCGCATAGCTCTCCATGGTCCAGTCACCATGGCAGCCGCAGACCTCATACAAAAAGTTGCCCAGCATATCAAAGCCGCGCTCGGTATGGTTTACTTCGGGGTGGAACTGAACCCCGTAGAATTTTCTTTTTTCGTCGCGTATCACTGCACAGGGACACTTCGCAGTGTGCCCTATTATCTCAAATCCCTCGGGAAGACGCTTTATGTAATCATTGTGGCTCATCCATGTTATGGTTTTTGATGGGATTCCTTTAAACAGAACCGAGCTTTCCTCAACAAATGTTTCGGTACGCCCAAATTCCGACAGAGAGCTGTCCTGTGCCGTTACGACTTCTCCGCCCAAAGCGTGCGCCATAAAATGCAATCCGTAGCATATGCCGAGAACCGGAATGCCCAATTCAAAAATATCTCGTGACATTCGCGGAGAATTATCCAAATAAACGCTGTTCGGACCTCCGGTGAAAATAATTCCCTTGGGGTTCATCGCCCTTATTTCCTCTATCGGGGTCTTATAAGATTTTACCTCGCAATATATCTTATGCTCACGCACACGGCGGGCAATCAGCTGGTTGTACTGCCCCCCAAAGTCCAGTACCAAGACAAGCTCATGTGACATAATATTTTCCTTTCTCCTAAGGTTTTATGTTGTTTGAAATATTATAACACAAAAGTTGTATTTTTTCAAGGGGGTATTGCCGTTTTTTAAAGAGCATTATGCGAATGTATCAACGTTATGATTTGAGCGTCTTTCAACGTAAAATGTCAGATAAAATATTTGGCGGGCAAAATTATTATTTACCTAATCCATTATAATTTTCGCCGCGGTAAACCTTTACGCTGTTACATATTGCCTTTCAATGTAATTCATGTGAAAAAACCATACATTAATGATATTAATCACAAATCTGCTTTGTTTTCTGTATCTCGCAGAATGATTGTTTACAATGGATGATTAATTTTATTGTCTTATTTTTTGAATTGAATTGTTGACAATAAACAAAATTATTAAAGGGAAAATGTAGAAAAGAGAGAAAAGGAAAAAAATTCTTTTATCATATTGACAAAATTATTTCCATATGTTAAAATAAATTCAACAAATTGATATTGATTTATATTGGAGTGTAACCTTTCCTTACGGATTTGGGCATGACCAACTTTTATACGGGCTTATTGTGCTGCCGTATCTAAGTTGGTTTTTTTGTTTTTCGGACTTTTTATGAAGGCGGTATATAATATGAGCATGAAAATTATAAAAGTAATAAACAACAATACTGTTTGTGTGCTTGATCAAAAGGGAAGAGAGCAGATAATGTGCGGAAAGGGCATAGGTTTTGGAAAGAAATATGGTGATTCCGTCGAAAATGCGCGTATTGAGAAAATATATATGATAACGGATTCCGTTCTGCGTAAAAGGCTTATCGAAAGTCTGGCGGAGATACCGTATGAGTATATCAAGCTTACCGACGATTTGGTAAAGTATATCTCCGCAGCTATAAATGTTCCTCTAAACAGTTCGCTTATTATTACTCTTTCTGACCATATAGCATTTGCTATTGAACGCCATAGGCAGGATATGGAGTTCACCAACCCGCTTATGGATTCAATTCACGACTGTTTTCCAGATGAGCTGGCACTCGGACGGTATTGCCTGGGAGAAATTAAAGATAAGCTCGGTGAGGAGCTTATTGACGATGAAGCGGGTTTTATCGCGATGCACATAATTAACGCGAGAATGGGAACAAATATGGGGCAGGTCCAAAATCTAACAAAAATGATAAATGAATGCGTTAATATTACAGACACCTTCTTTTCAGGCGGGATAGACAAAACCACGATAGCCTATGACAGGTATCTTGTACATCTGAAATATCTTGCGAAACGGTTGTTCAATTCGCAGGAACTGCCGAATGTGCTTAGCCGCGATGAAGATATACTATCGCTTGTTCAGCTTAAATTCAAAAAATATTACAGATGCGCAAAGTGTTTGCGCGACCATATCATGAAAAACTACTCGAAAATGCTTACTGAAGATGAGTTGCTTACTCTTGCTATCCATCTCAGAAAGATAGGCAGTCAATAAAACGTTAATGTTATCGCTGACGGTACCAAGCGGTAATAAAATATATTTTTATTTAAAGGAGGCGTTTGTATGAAAGATAGGGTATTTGGCGTTTTGCAGCGTGTTGGTCGTTCTTTTATGCTTCCGATAGCGCTGCTGCCGGTGGCTGGTCTTCTGCTTGGAATAGGCAGTTCGTTCACAAATCCGACTACAATCGAAACCTACAATCTCGGCGGTATTATCTATGAGGGCGGGGTGTTGTATACCGTTCTCGACATAATGAGCAGAACGGGAAGCGCGGTTTTCGACAACCTTGCGCTGCTGTTTGCGATGGGCGTTGCCATAGGCATGGCGAAAAAGGAAAAAGAGGTTGCGGCGCTTTCGGGAGCTATCGCCTATCTTGTAATGAACACTGCGATAAGCGTTTTGATAATGGCTAACGGCGGGGTTGAAGCGATGGCT
This sequence comes from uncultured Oscillospiraceae bacterium, assembly GCA_910577365.1. Taxonomy (GTDB): domain Bacteria; phylum Bacillota; class Clostridia; order Oscillospirales; family Ruminococcaceae; genus CAG-115. Next base: position 31,271 of record CAJTMU010000013.1, on the reverse strand, counting down.
GCGAACTCCACTACATCGGTGCTTGGCATCACAACTCTGCAAATGGGAGTTTTTGGCGGTATCATAGTGGGCTTGGGTGTTGCGGCTCTTCACAATAAATTTTACAATATCGAGCTGCCGCAGGTGCTGGCGTTCTTCGGAGGCACAAGATTCGTTCCGATAGTCTGCACTGTTGTGTATCTGATAGTAGGTATCATAATGTTCTTCTTATGGCCTTTTGTTCAGCTCGGCATTTCCAAGCTCGGCACACTGGTGCTGAACTCGGGCTACGCGGGAACATGGATATACGGAACCCTGGAACGCGCTCTTATCCCGTTCGGGCTGCACCATGTTTTCTATATGCCTTTCTGGCAGACAGAGCTTGGCGGCTCTATGATAATAGACGGAAACGTCGTAACGGGTGCGCAGAACATCTTCTTCGCGGAGCTTGCTTCCAAATCGACCGATGTTTTCTCGGTATCAGCTACAAGATTTATGTCGGGCAAATTCCCGTTCATGATTTTCGGCCTGCCTGCGGCGGCGTTTGCAATGTACAGAGCGGCAAGACACGAAAAGAAAAAGGTGGTGGGCGGTCTGCTGATGTCGGCGGCGCTTACCTCCATGCTCACAGGCATAACAGAGCCGCTGGAGTTTACGTTTATTTTTGTAGCACCTTTGATGTATGCGGTGCACTGTGTACTCGCGGGTCTGTCGTATATGATTATGCATATCTTTAACGTAGGCGTCGGAATGACTTTTTCGGGCGGCGCGATAGACCTTACGCTGTTTGGTATCCTTCAGGGCAATCATAAGACAAACTGGATATGGATAGTCATTGTCGGTCTGATTTACGCGGTGGTATATTACTTCGTGTTCTACTTTATGATCACAAAAATGAATCTGGGCACGCCGGGACGCGAAGCGGACGATATTGAGCCTAAACTCTACCGCCGCAGCGACGTTGAAGCCGCTAAATCCGACAAATCTTCGGGCGGTGCGTCTGATATCGTAAGCGCGCTCATTCTTAAGGGTCTGGGCGGAAAAGGCAACTTATCCGACGTTGACTGCTGCGCGACAAGACTCAGAATTACGGTAATTGATGTTGAAAAGGTAGCCGACAGCCTGCTGAAGCAAAGCGGCGCATCGGGAGTTATCCGCAAGGGCAACGGCGTACAGGTCATTTACGGACCGAGGGTTTCCGTTATCAAGTCAAACCTTGAAACGTTTATAGATTCCCCTCAGTCCGACGATCCCGACAGTGTTCTCGGCGATTCCGAAAAGCACACCGAAGAAGACCGCAAGCGGGAACAGTCAGCTCCGTCATCAAGCACCGCAAATATAGTTATGTACTCGCACCTAAACGGCATAGTTGTCATGCTTGAGGACGTTGAGGACGAGGTGTTTTCACAGAAGATACTTGGCGAAGGGATTGCCGTAGAACCGACCGAGGGCAAGCTGTATGCGCCTTGTGACGGAAGGGTCGATTCTGTTTTTGATACAAAGCATGCGATAAACATTCTCTCGGCGGAGGGAGCGGAGGTGCTGCTGCATATCGGGATAGATACCGTAAAGCTTGGCGGAAAACACTTTGAGGCTCATGTTTCGGACGGTCAGGAGATCAAAAAAGGCGATCTGCTTATCAGCTTCGATATCGAAGCGATAAAAGCGGAGGGCTGCAAGGTTACTACTCCGCTTATAATCAGCAATACAGACGAATATTCGTCAATCACGTCTGCCGCGCAGGGAAAAGTTTTGGCAGGCGACGAAATAATAAAAATCAATTAAGGAGGACATTTTTATGAAAACATTCAGCTATACCGTTAAAGACGAGGTAGGGATCCACGCCAGACCTGCCGGGCTGCTCGCGAAAAAGGCAAAGGAGTTTCAAAGCACCATTACCCTTGAAAAGGACGGAAAATCAGCCGCCGCTACCAAGCTTATGGCTATTATGGGAATGGGCGTCAAGTGCGGGGATACTGTGAATATTACCGTAGAGGGTGCGGACGAGGATACCGCAGCGGCGGCAATGGAGGAGTTCTTTAAAACCAACCTCTGATATTTCTACTGATTTATGACCGCGATATATAGGATTTGCAAAAGGCCATTAATAGTGCAGACGATTTGACGAAACAATGTGCGCGTATTTTTGCAAAAATGTATATGTGTTATCGTTCAGTATAGTCCTGCTCCGGCAGAACGTGGATTCTGTCGGAGCTTAGGGGAAAATGAAATCAATATTGGTCTGTGCAGACAGATTCACAAAAAAATCTTTATTACAGCCGACAGCGAAGGGAGATGGAATTATGAAAACATATCAAGGCAAGGGAGTATACGGCGCGGTGGCTGTCGGAAAAATTTCCGTGTTCAAAAAGCGTGACGCATCGGTAAAGCGTATTCATGTTGATGACACCGATGGAGAAAAGGCACGTTTTGAGCAGGCTAAATCACTTGCGATACAGCAGCTTCGGGTAATATACGACAAAGCGCTTAAGGAAGTCGGGGAGGCAAATGCGGCGATTTTTGAGATACATCAGATGATGCTGGACGACGATGATTACAACGAGTCGATTAACAGCATAATCGAAAGCCAGAGCGTGAACGCCGAGTATGCTGTGGCGGTTACAGCGGATAATTTCGCAGAGATGTTCGCGGCAATGGAGGACACATATATGAAAGCCCGTGCGGCGGATGTGCGTGACATTTCAAACCGCCTGATAAATGTTCTCTCGGAAAATATACAGACGGATATCACCTCCGATGAAAAGGTCATTATATGCGCTTCCGATCTTGCTCCCAGCGAGACTGTGGCATTGGATAAGGATAAGGTGCTGGCATTCGTAACAGCGCACGGGTCATCCAATTCGCACACCGCCATTCTTGCGCGGAATATGAATATTCCGGCGATAATCGGCGTGGGCGATGAATTTCTTGCGGAGATTAAAGACGGAGATGTGGCTATGGTCGACGGATACACAGGTGAAATTTTTGTGAATCCTGATGAAGAAACCCATGCAAGACTTCTTGAAAAACAGCGCGCCGGCGAGGAGAAAAAGAGGCTTTTGCAGGAGCTTAAAGGCAAGGAAAACATAACGATTGACGGGCATAGGATAGACGTTTATGCGAATATCGGAAGTGTTAGCGATATCGGTAAAGTTCTCGCAAATGACGCGGGCGGAATAGGTTTGTTCCGAAGCGAATTTCTCTACCTCGAAAACAGCGACTATCCTACCGAAGAGCAGCAGTTCAACGCGTACAAAAAGGTTCTTGAAAGCATGGCGGGCAAGAAGGTCATTATCCGTACGCTGGATATCGGCGCAGACAAGCAGGTTGATTATTTTAAACTTAAAAAAGAGGAAAATCCCGCTCTTGGATATCGCGCGATACGCATTTGCCTTACTCGCCCCGAAATCTTCAAAACTCAGTTGAGAGCGCTTTACAGATCTTCGGTTTTCGGAACGCTCGGCATTATGTTTCCGATGATAACAAGCGTTTCGGAGCTTGAAAGGATACTTGCGCTGTGCTGCGAGGTCAAGGAGGAACTGAAGGGGCAGAATATCGAGCTTTCGGATAAAGTGGAGCTGGGCATTATGATAGAAACACCCGCGGCAGCCTTGATAAGCGATAAGCTGGCGCCAATGGTGGATTTTTTCAGCGTGGGCACCAATGATCTCACACAGTACACCCTTGCGTGCGACCGTCAGAATCCTGATATCGAGCAGTTTATCGACACACATCATGAGGCTGTCCTGCGGCTTATTGAAATGTCTGCCGAAAATGCCCACAAAAACGGTGCATGGATAGGTATTTGCGGAGAGCTTGGCGCGGATACGTCACTAACCGAAACATTTCTCAGAATGGGTATCGACGAGCTTTCGGTTTCTCCGTCATTTGTGCTTAAGGTGCGCGATACGGTTCGCAGCATTGATTTGACTAAATAAAAGTGTAAAGCACAGAAAATGTAATGTTAGGTTAAGCTCAGGCAAGTCGCTTTAAATGCGGCTTGCCGTTTTGCATTTTTTATCAAAACGGTGTGTTTTTTGTGGGTCGTTTCCATAGCCTGTTATGGTATTATTTAAAAACAGCAAATCATATGGCATTGCATTTAAGACTAAGATGTGATATAATAAATGCAGGATGTTTGTTATACGCTTTTGTTCAAGCTTGGCTTGCACAATGCGCTCTCAGCTCAATTTTCGCATTAACGAATAATTATACCATAATATCTTTTGGATTATGCCATAATTGTAAAGGGTATGAAAAACGAGTTCTTGTGTCGAAGTTGAGGGATTTGATGAAAACAATAGCTATTGCCGCAGTAACAGCCGGCGGTAAAACATCGGCAGTAAACAAAATTGCGGAGAGGATTACCAACAAGGCAGTTTTACATTTAAATGACTATTATTTGAGGCAGAATGTAAAACCATACTGTTTTTCTGGATTTTAAGGAGGATATAAAATATGTATCGTATACTGTTTGTCTGCCACGGCAACATCTGCCGCAGTCCTATGGCGGAATATATAATGCGCGACTTGCTGAAAAGGCAAGATATTGATGGTGTTATTGTGTCTTCAGCGGCAACCTCGACAGAGGAGCTTGGCAATCCCGTACACAGGGGAACGAGAGAGGTGTTGAACCGTCTGGGAATAGACTGCTCCGACAAGCGGGCAAGACAGATAATGCGCGGCGATTATGAGGAATACGACCTTATAATCGGTATGGACAGCGCCAACATACGCAATATGGTACGCTATTGGAGCGACCCGCAGCACAAGATACACAAGCTTCTGGATTTTACCGGGCGCAGCGGCGACGTGGCGGACCCATGGTACACGGGAGATTTTGAACGCACATATTCGGATGTGAAAGAGGGATGTGAGGGTATCTTGGAAGCTATTTTAAGGGGTGACATTGATGTGTTGGAGCGCGTATGACGACGGAAAAACTAAAGGAAAATTCGGAATGGAAGGCGGCAGGATAATCAGGAATGAGAATTATTTTTACAGC
>CAJTMU010000013.1:19642-26277 GCA_910577365.1 uncultured Oscillospiraceae bacterium | reverse complement strand
CACACGCATCGCCCGTAAAGAGCTGAACACGGTTTGTGCTGTCACAGTCGGGGTACACGATGCTTTTGATCATACAGCATATTTCGGGAATACAGAAGCTTCTGTCAAATATGAGCAGATGAAAAGTGAACTGGGAGAGTTCATTGCATGGAAACCGCCGAGGACGAAGAGTTTGAATTTTACCGCCATTTTGCGGACAAATATTAAGGAGCAGCAATGAGAACGCTTGAAAAGCTTCACCCTATCCCGTGCTTTCTGTATTTCTTTTCCGTGATAGGTATGACTATATTCAGCCGCAATCCGATAATTCTTGCTGAATCGCTTTTGGGTGCGGCGCTGACTGCGGCTTTGTCAGGGCGGATGCGCGGAGCGCCATGGCTGATTGCGACAGCAGCGCTGGCGGCAATAACCAACCCCGTTTTTGCCCATAACGGTGCGACACCGCTGTTCTTTGTGGGAGATATCGCTTTTACGCTGGAAGCTCTGCTGTACGGTGCGGCTTTCGGAGCGATGCTGGCAGCTTCTGTGATGTGGGGTGCTGCGGCGGTACGCTTTATGACAAGCGACAAATATATATGGCTTCTGGGCAGGATATTCCCTGCCGCGGGTCTGGTTTTAAGCTGCGCGATACGCTTTGTGCCGCTTTTTATCGGCAGAGCCGCCGAGTTTGCGGGTGCGCGCCGCGCTGTCTCTCTCAGGGAGCAACTTGGTGCTTTCTCCGCCGCACTGAGCTATTCCGCTGAGGAAGCTATGTCTGTTGCGGATTCCATGAGAGCCCGCGGATATGGAACAGGCAGACGCGGTTTCTATTCCGAATACCGATTAACGAGCCGAGATCTTGCGGTGCTTTTTGTGGTGGCTATCTGCGGGATATCATGCATCGCACTGACCATGGCGGGCGCGGGGATATTCTATTTCTACCCCGCCCTTTCGCCGCTGAAATTCCGCCCTTCGGATATCGCCCTGTACGCTGCGTTCGGGATATTGTGCTTACTCCCTGCCGCGCTTATCCTGCGGGAGGAAATAAAGCGCGGTAATGTACGACTTGTAAGGAGCTTGACAATAGCAGAAGAAAGCACGCCGCAGATTTTACGGGAATCTTCTGGGCGAAGTGAGGGAAACCTATGAAAAAGACATGGAGCGGCTTTTCGGTATAATAGCGCCGCCCATACGATTTGTCGACAAGCAAAAAGGAGGACGAAATGATATTCAAATATTGTCCGCAATGCGGAGAAAAGCTGATTTTAAAGGAGATAGGCGACGAGGGGGAAGTACCCTACTGCGGAAGCTGCCGGCGACCGTTTTTCAGCTTCTCCTATCCCTGCGTTATCTGCCTTGTGACAGACGGCGCGGGGCAGTTCGCGCTGATAAAGCAGGGATATGTTTCGGATCGCTGGGTATGCGTTGCAGGTTACGTTCAGCGCGGTGAAACGCTTGAGGAGGCTGCCGCGCGTGAGGTCGAGGAGGAAACAGGGCTTAAAGTCAAGGAAGTGAAGTACCTTAAAAGTTATTATTTTGGACGCGACGACAATCTAATGGCGGGCTTTGCGGTAATTGCGGAGCACGGAGATTTCACGCTGTCAGGTGAGGTCGACAGTGCCGAATGGTTTGACGAAAAAACCGCGGAGGAGCTGCTGAGCGGCGGCAAGGTCTGCAATGAGCTTATGGGCGAATATTTAAAAGCCAGATGAGAAGATTTTTGCGGCACTGATACTGCGGTCAGACGCATGGTTTGGTTGCCCAAATACGACGGTTTGCCCCAATCCATTAAAAAATCTCATTTCAATGTCAGCGCATTGAATTTCAAAAAGTGTCAGAATTTGCGAAGCAAATTCTGACCGGTTCCCTCAATCGCGCAGAGCGGAACGAAGTGGAGCGTAATTGAGGGAATTTTGAAATTTTTTTAAATCACTTGCTTATCTTCAACTTAACTTAAAAGCATAACAGCTTAGAGCAAGACTTTATATACATACCGTCCTTGTGCCGGTATGTATATAAAGCCTTGCTCTAAGCTGAATTATTTAAATTTCCTGCGTCAGCATTGTGTTGCAATAACTTTTTCTATAAGCTGAGCTGTATGCGGCGTTTGCCCCTTTTTCATCGAAAATTATGCTCAAATAATCAAGACAATAATTTTGATTTGTGCTATAATACAATTACGGAAAGCGCGCAATCCGGATTGGGAGGTGGAGTATGAAGAATTTCTGTATTTTTGCTGACGCGATAAATTATATTGAGGGCAACCTTTGCAGTCCCATAGTTCAGGAAGATATAGCGGCAGCGTGCTACTGTTCACTGTCTGCTCTGCAAAAGGTGTGGCGGTACTGCTCTCACACAAGTCTGAAAGAGTATATCTCCAAGAGGCGGCTGACGCGCAGCGCGGAGGATATTGTCCGCACGGATATGACGCTGACGGATATCGCGATGAAATACCAGTATAACTCCCCCGAGGTATTTTTAAGAGCCTTTTTCAGGTTCTGGGGTGTTACTCCATCGAAGTTCAAGGAACATTGGCGCTCAACGGGACTTTTTCCGCGGATAATTCCTGACGAGCAAATGCTTGAAGGAGGAGTTTATATGGGAAGAAAGGTCGATATTTCGGAGCTTTACGACGAGCTTAAAGCTATGGGCGGAGATACGTTTGTTCTATGCTTCGACATAGTGAAATTTGATGGCGTAAACAAAAGCTATGGCAGAACTGCGGGCGACAGCGTTATTCGCGAGGCATTCCATCGCGTTGACGCGGCGGCTGATAAAACTATGACTGCGTTTCGGATAGGCGGCGACGAATTTGCTTTGATTACAGGGCTTTCTGACAAGGAAAAGGTTGAAGAAACCGCACAAAGAGTCATTTCCCTTAACGGCCAGAGCGTCGAGTTTGAGGGGCAGATGATACCTCTTTCGCTTCGTGTAGGGGCAATACCGCTCAGCATCAGCAGAAACGTGCGATATTCAGAGCTTTTCGACCGTATGCAGCACGCAATCAACGAGACCCGCGATGTGGGAAAGGTGATTTATTTTCTGAACGATTGATATTCGGTGGACTGCTTTGGGCTTATATGGACGCAAAGCAGCCTTTTCCGCAGACATTATGGAGGTATGTTATGTGGAGCGATCTTTCTATGGTGTGGCAAGCCGCGTTCGCGGAGGGCTGGGAGGCGTTTAAACGGGGTTCAGTGCCGATAGGAGCAGCAATATGTGATGAAAACGGCACTATAATATGCACTGGAAGAAACAGGCGCGGTGAGCTGACCGGGGGAAACCGTCGGATAGCCCATGCTGAAACCGACTGCCTTTTTCGTCTTGACACAAAAAAATATCCTGATTTTCGCGGCTTTGCCCTCTACGCCTGCATGGAGCCATGTCCGATGTGCATGGGAACGCTTGTTATGAGCGGTCTGCGCAGACTCCGTGCGGCGGCGAGGGACGGTTACTGCGGCGCGGTCCATTATCGGGATTTCAGCCGCTACATAAAATCAAAAAATATTGATGTTATATTTGAGGGTGGTGACACGGAGCTTGTTCAGCTTACAATGCAGATATATTATGAGCTTAAGCGAATCGACGAAAGTCATTCGGGTAAAACGGTTATAGAGTGCTTTACAGCCGACTGCCCGTTGGCACGAACAATAGCAGAGGATTTATACAACAATAGAGTTCTTGATAGATACGCCGCCAAAAATGCCGATTTCAGCGAGGTTTTTGACCTTATTTTATCATACAAAAACCATTGATGCAATTATGTAAAGTCCAACTTATAACTCTCTGTTTTTCGAGTTTTTTTGTCTTTAAATTATGCGGTCGCTCTGATAAAAGATGCGACCGCATATATTATAGATAACAAAATTAACCAATATAAAACATAAAAAAATAAAAGAGCATTTTTAAAAGCAATTTCAGCGGCTAACATTAACTGTATGACCAAATTTTTAGTTTTGTTTATCAATAATATCCGCTATATAGCCGTATTCCGGAAATTCGGTTTTCAGACGTACACGGCATCGTTTAAGAAAATCTTCACGCAATGCGGGATTATCTCGCATTGCCTGTTTTGCACCCCATAAGTGCGTAAAGGCACTTTGCGGAAAAAAAAGATTGTCCTTGTCAAGCAGGGTTTTAACAGGAACTCCCGTGTATTCAGCGCACATTGCCGCCATCCGCTGCTCGGCGAAAACCATATAACGAAGAACATCTCCGGTATTCTCAGAGGATTTCATAAAAGCTATCGCTTGGGAAGTGTAAAACTCTTTAAAATCATTGTCGGGCAGGTACAAAAATGCGGTGTTAAGCGGCAATACACTTTCGTTAAAATCAGGCAGAACGTGACCGCACGTTTTAAAATATCCAATAGGCGGATAAATATCGGGCGACAATTCCTCGCGGTGCGCCGCGATAAGCTCCCGCCCGAATTTCAGCGGCTCCCATACTATAAAATCCGTGTCGATCATTACAATCGGCGCGTTTGTTTCTCGCAGGGCAAACAGCTTTCCGCCCGCCCAGAACATTATAGGGTCTATACCCTCTAAATCTTCGGGAATACATACGCATATATCGTCCCATAAAACGTCAAGTTTCAGGGAATAATAGTATTCCTCTCCCTTTTTGTCGGTATAAAGCGAGATTTTTCCGTTGTTTTTACGCCACGCCAGCGCAGAAAGCGCCGTACAGTACAAGTCAAAATCCTCTGTGCGGAACTGTTTGCCGCCCTTCGCGAAAAAGGGGGCGGTAGAAATTATATGCAGCGCGTCCATACTTTGCTCCCACTTAAGGAGCATTCCTCCCTTCCTTTTTCGGAAAATATACCATGAAATAAATTACGGCAGAAACATAAAGTCTGCCGCAAAATCAAATGTTGTGAATCCCATATCCGTAGCGATTTAAAGGACAGTTTACCAGATTAAGAAGCATTATCCTGTCATATTCGTCCAGGCCGTCCTGAATCCAAAATGGAGCTTTGGGATCGAACGTCAAAGGAAATCCCTTATATGAACCGAAGCTGCCATACCCAAATGAACCAAAACGATAACTACCGAATGATCCGATTCCGAAAAGCCACTCCCATTTCCATTCGTGAAAGCTGCCATAGCGAAATGAACCGAGGCGGTAGCTGCCAAATGCTCCATAGCGGAAAATCCATTCCCATTCCCACTCGTAAAAACTGCCAAAACGGTATGAGCCGAAATGACGGCTTCCAAAAGACCCGTAACGGAAGAGCCACTCCCATTCCCATTCGTGAAAGCTTCCGAAACGGAATGAGCCAGCATTAAGCGAGCCAAAGCGGTAGCTGCCATATGAACCGCATGGATAACTGCCGTATTCCGAAAAGAAAAACTGAAATTCCGTTTCGGAAAGCCCGCCGCGCATTTCTTTAAGCGTAACAGAAGACCCGCCTCCGAAAATCTCCGCCAAAGCGTTATTTAAATCTTTATCATCACAGCTCAATGCGGCAAGTTTATCTGCGTAACCCTCTCCGTTATGTTCGCGAAGCCACTTTTCAAGACTTCCGCCGAGGTAATAGCCTCTTAAAGACGCGATATCGGGATAAAGGGGAATTTCGTCCGCCGAATATATCTTATGCTTATTCAGCCATAATGCGCAATCCATCGCGTGCCTCCTCGGAAGTTTTTAAGTAGCGGGAAAATGCAGCCGATAAATCCTTTGTCGGCTGAACATCAGAAACATCATTTACAACAAAGAAAATATATTTACTTTTGTATGTATAGTATATTATAACATATTAAAAACACATTTTCAACAACTTTTGTAAGTTTGGCGAAAATTTTTTTATATTTTTCAAGCGCTGTTTATCAGTAAATTTACAGCAACTGTATGCTCGTTTCCGAACACTGCCATTTACGCGCGAAAGATTGACAAAACCATAAAATTATATTATAATATCAAAGTAAGGAGAGATGAAAAATGGTTAAATTTTACATATTTGATATGGACGGAACGTTATGCGACAGCATGACCTACTGGCGAGGAGAAACGGAATATGTGCATTTGACGACGCCGAAAGACGCAGATCCGATGAATAGCGTATATGAACATATGAGAGAACACTACGCCAATACCATAATATTGAAAGAGGGAGTTATTGAGGCGCTTAAGGAGGCGAGGCGGCAAGGCATAAAGTGCTGTATAGCCAGTGCCACGGCACGGAACGTTTCACAGCCGTTTCTGGAGCGATCGGGGCTTATGGAGTATATGGAATTTTACATTGATTGCTTTGAGATAGGCGCGTTCAAGAACAAGCCCGATATATATCTTGCTGCCGCCGAGAGATTGGGAGCTACGGTGCCGGAATGCGCCGTGTTCGAGGATGCTGAGTATTGTGCCAAAACGGCTCATGATGCGGGATTTTATGTCGTCGGCGTGTATGACAGACAATCCGCTTCGGAGGGTGACTGCTCTAAATATTCTGATATGTATATCAGAAGCTTCAAGGATTTTAAAGGCGTTAATGACAAATAATGCCGTAATTTGTAAAAAAAGTTGTCAAAATGCAATGTTGACGCAGGAGATTTTTTGCGAGAGTCTGAGTACGCATCACGCAACGAAGCGGAGCGCTGCGTACTCAGGCGGGCCGCGGAAAATTTTAAATTTATATAATTCGATTTAGATCAACACTTTAT
>CAJTMU010000013.1:0-19632 GCA_910577365.1 uncultured Oscillospiraceae bacterium | reverse complement strand
TATACAGACTGGGGCAGTATTTAACATTAACGCTCCAGTCTGTATATAAAATTGTCCACCCAAAACTATTTTTGTATTATGAGCATCTTTAAAACCTTTTTAAAAAGCCATAATTGGCAAGGTGCGCCGGTTTCAGCGAAAACTGACAAAACAAGGCTTTATTCTTTGCGATAATGTCTGATGGTGCAGGCGGCATGCCTCAACAATTTTAGCTCGAATAAGGTTTTGGAGGTGCCCTTATTTTATATTTTCGACATATGGTGTTAACAGGTTTTAAAACGCTTGGAGCGCAAATGATTTACCGCACCATGCGCTCGGATAAGTCCGCATAAGCATTCTTGCCATGTTTTATCGTTTTGTAGATAATGCACAAAATAGCGAGGAAAAATTTATGTAAAAAACCGCCCTTGTAATGTAAACGTTTAAATGGTATAATAGGGATAAGAAAATAAGAGGCGGGAAGCAAAAACCTTTTTGCGCGAATTGCGGCATATGGGAAACGAGAACGCATTCCGCTTCGGGAAATTCTTACTATCTAACAGGAGGATCAAGAGCATGAATTACGGACATTTTGACGAACAGAAAAAGGAGTATGTTATCACCCGTCCCGATACGCCGTCGGCATGGGCTAACTATCTCGGTTCGCCCGAATACGGCGCTATCATTTCCAACAACGCGGGAGGATATAGCTTTGTAAAGTCGGGAGCAAACGGACGCGTTATCCGCTATCGCTTCAACAGCGTAGCGAATGATCAGCCCGGACGATACGTTTACCTTAAGGACAGCGAAAGCGGAGAGTATTGGTCGGCATCGTGGGCACCCGTATGCAAGCCGCTGGACAGCTATAAGAGTGAATGCCGCCATGGTACGGCTTATACCGTTATTACTTCGGAGTATAAGGGCATCAAGTCCGAGGTGACCTATTACGTTCCCAAAGACGCTACCTATGAGGTATGGGCTGCAAAGGTGACGAACACCGACTCCAAGCCCCGCAAGCTTTCGGTTACGGGATACTGCGAATTTGTAAACGACAACAACTATGAGCAGGATCAGGTGAACCTTCAGTATACCCTGTTCATTACAAGAACTTATTTTAAGGGCAATTTTATCCAGCAGAAGCAGAACGAGGTGTTCAAGAACCCCAACAATGAGCGCTTCCTCGGTCTTGCGAGAGCAGAGGTTTCCGCCTACTGCGGCGACCGTGACGCGTTTGTCGGCTCTTACAGAAGCTACGCAAACCCCAAGGGAATCGAAGATGGGCTTAAGGGCGATCTTAACTACAACACCAACTCCTGCGGAGCGCTACAGAGCGATATCGTTCTTCAGCCCGGCGAAACAAAGGAGCTGACATATCTTCTCGGTCAGAGACCTGAAAATATCGCTAAGGAGATAATTGCAAAGTACAACGAGGCAGGCGTGGTCGAGAAAGAGCTTGCGGAGCTTAAGGAATACTGGCACAGCAAGCTGAACAATCTTCAGGTAAACACTCCCGACGCAAACTTCAACAATATGGTGAACACATGGAACGCTTATAACTGCTTTATCACCTTTATCTGGTCAAGAGCCGCTTCGTTCCAGTACTGCGGACTGAGAAACGGTTTCGGATACCGTGACACCGTGCAGGATATTCAGGGCATAATCCACCTCGCCCCCGAGATGGCGAAGAAGCAGATCGAGTTTATGCTTTCCGCTCAGGTAACAAACGGCGCCGGTCTGCCTCTTGTAAAATATACCCACAATGCGGGTCATGAGAATACTCCTGACGACCCCGAATATGTAAAGGAAACGGGTCACCCCAGCTACCGCGCGGACGACGCACTGTGGCTGTTCCCGACGGTTTACAAGTATATCTCCGAAAGCGGAGACAGCGCGTTCCTTGACGAGGAGATATTCTACGCTAATGACGGAGAAAAGGGTACTGTCTACGACCACCTCAAGAGAGCCATCTCTTTCTCCATGAACAACCTCGGAAATCACGGTATGCCTGCGGGATTGCACGCGGACTGGAACGACTGCCTGCGTCTGGGCAAGAAAGGCGAATCCACATTCGTGGCATTCCAGCTTGTATACGCGGTGAAGATACTGCGCACCTACGCTGAGGAGAAAAACGACGCCGAGTATATCAAGTACCTTGACGAAATAAAGACCAAGCTGGACGAAATCCTGGCTGCCTGCTGGAACGAGGACAGATGGATACGCGGCTACAAGGAAGACGGAACTGTCATAGGTCAGCGCACCGACCCCGAGGCTTCCATGTGGCTCAATCCGCAATCATGGTCTGTAATTTCTGGCTTTGCTACCAAGGAGCAGGGCGAAAAGGCTATGGACAGCGTTGAGCGTGAACTTAACACACCTTACGGCGCTATGGTAATGTATCCGCCCTACGTTGAGCACGGCTTTGACGGTGCTCTTATGCAGTGCTTCAACAGATGCACCAAGGAGAATGCGGGTATATTCTCGCAGCCGCAGGGCTGGCTGATACTTGCGGAGAGCAAACTGGGTCACGGAAACCGCGCCTACAAGTACTGGACGGAGGCGGCTCCCGCAACCTACAACGACAACGCAGAGCACAGAGTGCTTGAGCCGTATGTATACGGTCAGTTTGTCGAGGGCAAGGACAGCCCATTTGCAGGCAGGGCGCATGTTCATTGGCTGACAGGTACCGCTTCGACGGTTATGGTGGGAACTACCGAGGGAATTCTCGGTCTTAATCCCGAAACCAAGGGTATAGTAATCGATCCGTCTATCCCCTCCGAGTGGAAGGAATTCACCATGGACAAGACATTCCGTGGCAAGCGTCTGCACGTTACCGTCAAGAATCCCAATGGCAGCGAGCATGGCGTAAAGGGTGTTACCGTAAACGGCGAGAAAATTGAGGGCAAGCTCATTCTTGACAGCGTTCTTAAAGCTGAGAACGATATCGTAATTGAGATGTAATTTATAGATAATAGAAAATAAGTTTATTATAGTCAAGACCACCAGTATAGCTGGTGGTCTTGATTCAGTTTGTAAAAAAGTTATCGCTATACGGTGTTGATGCAGAAAATTTTTGAAAGAGTTTAATTCAGCATTACGGAGCAAGGTTTTACGCAAGAATGAAGTAAAGACTTAAAAAGGTATGCTGCATTTTGCACGAAATTGCGTGAAGTGTTTCTGACTAAGGCGGGTCAAAAAATTTTAAATAAAAAATTCTTAGGTCAACACCTTATATAATGTATTACACGGCAATTGATATACTATTGCCGTGTATTATTTTTCTCATTCGCAGCTGCCAGACCAGCTGCCCTTCCCGTAGAAAAGGCTATTTGGAGATTAAATCCGCCCGTATATCCATCAACGTCGATTATTTCTCCCGCAAAATACAGACCCTCACACAGCTTGCTCTCAAGTGTTTTAGGGAATATTTCTTTTACTGAAACGCCGCCGCGGGTTACAATTGCTTCTTCAATAGGGCGATATCCTTCAATTCCCAGCGTGATACCCTTAAGCAGCCGAACAAGACGCTTGCGCTCATCTTTGGTAATCTCGTCAACCTTTTTTTCAGGCAATATTTCCGAAAGCGCCACAACCGTTCCCACAAGCTGAGCGGGCAGCAGTCCGCGGAGGCTATTGTCAAAGCGATCGCCCCTGCGCTCCGAAAAATCACGAAGTATGCGTGTGTCAAGCTGCTTTTCGGAAAGCGCGGGTTTAAGATCAATTTTTATTTCATATCTCCCGCGCTCTTGCTTGGGGATATGCGCTGACGCGCTTAAAACGGTAGGACCAGATATGCCGTCCGATGTGAATGTCAATTCCCCAAAGTCCTCATATATTTTCTTGCCGCTTTGCTTATCAAGCAGCTGCATTGAGATATTTTTAAGATTCAGCCCCTCAGCGCTGCCAACCCATTTCTGTTCCGTTATCAAAGCGGAAAGCGAGGGAACGGGAGCGACTATATTGTGTCCCGCCTGCCTTGCAAGTTCATATCCCGCTCCGTCAGAGCCTGTCAGCGGATATGACATTCCCCCTGTTGCGAGAATGACCGCTTGGGCTTTATACTGCCTCTTTCGGCACACAACGCCCTTGCAGCGCCCATTTTCTGTAATAAGACTTGTCGCTCTGTCGCGTACAACCTTTACCCCAAGCTCTTGTATGCGTCCGGTAAGCGCTCTAACAACATCTCCCGCCCTATCCGAAGCGGGAAATACGCGCCTGCCGCGTTCAGTTTTAAGCGGCACTCCAAGCCCCTCAAAAAATCTCATAGTATCTTGGGCATTAAAAGCCGAATATGAGCTGTACATAAAGCCGGGGTTACGAGGTATGTTCCTCATAAATTCGTCAATTTCCGAATCGTTTGTTAAATTGCATCTTCCTTTGCCCGTTATACCCAGCTTTCGCCCAAGACGCTCGTTTCCATCTATTATAGCGACTTCCGCACCGCTTTCTGCCGCGGATATCGCTGCCATCATACCGGCAGCTCCGCCGCCTATGACAATTATATCTGTCATGCTTTCACCCAATTTAAACACATATATACCACACAGCCACAAACAATATTAAACGCAGTCTAAACAACGGCGCTTTGTTTCTATTAGCTATACGCAATATTTGAAATTGCCCTCATACGTCCTTTTTATAAACACCGTTATTTTCCCATAGCCTTTCCAGCTTCTCGAAATTGCGCTCCGCGCTTTCGGTGTTTCTGTCTGAAACCGCAACTATCAGTGCGTTTATTAGGCTCATGGGCGCGACAAGACTATCCACAAACGACACCATATCCGAATAAGCATACAGAGATATATCCGCCAGCGGCGTAAGGGGTGAGTTTTCGCTGTCTGTAATAGCAATGATTTTCGCACCGCTGTCCCTTGCAAATCTGCACGCTTGAATGGTTCCTGAGGCATAACGCGGGAAGGACATCGCTAACAATAGATCACCCTCGCCTATATGAAGCATCTGTTGATATATTTCGCTCGTCCCAACCGAGCCTATAAGTGTCACCTTATCCAAAATAAGCCTTAAATAATAATGCATGAACCGCGCAAGTATACTTGATGACATCGCGCCTTGTATATATATCCGTCTTGCTGATATTATCTCGTTCACCGCCGCGGAGAAATCCTCTCTGTTCACATCTCCGATAGTGCGCCTTATTTTGTCTATATCTTGTGTCAGCACAACCTCTACGGGGTCCATATCGCCTATTCTGTTCCTTGCCACGTCCATGCGCTGAAGCGATGTCAGCCTGTTTTTTATATGGCTTTGCAGAGAGCGCTGAAGCTGCGGATAACCCTCATATCCAAGTTCTATCGCGAATCTAACCACAGTTGATTCACTGACGTTCACCGCATTGCCGAGTTTGAGCGCCGTCATATACGCCGCCTTTTCGTAATGCTCCAGAATATAGCCCGCAATTAGCTTCTGACTTTTTGAAAACTGAGGTATCAGCTTCTCTATTCGTTGCAATAAATCGTCTTTCATTTTAATCTCCTTATTTAAAAGAGTTTTTCGTAATGATACAACAACGCTTTGCACTGTTGTAGCTATTTCGCTGCGCGGTCATTTCTCCGCTTCGTGTTGACCGCGCGGCGGCTTGCGGAAAAATCATGCTTGGGCGGTACGCTTATCTTTTCTCTCAGTCTCTTATCTTCTCAATTATTTACAGCCTCTTACCGTTAAAGGGGTTCTCCTATTCCTTCAACAACACCCATTATTTCAAGATAGGATTCCTCGGTAGCCGCGCCGAAGAGCATTTGCAAATCTCCGCCGCCCAAATCCATAACCTGAACCATATTATCTTCCGCATTGCTGAACAGCAAGAGCCTTTCGCCAAACCAACCGTGCACCTCATATGGCAGCCTTGTCAGTTTTCTGTCCAGCTCCGCAAGTTCCTTTTCGGTTATGCAGTAAAATTCTTCGGGGAAATATTCATATGAAAAAACCGCCTCATAAGCCATCATCGCGTACAAAAACTCGGTTGTGCTGTCGGCACAGAGCTTCCACTTCTTGTCGTCATCGGTGATATATACGGGCGGGTCGTTCTTTGCAAGGTCTTCCCGCCGTATTCCTGCGCGGAACACGCCCTGATTTTCATTCAGCAGTATAAGACAGTCCGACTTGCGAAGCCATTCGCTTTTTTTGAAATCCTCCGGCAGCAGCCAATGATCCTGTCCATGGTGAAGCACGTCACTGCGAGCAGCTTTACGGTAGAAGTCCTCAACGACCCGTGGCAGCGCCCCGAAAAGCTCTCTCATATAACCGATTTCCTCATCCGTGACTCCCTCTAAGCTGTCTGCCGCGTACAGTACCTTAAGCCAATCAAAAAAATCATTGTTCATAGGCGCTCCTTTTATTTAACGTCGGTCAGGCAATACTGCATTTCCCGCACCGCCTTACCGCCTATATTATCGTCAAGATATCTCCCGCTCGGCTCGAAGCCCATCTTCTCGTAAAATCCGCGGGCGCTGACATTTTCCTCAAGAACCCAAAGGAAAATATCATTAAAGCCCATATCCCTAAGCAGGTTTATCGCTGCCGCAAGCAGTTCTCCGCCGTGACCCTTTCCCATATATTCGGGAAGCAGGTAAATTGAAACTATCTCGCCCCAATCATGCATTTCGGGCAGTCTGGAACGGCAGCAGCAGGACGTTCCGACAATGCGCGCTCCATCCGTCAGAACCAGCGAGCGCCTGCCCTCCGCTTTTGCCGCCTCCGCCCAGCGCCCATGCGGAATACTGTCGAGATAATTCTGCGGTATAATGCCCTTATAGGCGTGCTTCCAGCTTTCCTCGTAAACAAGGCTTAACGCGAGCGGGTCGTCATATTCGGAAAGAAGCCTTATCATCATTGGTCAGAACTCCTTAAACGGTAAATTAAAATTTGTATGATCGTAAAACTTATCCCGACAAACCAGAATTGACAACGCTGTAAAATCAATTCCAATGTTATTTACACAACGGGTCACGATAACACCCTCAGCTTACAATTTTCAATCTGATAGAATTATTATGAACATTTGACAGCTAACAGTTTTTTTACATCATCAAAATGCTCTTTGCATGTAACTCGATAATGAATCCAGCCGCCGTCGCCACAAGGATATTTGTTGTCTATTTGATTTTGCGTATATTCCCGCAAATCTCCATATACCGATTCGTATTGCCTGTCTGATAACCTCATCATAACTGTAAAAGAATTGTTTTCCGCAAAAATATTGCACAACAGCTTTTTCTTCTTTTTATGGGAAATGCACCAGCCGTATTTATTGCCATAGGGAAAAACAACTTTTTGTTCAGTAGTATATTCATTGCATAGCCACTCATTAAGCAGCGTGAACAGTTCCGCATTTTCTCCGCAGCATTCTGTCATTTCCTTAATGCTTGGAACAGCCTGCTTATTTAACATTCTTTCATACATAAACAAACCCGCCTTTCAACAATCCCTTTCCTGTATTTTCCCCACAAACGGGAATTTGTCGGGCAAATCCCGGTTTATCAAGCTGTAATTTATTATTTGTATTATACTACATTTGCAGGATTTTTGCAAGCGGTTTTAAAAAATCTTTCTTTTTAAAGTGCATCGGCAAAGTAAGCATTATTAAACAGCCCGTAGAAAAAGCCTATTGACAACGCAATGCCGACGCATGAAATTTCAAAAAGTCACAGGGTTTTACGCAACGATAATGTGGTTGGCTAAAGCATTACGTTGAAGTTTGCGTAAAACCGCGTTTGCGAACGCAAACTCGCGCGGTTTCCGCTAAGCATGCCAAGTTTTGCGCAACATGGAGGTTTTGCCTTATGGCAATTTGTTACAATTTGCGCAAAACTTCCGGAATGAAGTGAAGCGGAGTATGCTTAGCGGAAATTTTGAAAATATTTTATATTAGCTTTAGATCAACCTTTATATACAGACTGCATTATAAAGCTATTGACTTTTCAAGGAAAAAATGTATAATTAAATGTAGCAAGGTCCTTTTTCACATAATGCTGCGGAAAATTTATAGCACGGAGGAACGATAACCGCTGATGAACGCAATTAAAAACCTGCTTAAGCAATTTTACGATTGGGTCAAATACGAAACCGGCAGTCTTGACACTGTCATATTTGTGTTGCCTGCTGTTATTGTTATCACGTTGACTTATTGGTTAATACGCAGAACGTGGCATAAACGGAAATTCGGAAAAGATTTTAAGGCAAAGCGCAGGCAGTGCCGCCTTAATGAAACTATCCGACTGCTTTCGGTGTGTTGGCTTTCGTTTATTTCGACCTTTGTTTTGATGCCCTATGATTTCTGGTGGAAATTCTGGAAAACGGCGGCGTACGGCAAATGGGAAGCAAGACCCGATCCCTACAGCTTCGACTGGAATGTTAAGCCGCTATTCGTCTGGCTTATCGCGGACAAATATATCCTAAGCGCAGGTGAAGCAATACATCTTCTTGAAAACGTCGCTTTGTTTGTGCCGTTCGGATTGGCGCTTCCGTTTGTATGGAAGCGTGCCGGTTTCTTTAAGACATTTCTTGCCGGATTTATATTCTCCTTTGTAATAGAGCTTACTCAGATTTTTACCGGCAGAGGCGGCGATATAGACGACCTTATCTGCAACACATTGGGCGCGGTTATCGGGTATCTGTTATATCTGCTGATTCAACGGCTTTTCCCAAGGTTTACGGAGAAATGCAAAACTACAGCCAAATAAAAAGCAGTCCCGCCATAAAAGCGGGACTGTCAACTTGTAGAAAAAGCCTATTTGCCACGCAATGTCGGCGCATTAAATTTTAAAAAGTCGCAGAGTTTTACGCAACGACAATGTGGTTGGCTAAAGCATTACGTTGAAGTTTGCGTAAAACCGCGTTTGCGAACGCAAATGCGCGCGGTTTCCGTTAGGCATGCGGAGTGAAGCGAAGCGTAACGGAGTATGACTAACGGAAATTTTGAAATTTTTTTAAATAATTCGCCCTTGGTCAACCTTTATATACAGTCTGGGCAGTCCTGCCATAAAGGCGGAGCTGTTTCAGCAGGATATCCGACATTTATCCAAGCATAAAAATTTTCAAAAAAATCAAAAACCTATTTACAAATCCTTCGGGTTGTGATATAATAATAACGTTATGCGGTCATGCATACACGCGTAACGATACCGATTTCAAGGCTTCGCGGATTTTGCTCCGACAGGAGAAACACCATATCCCCCTGCTTTGATCGCGGAATAAATTTTAATGAGGTGTAACTATGTTAAGAAAAGAAGAAAAAACAGCGGTTATCGAGGCTAACCGCCTCAACGAGAAGGACACGGGTTCTCCCGAGGTACAGATCGCTATCCTCACCAAGAGGATAAACGAGCTTACCGAGCACATCAAGGTTCACAAGAAGGATCACCACTCCAGACGCGGTCTGCTGAAGATGGTAGGACACAGAAGAAACCTTCTCAATTACCTGCAGAAGAAGGATATCGAACGCTACCGCGCAATTATTGCAAAGCTGGGTATCCGTAAGTAATTTTTCGGAAATAATCGGGCAGCATTGCGCAAATTTGCATAATCTGCCCGCTTGTTTTACCCCGAGATTAATTTCAAGGGCGCAGCGCTGCGGCATTAAACTGAGCTCCCGCGAAAAGCGGCGGCTGACTTTATTGCTGAAGTCCGTCTGTGCCTTTGAACACAACGCTACAAAACAGAAAGGAAAAAGACAAATGTTTGAAAATTACAAGGTGTTCAAAACAATGTTCGCGGGCAGAGAGCTTACCGTTGAAACGGGTAAGGTCTGCGGACTGGCTAACGGCTCATGCTGGGTAAGGTATGGCGAGACCGTTGTTATGGTAAACGTTACAGCGAGTGCAAAGCCCCGCGACGGTGTGGATTTCTTTCCGCTTTCGGTAGATTATGAGGAGAAGCTCTATTCCGTGGGCAAGATACCAGGCGGATTCCTGAAGAGAGAGGGCAGACCCTCCGAGAAAGCTATTCTAACCTCGCGTGTGGTTGACCGTCCCATGCGCCCCCTGTTCCCCAAGGATATGCGCAACGACGTAGCTATCACCATGACCGTGCTGGCTGTTGACCCTGACTGCTCGCCCGAGATACTGGGCATGATAGGCGCTTCGATCGCGGTTTCTATTTCTGATATACCGTGGAATGGACCTATCGGCGGCATCAGCGTAGGTCTGGTGGACGGCGAGATAGTTCTCATGCCCGATTTGGAGCAGCGTTCAAGAACCGACCTCACGCTTACCGTTGCTTCTTCGGAGCACAAGGTGGTAATGATAGAGGCGGGCGCGAACGAGGTTTCCGACGACGTGATGTTCAAGGCTATCATGGCGGGGCACGAGGAGATAACAAAGTCCCTTATTCCCTTTATAAAGGATATTCAGGCACAGATCGGCAAGCCCAAGTTTGCCTTTGAAAGCCAAGATGTTGACCACGATATGTTTGACGCGGTGTCGGAATTCTGCATTGACAGGATAAGATACGCGCTTGATACCGATGACAAGAATATCCGCGAGGAGCGTCTGAAGCCCATAGTTGACGACGTTCATGCGAAATTTGACGAGATATACCCCGAGCAGACCGCGATGCTTGACGAGTGCCTTTACAAGCTGCAGAAGTTCGTTGTACGCCGCTGGCTGCTTGATGACGGCAAACGCGTTGACGGCAGAAAGTTGGACGAGATTCGCCCGCTTGCTGCGGAGGTAGGCATGCTGCCGAGAGTTCACGGTTCGGGTCTGTTCACAAGAGGGCAGACGCAGGTAATGACGATATGCACGCTTGGTCCGGTAAGCGACTCACAGAAGCTGGAGGGTCTGGATGAAGAAGATGGCAAGCGTTATATGCACCACTACAATTTCCCCTCCTATTCCGTTGGCGAAACCAAGGCAAGCCGCGGACCGGGCAGGCGTGAGATAGGTCACGGCGCGCTTGCGGAGAGGGCACTTGTTCCCGTTATCCCCTCGGTTGAGGAGTTCCCTTATGCGATTAGACTGGTTTCCGAGGTGCTTTCCTCCAACGGCTCCACCTCGCAGGGTTCGGTATGCGGCTCTACGTTGGCGCTCATGGACGCGGGCGTTCCTATCAAAAAGCCCGTTGCTGGTATTTCCTGCGGTCTTGTTACCGAGGGCGAACGCTGGATGACAATGGTAGATATTCAGGGCGTTGAGGATTTCTTCGGCGATATGGACTTTAAGGTTGCAGGTTCTCATGAAGGTATCACGGCTATTCAGATGGACCTTAAAATTGACGGTCTTACTCCCGAGATAATCAAAAACGCGCTTGAGACCACTCACAAGGCGCGCAACTATATCCTTGACGAGATAATGCTCAAGGCTATCCCCGAACCCCGCAAAGAGGTCGGCAAGTACGCTCCCAAGATGCTTTCAGCCAAGATACCCGTTGACAAGATACGCGACGTTATCGGAACGGGCGGAAAGGTTATCCAGAAGCTCTGTGCTGATTTCGATGTCAAAATCGACATTGACGAAGAAGGCAATGTATTTATCTGCGGCGTTGACATGGAGAAGGCGAGAGCTTGCGTTCAGGTCATCGACACTATTGTTAATCCGCCCGAGATCGGCGCTATTTACAAGGGCAAGGTTGTGCGCATAATGAATTTCGGCGCGTTCGTTGAGATAGCCCCCGGCAAGGATGGCTTGGTTCATATTTCCAGACTGGAGAACAGGCGCGTTGAAAAGGTTGAGGACGTTGTTTCCATCGGTGACGAAATAATCGTTAAGGTGATTGAGATAGACCAGCAGGGACGAATAAACCTCTCCCGTAAGGACGCTCTTGCGGATATCGAGGCAAAGAAAAGAGCTGCACAGAACGGCTAAGCCAATCAACCATATAGTTTTATAAGCCGCCCGTTAATGGGCGGCTTTCAGCCTGTTAAAGAGCTTTGGTACATACTCATAATTTATGTAAAAACTTTTGTTTACCATGTCTGCTTGTTGTCTTTCTTCCGTTGCATTATTTGCATTTTCAAATCCTACTATATTCTTTCGCATTAATTTTAAAAGTTTGACATGTGAGGAGCGATAGTTTTTCCGTTTCCTTTTTTAATTGCGTATGTGCCGAGATATTCCTCGGGCTTAAAGCTGCCTTAGAGAGGTTCGGTATTCTCTCAGGCGATCCTCGCCGAAGGTAGATATAAGCTCGTCAATAGCTGCGGTAAGTGCCGTTTTATCGCGTGGAAGCTTTCCCTGTATATTCAGTAGGTTTGAAGCGCCAAGAGCGGCAAAATGAACGTTTATGTCAAGGCTTTTTATAAGCAGCTTCATTTCCTCCAGCTTTTCCGTTTCGTTTTCCTCGTGCCAGCTTCCGCGGAGTATCTCACTGTACAGTTCCGACTCTGGAAAGACCGTGAGCATGGAAGCACCAATAATTTTCGGCGCAAGGCGGTTAAACACCTCAGCCGTATTTTTTACTCCCTCGGCGCTTTTCCCGGCTCCGTAAATTCCCGTGAGATAAAATATGTTATACTCGATATTCGCTTCGCCGAGCTTTCCGCACTGTTCTATAATATCCTGTGAATCATAGCCTTTGTTCATAAACGCAAGCGCCTCATCGTCCCCTGTTTCCACACCTATGGTTACTCTGTTGTAGCCTGTCGCGCGCAGCTCCTTTAATTCATCGATGGTTTTCGGGGTTATATCAGTGATACGCGCAAAGCAGCCTATGCTTGTCAGCTTGGGAAGATACTGCTTTGACAGATACGCTATCTCTTTAAGCCTTTGGGTATTCAGCACGAACGGATTTGCACCCGTAAGAAAAAGCCTTGTGGCTTTGGGCGTAAGCTCCGACAACTCCTTAAGGTCGGATTCTATCTCATCCATGGGTGACATTCTGAATTTGAATGGCACGTCCTCATAGAGTGTGCAGAATTTGCATTTGTGATGAGTACAGCCCGCCGTTACCTGCAGCAAAGCCGACCATGCTTCGTATGGCGGTCGCCATATAGTTCCCGTAAAATTCATATTTCCTCCTGATTTTAATTTGAATTTATCGCACCACTTCAACCGCCTTTGGCGGGTTACGTTAGCCTCGCTTTAAAAGCGCCGCCCGCTTATCGGACTACGCTTTTAAATCGGCTTGCGAAAAATTCCTGCGTGGGCGGACGGGTGATGTATGATTTAAGTGCCCTTGGCAGCGCAATTTGTGCGCTGCTTTAAACAATGTGTTGTTTTGTCATGCGCCTGACAGTCCCAATTATATCACACAAATTCCTATATGTAAAGTAGGATTATTTTTAACACATACTATTATAAAAGATATTTATGATTTGACAAACGGAATTAAACGCGCTATAATAATATCAAATCAAAACGTAAGGGAGTAAAAAATAATGTCCGATAAACTATACAGATTTAAGGCAGTATTCCGCACCGTTCCGCAAAAGGGAGGAGCATATATTGAATTTCCATATGATATCAGAAAAGAATTCGGCAAGGGCAGAGTAAAGGTCCATGTTACATTTGACGGCGTGCCGTACGACGGGAGCATTGTAAACATGGGATTAAAAAATCCCGACGGCAGTATCTGCTATATAATCGGAATGCTGAAATCAATCCGCGAACAGCTTTGTAAAACTGACGGTGATGAGGTTGATGTTACCGTTTGTGAAATATAGAGATAAATGATGTGAAATTTACGAAAAGACATTAAAAATGTATTTTATAAGGAAGATTTAAAATGTCCGAAAACAAGCACACTGACAAAAAGCAGTTTGCGCGGTGCGAATCGATGAGCCGCCTGCAGTCCGTGATAAGCGGCAAATGGAAGATACTCATTTTATGGTATATATCGTCATATGAAATGCAGCGCTTCAACGAGCTTCAGCGCCGTCTCGACGGTATAACTCAGTCCACCCTTGCCAAGCAGTTGAGAGAGTTAGAAAACGACGGTCTTATTCACCGTGAGGTCTACCCTGAGGTGCCGCCGCGGGTCGAGTATACCCTTACCGAAAAAGGAAAGGGCTTTATGCCTATACTGCAAAGCATGAGAAAATGGAGCGAAGAAAATCTGGGAGATAAGACTTAACAAACCGTTTTTTTATGCGCCGAAAGGAGAGTATAAGCTGCTATGCCGCTCACAATAGCCATTTGCGACGATAACGAGGAGCAGATAGCCGTACTGCGGCGGCTTCTCGGGGAGTGGGCAGAGGACAAGCCCTTTGCGCTGGTCATCGACGAGTATGTCAGCGCGGAGAGCTTTCTGTTTTCCTATCCCGAAAATCCCTGCGGACTGCTCCTGCTCGATATTGAAATGCGTGAACTTAACGGAATGGCTCTCGCAAAAAAGCTGCGCGAAAACGGCGATATGCTGCCGATAGTTTTTGTGACGGGGTATTCCGAATATATGAGCGAGGGCTACGAGGTGGAGGCACTGCACTATCTTCTTAAGCCCGTAGACCGCGAAAAGCTGTTTTCCGTGCTGGACAGGTATGTAAAACGCCGCGAGCCAAAAAAGGAAATCCTTCTGCGCTGCGGCGGAAGTTCTGTACGCATCGCGCCCGAGGCGGTGGTATACTGCGAAGCAATGGGTAAGAAGACCCGCGTCGTAATGTCGGACGCGCAGACGCTTATGTGCGATATCGGTATAAACGGCATGATGAAAACGCTGACGGGAGATTTCGTATTTTGCCACCGCTCCTATATCGTCAATCTGCGATATGTGCGCAGTATCGGGAGAGAGGGGCTGCGCCTTGACGGGGGAGAAAGCATTCCTGTTTCTCGGCGTCTTTATGGGGATATCAACAAAAAATTTATCGGGTTTTATACGGGGTGAGGGGCGAATATATGCGCGAGATAACGGAAGAACGTGATATTCAAGAGCTGATGCGGCTCTGCGCGGGTTTTCACGACAGTTGTATAGTTTCTGCGGGCTATTCGAGCGGGGCGTTCGTGGACGAAAGCAACGGCATGGGAAACGGAGAGCCTCTTGAGCATACGCTTGAGTTGGTGCTGCACAGTCAATTGTGCCGTCCAATTAAATTGCTTTTCAAAGGGGTAAGAAAATTCAGCGTAATCGGCTGGCGGGATAATTATTTCTGCGATATTTTCGGTGCTTATCTCGCCTTTCACAGCGGTCTGCTTGGCAGATGCCGCGACGACAGACTAATTGTCTGGTCGGACAGCGAAAGCTTCGATCCGTCTTTATATGCCGAGGACAGCTTGCTGTCAAGCCGCGGCAGCACATATGTTGTCGCGGAAAAACTATTTTGGGAAATAAATTACGAGGCGGGAGAAAAATGAAAATATTTATTATAATTTCTCTGATATTTGTGCTTTCCGCTGCGGCTGTAATTGCTTTTTTCGCTGTGCGGCACGCGGTATACAATATGGTGGACAGGCGCATAGAGCGCTTTCAGAGCGAGCTTATAGAAAAACAGGTCCGCGAGATACAGAATATGTACCGTCAGGTGCGCGGCTGGCGGCACGACTACCGCAATCATATTCAGAATATGAAAATACAGCTGTCATCGGGTAATTACAGGGAGCTTGGCGAATATCTTGACGAGCTTGCGGACGACCTTGACACGGTGGATACGGTGATAAAGACGGGTAACGTGATGGCGGACGCTATACTTAACAGCAAGCTGAACATAGCGGAAAAGCTGAACATTCGGCTGAATGTCAAGGCGAACGTTCCCGCGGGGCTTCCCATAAGTGATGTGGAGCTGTGCTCGCTGCTGGGAAATATGCTGGACAACGCGGTGGAAGCCTGCACGGCTCTGCCCAAGGAGAAACGTTTTATGCGCGTCTATATCGGCAGGCTTAAAGGGCAGTTTTATCTTTCCGTTCAGAACTCAGCGGGAGCGGTTCGCAAGGAGAGGGGCGCTTATCTCTCTACTAAGGATAATAACCGTAAACACGGCTACGGTTTGTTCAGAATCGATCGGGTGGTTAAAAAATACGGCGGCTATGTCAACCGTCAGAACGAGGAGGGCGTATTCGCGACCGAGTTGATGGTTCCCCTTACCAATTAATAGGCAGCAATTCAGATCAATTGCGGTCTTTTATTGGTTTTACGGTGAATAAGGTCAATTTACAACGAAAATGTCAGAAGCAGCTGATATCAAAAAACAGATAACTTTAAGCTGCAAAGGAATTAACACGCTGTCAGTTTTGGTAAAGGTCAATCAAACTTCTCTTTTTGTAGTTGTAATAATATAATTTGCATGACCTTTTATACGATATATTTGTGAGAGGATTTTAGATTTATGCAGACGGATATGACGCACGGAACTATTATGAAACCCATGCTGCTTTTTGCTGCGCCGATGGTGCTTGGAAATCTTTTGCAGCAATGCTATAATATTGCTGACACGCTGATTGTGGGAAAGTTTCTTGGTTCCGATGCTTTGGCAGCGGTGGGGTCATCGTTTACGCTTATGACGTTTCTGACTTCAATCCTGCTGGGGTTGTGCATGGGCAGTGGAGCATTTTTTTCCATTCGCTTCGGAGAAAAAGATGAAAAAGGATTGAAAGACGGGATATGTGCGTCTTTTTTGCTGATTTTATTGCTGACGATTATTCTTAATGCAGCGGCGTTTATTCTTTTGGAAAAGGTAAAGATATTTATGAACATACCGTCCGAGGTTTGGCAATATATGCGCGATTATCTTTTTGTGATTTTCTGGGGGATTTTCGCTGTGTTTCTGTATAATTACTTTGCTTCGCTGCTGAGGTCGATCGGAAATTCTGTTGTTCCGCTTGTGTTTCTCGCAGTTTCGGCATTGCTGAATATCGGATTGGATTTCCTGTTTGTTCTGGTTTTGAAAAGGGGCGCGGCAGGTGCGGCGGAGGCTACCGTTATATCGCAGTATATTTCCGGTATCGGAATAGCCGTATATTCTTTGAAATTCGTTCCGTATCTTAAATTCAAAAAAGAGGAGATTCAAATCAGCGGAAGTTGTATGAGGCAAATCGCAGGTTTTTCCGTACTTACGTGCATACAGCAGTCCGTTATGAATTTGGGGATACTTTTGGTGCAGGGTGTTGTCAACAGCTTCGGTCCCGCAGTAATGACGGCGTTTGCCGCTGCTGTCAAGATTGACGCGTTCGCTTATATGCCGGTGCAGGATTTCGGAAACGCGTTTTCCACTTTTATTGCCCAGAATTACGGTGCCGGAAAGCCTGAGCGTATTCGTAAAGGATTGAATGGCGCGGCTGCCGTATCAATGATTTTCTGTGTTGTAATATCTGCCGCCGTATGGGCGTTTGCACATCCGTTGATGCTTATGTTTGTTCAGGCGGAGGAAACGGTAATAATTGCCGAGGGTGTACGCTATCTGCGTATAGAGGGCGCATTTTATTTTGGGATTGGGTTTCTTTTTTTAATGTACGGATTTTACAGAGCGTTGGGCAGACCCCGTATGTCAGTAGTGCTTACGGCGTTTTCTCTCGGAACGCGTGTTCTGCTGTCATATCTGCTTTCCTCTGTTCCCGAAATCGGTGTTATTGGGATTTGGTGGTCGATACCTATCGGCTGGCTGCTTGCCGATTTTATAGGGATAGTTTATTACATATTAAACAAAAAAATATTGCTGGGGGAAGTGAAGAAGCCTCCGCTATCAGCCGAAAAATAACGAGAATCACTCC
The DNA here is from genome assembly GCA_910577365.1 of uncultured Oscillospiraceae bacterium. GTDB lineage: Bacteria > Bacillota > Clostridia > Oscillospirales > Ruminococcaceae > CAG-115. The sequence goes on along the minus strand of CAJTMU010000013.1, from coordinate 2,068 downwards.
ATAATATTTTAATTAATTTTTAAGTATAATAATCTGCATTTCTTATATAATATTGCCTTAATTTATGCCTAATAAGCTAATTGGCGCTTTTTGTTTACTTAAGCTAAATAAAGAAAAAATTATTGTTTAAGTGCATGAGTTTAAATAATGCCTCTATTTTTTCTACAAATACAGTCAGTTTTGTGCAGTGTTTACAAAAAATAAATAAAAAAATCTCCCTTAAAAAGGAAAAATCTTATTGACATAGGGTTAAAAATATGATAATATTAACTTACGTAAAGCCGCGAGTTAGTTTGATGTGAAAAGCGGCACTTTACTTAATTAACTTATTCAGGAGGAAAGCTTATGAAAGCAAAAAAAATTCTTGCGGCGATACTTGCCGCAGCTACAGTGCTCACAGTCGGCGGCTGTTCAAATAATACCGATAACAGCAATGACAGCAGCACACCGGTGAATTCCGCGGATAACAATTCAGGAGATCAGTCTTCTGTTGCGGAAAACAACGGGGAAACTCTTACCCTTAAGGTTCTGACACACCGTACCGATAGAATCGAAGATGGTTCTCTTGAGGAAATGACAAAGGCTTTTGAGGAAGCCAACAACTGCAAGGTAGAGTATCAGGGCTTTACTGATTATTCCACCGATGTTCCTACCATGATGAACACAACCGAATACGGCGATGTTCTGATGATTCCCGATACCGTAAAGCTGAAGGATCTTTCTAACTTCTTTGAGCCGCTCGGAACATATGAAGAGATTGACGCGAAGTATAACTGGGCTGACAAGAAGATGTACGACGGAACCGTATATGGAATCGCTCACCTTGGTTCCATCGCTGGCGGAATATGCTACAATAAGCGTATATGGAAGGAAGCGGGAGTTGAAACTCTTCCCACCACACCCGAAGAGTTTTTGAATGACCTGAAGCTTATCCGCGACAATACCGACGCTATCCCTTACTACACTAACTTTGCGGACGCGAGCTGGACGCTTGTGCAGTGGGCTTCTCTTGTCAACTCCGCTTCGGGAAGCCGTACTTATGAAACCGACATTCTGACCTCAAAGCGCGATCTTTTTGTAGAGGGCGACGCTTATTATGAGGTATATAAGCTGATGTTCGACGTATTCTCCGATCCTACCCTTCATGAGGAAGACCCCATGACAAGTGATTGGGAAGGCTGCAAGGCTGCAATCAATGAAGGCAAGATCGCTACAATGGTAATGGGCGCATGGGCTGTATCTCAGTTCCAGGAAGCGGGAAGCAATGCTGATGATATTGGTTATATGCCCGCTCCGTTCAACATAAACGGCAAGCAATATGCCGAGTCCAGCTCCGACTACTGCATGGGGATCAACAAGAACCGTCCTGATGACATCAAGGCACTTGGCAAGAAGTACATCACATGGTTCGTTGAGGACTCCGGTTTTGCGGCAAAAGAAGGCTCCATCGGTGCGCTGAAGGGTTCTCCTCTTCCCGAATACCTGTCCGATTTTGAAAACTGCGAGCTGTTCCTGACCGAACCCGCTCCCGAGGGTCTGGTAGGCGTATGGGACGCTATCAACAACGAGTCTGAGGTAGGTACATGGCAGGGCGACGCGGCTAACTTCAAAATTCAGATTGCTGAGGCGGCGTTTGCGGGCAAGAGTGCTGACGAATTTAAGTCTATCCTTGACAACGCAAATGCAAAGTGGAACAGCACCAGAGACAGCAATGCTGATTTTGCAGCTTATAACGGTTAATTCCGTTTGATTTTTTCTCCCGTCGGCTCAGGCGCGTTTTCCGTGCTTGAGCCGAATGAGGATATTGACGAAGCCCCGATCGTCCAATAAGAATATTTTTCAGCGGAAAAGCGTATCGCTTACAGCGGCTGTGTCCGCCGCATACGCGGGACTTCGTTCGGCGGGGAAAAATAATTCAAAAAGACTTTTCGGTATCCGACGATGGACGGGATATGTCCGTATATGTCATCGGATACCGAATGTTCTTATAGAAAGGAAGAATACTTTATGACAAGCGATTCCCCTGTCCGCAGGAAACGCACGCTTGTGCAGTGGCTCAAGGGATATA
>CAJTMU010000012.1:39473-52107 GCA_910577365.1 uncultured Oscillospiraceae bacterium | reverse complement strand
AGCACAAGTGGAGGTGCTGGAAGTTGTGCAGGAGGAAGTGAACAACATTGACCCGCAGGAGGTGCAAAAGGCGGTCATAAGGGCGCAGGACGCAAAGAGAATGCGGCAGCGGCGGTCACACTATTGCGGAGCTGATCGCGGGTCACTATAAGATACCGCTTCTTGACAGAAATCTTCTGACCGAAATGTGCAGCGAAAAAAATATAAACGTTACGAATTTTGAAAAATTCGACGAGGCTCCGCGAAACAAGCTGTTGTCACGGACAGTAAAGGGCTTCAGCAATTCTCCCGAGGAAATAATTGCGGAAATGCAGTTTGATTTTCTCAAGAACAAAGCTCAACAGGGAGAGTCCTTTGTGGTGGTTGGACGCTGCGCGGAAACCGTGCTGAAGGGAAACCCATCGCTCATCAGCTTTTTTGTGCTTGGCGATATGGAAAACAAGATTGAGCGTATAAGCAAGCTTCACAGCATAAATCGCAGCGAGGCTGAAGCCTTTATACGGCGCATTGACAAAAAAAGAAAATATTATCACAACACCCATTCCGATGTGAAGTGGGGCGATTCCCGAAATTATGATCTTTGTATAAACAGCTGCCGTTTAGGTCTTGAATCGACTTTTTCGGTACTTCTGGAATTTATTGATAAACGGCTTGCGAAATAATTCCGCTCCGCCGCCTGTGCCGTGCGGCACGGGCGGCGAATGTTCTTTATAAGGAGCTTTTTATGCGCATAAATATTTTTTACGAGCATGTGATTGAAGCCGCGGCTCAGTGTGGAATTACCGTTGAAGAATCTCTGAGACGATTTCGTGAGCTGGGCATAAGCGGTCTGGAGTGCCCTGATTGGAGACTTACGGCGCGTGAGGAAACTAAAGCGCTGTTTGAGTCAGTCGGATTTAAGGTTGAGTCGATTTATAAGTTTTTCGATTTTCCGCATGACACCGAGGAAGAATCGCTGCGCAAAATTGACAATTGCCTTGAAATTGCTGCTTTTTATGGCACGGATAAAGTTCTTGCAATACCCGGCTTTGATGCCGACACGGAGCAAATGCGTATCATGTGCAGATTGATGAATATCCTGTGTGAACGTGCGCAGAAATACGGCGTGACAATTACTGTGGAGGATTTTGACGATAAATCCTCGCCATGCTCTACGACTGAGGGTCTGGAACATCTTTTTAAAAATGTCGGGGGGCTTAAATTTACTTTTGATACGGGTAATTTCGCCTATTCCCTTGAAAGCGCCGCTGAAGCATATCTGAGACTTAAGGAAAAAATTGTTCATGTTCACCTTAAGGATCGCTCCCGCGATATTTCCCGTTTTAACGGAGAAAACGGCAATGTGAATTTGTCAGGCAATCTTATGTACCCGTGCGAGGTAGGCAGCGGTTATATCGGTATAGGGGAGCTTGTAAGGCAGCTTCTGCGCGACGGCTATTCGGGAAGCTTCTCAATAGAGCATTTCGGAGCGGTTGACCAATTGGGATACGCGGAAAAATCTGTGCGGTATCTGCAAAAAATCGTGAATGATTTATAAAATGGGATTACGCCGAAAATTTTTAAGGAGCATCTTAAAATGAAAATACTTGTATGGAATGAAAATATTCACGAGCGTGAGCAGCCTGACGTCGCGGCGATATACCCCAAGGGAATACATGGCTGCATAGCGGATTTTCTGTCCACGGAAAGTGTTATAGTAACCACTGCGACTTTGGATATGCCTAATCAGGGTTTGAGCGAGGAACTGTTGGCGGAAACTGATGTGCTTGTGTGGTGGGGACACCACGCCCATGACGCGATTACTGATGAGAACGTCGAAACGCTCTGCCGTCATATTAACGGCGGTATGGGATTGGTGGCGCTTCATTCCGCTCACCACAGCAGGCTTTTCAGAAGGCTTATGGGAACATCCTGCAATTTGAAGTGGCGGCACGGGGACAGAGAGCGTATCTGGTGCGCATTGCCCTCTCACCCTATTGCAAGGGGTGTTCCCGAGCATTTCGAGCTTCCACGCGAGGAAATGTACGGTGAGCCTTTTGATATCCCTACGCCGGATGAGGTGGTATTTCTGGGCTGGTTTGCAGGGGGAGAGGTTTTTCGCAGTGGTGTGACTTACCGCCGCGGCACCGGAAAAATTTTCTATTTTCAGCCAGGTCATGAGGAGTATCCTATCTTTCACGACAGAATTATTCAGCAAATTATCAAAAACGCCGTAGAGTGGGCTTGCCCGATACAGCATGAGCGAAAAGCCGTGATATGTGAGAACGCTCAGCCGCTTGAGGGAGGTATTCCCCTTGCTTAACGCTGTCTATCCCATTATAGGCAATCAGTCCGTTCTGCCATTTTACCTGACGGGAATAGGTATAAGCGAACCCGAATATCATGTGGCGAGGGAAAGCGGGCTGGTGTCACATCAGTTTTGTTTCACGTCTGAGGGAAGGGGAGTTCTGAAAGTAGGTGGCAATTCATACGTTCAGACCCCGGGGAGTATTTTTTATCTTTCCCCGGGGATACCGCATGAATATTATCCTGATGGCGGGAACTGGACTACTTGTTGGACAGTGTTCCGCGGAGAGTGCCTCTCGCTGCAGATGAAAACGCTTGGTTTTGGCGGTTATGCGGTAGTTGTCGGCTGCGCCGAGCATATAAAGCAGATATTCACACGGCTTCTGGCAGCGGCAAAAGACCCTGTTTCGGGTGCGGAGCGCTGTTCGGAACTTATATATGAGTATATTCTTGCTGTGCGGGAGCATCTTTTGAGCGAGGGAAATGCCGCCGAAAGTTCGTCTCCATCCAAGGCAATATCTTTTATGGAGGCGCATTATGGCGAGGATATAACTCTTGAGAAACTGGCGGATTTATCGGGAGTATCTCTTCAGCATTTCTGCCGTCTGTTTAAAGCAAGAACGGGAATGCGTCCTATGGAGTATCTGGCGCGGAAGCGTATTTCTGCCGCAAAGCTGCTTTTATGGAACACCTCTGAGCCGATAGCAGCGATTGGCGGTCGCTGCGGTTATTCCAATCCCGCCTATTTCGGAATGGTGTTTAAAAAATTTGAGGGAATTTCCCCAAGCGAATATCGCCTTATCAAAGGCTCAGCAGTGATATGAGCGATGTGGGCGATTCAAGCGGTTTATGATTAAAAAAAAGATGATTGCGTTTTTTACGGAAAGTGTTAATTGCCAATGTTTGTACTGTGGGGGTATTCCGGCATTTGCAGACACAATTTATCTATAAAAACTGCGCGGCGGTCTTCGGGGTTAACCCTGAATCCGCCGCGTTTATTTTATTTGTTTACTTCAATAAGCTTTCTGTCAAAATCCTCGGGTGGAATCGGCTTGGAATAGAAATATCCCTGTGCGGAGTTACATCCGCAGTCGTTAAGAAACTGTGCCTGTTCGCTTGTTTCAACTCCCTCCGCAATTATATCCAGACCTATATCGTGTGACATTGAGATAGTATGGGAAATAATCTTCCTGCCCCTGTCGGAATCCATAAACTCCGACAAAAAGCTTCGGTCTATTTTCAGTACATCAAATTGAGTCGTTTTAAGCATATTCAGCGAAGAGTAGCCCGAGCCGAAATCGTCCATCAGCATTGTGAAGCCGGCGTCTTTCATACACTTTACGATATCATCCACGCCCTCGGCATCAATCGATTCGGTGATCTCAAGCTCCAGCAGTTTTATGGGTATATCATATTTTTTAATATATGAAAGTAACTGATTTACAACATCGAAATTGTGGAGATATTCCCGTGATACGTTTACTGAGATAGGCACAGGTTCAATCCCCTTGTCTATCCACTCGCGTATTTTGCGGCAGGCGCTTTCCCATATTACCTGATCAAGCTTCAGGATAAAGCCGTTTTCCTCAAAAACAGGTATGAAATCTATGGGACTTATCATGCCCTTTTCTGGGTGAATCCAGCGGGCGAGAGCCTCTGCGCCTATTATCCTTCCGTTTGAAATGCAGTGCTTGGGCTGAAGGAACATCACAAATTCATTGTTTATCAGCGCCTTGTGCATATCGTCTTCAATGACCTTCTTTTTTTGGAGAGTCGTTTTCATATCTCCGTTGTAGAAAGCAATGTTTTCCAGAGCGTTGCCCTTGATAGACTGACGCGCAAGCGTTGCATGGTCGCCCATCTGCCGCGTGTTCATGCCTTCTATGTTTTCAGTGGTGCAGATTCCGAAAATAAGGCGGTATTCTATACCATTATAGTCGCTCAGCTTGCTTTCCAGCATATGCACGAGGCTTACCAGCTCATTTGTATCGTCAAAAGGAGTGACTACCATGAAAACATCTGCGGTAAGCCTACAAAAAGGCTGCTCGGAATTGCAGATAAGTCCAAGTGAATCGTTTAAAAACTGAAGCAGCTCATCTCCGGCTTCCGAACCCAGATTTTCATTGATCAGTTTAAAGCGCTCAACATCAAACTGTACAAAACCGATTTTTCTGTTCCGATTGCGCGCCAGCATATTATTGATACGCTGCTGGAAAAATTTCGGGTTTTTGTCGCTCGAGAAAAGATTTAAAACCTGTTTGGCAAAGGCTTCCTTTTCTGAGCAGGGTCTGATGCAAAATTGAATATCTGTTATTTTTTGACTGTCGTTTCTTAAGAAAAGGGCAAAAAGATGATACATGGAGGGTTCTGCGCTTTCGCATAGATTCATTTGCAGTTCTACATTGAGATTATTTACAGCGCTGCCGGAAAAGATACCTTCCTCAATCTGTGCGCAGAACACATTGAACGCTCCCATTGAAGTGTTATTTACCATTCCGCTTTCTCTTAGATAATCCAACGGGTTGGAGCAGTCCTCCGGAATAAAAACATCACCTATCGGTAAAACTCTTCTTTCCGAACAGCACCAGAGGAAATGAACGCAGCCCTCGTCCTGCTTCATCATTTCAATAAGTTTCAGATAATCTCCGCTTGAATAATCGGTTTTCTTCACGGTGTCACCTTCTTAAAATTAATTTAGGCGGTTAAAATTAAAATCACATTTCACTGTTGTTCCATGAAATTTTCTGCCTAATTTAAAATCAAATGTACATATCGATTTACAAAGCCCGGCTTGTTGAATGCATATGAGATTTGCTGCGGTATTCATATTAATACCCCGTGTTTGTTATACTCAATAAGCCCAAAGAGATTGTGGTAGAATTGCCCGTTAATGCGCGAAGTGACCAAAAAACATATGCGCGTGGACATACGTATAAAAATACTTTATATTATTATATCATATATTTTTTTTGTTTTCAATATGTTTTTGTAAAATACCACAAATTTTGGCTTGCTTTTTATCAAATGCCACAAAAAAACATTAATTGAATTCTTAAACTTTCCAGTGACAGTAAAAAAACTTGACAGGCGAAATTTTTTTTGGTATAATAAATTTGAAAAAATAGATTAAATATATCAGCTTGTAGAAAAAGTTATTGCAGCGCAATATTGACGCAGGAATTTTTTTTGCGAGAGCCTAAATGCACAACACGCAGCGAAGTGTTGCGCATTCAGGCGGATCGCGGAAAATTTCGAATTTAAATGATTCGGCTTATATCAACACTTTATATACATGCTGATTTATATGATCTTTTTAAACTAAGTCTACAAAGAGTAAAGGATTTTCGCTTTAAAATTTATACAAAGAGGAAAAGATAGATGGCACATAAGAGATTCGGGCTGACCGGCAAAGTTGCGGTGATGACGATATCGCCGCTTATTGTATTGTCGGTCGTTATGTCGGTTTTTATCGGATTTTCGGGCTACCGCAGCGTTTGCGATGAAGTATCTCACGAAATGTCCGGCATTTGCGTTAGCGTGTTTGAGATGCTTGAGCGCAACCAACAATATTTGACCGAAAAATATGACTTTTTTGATGATAAGCTGGATCTGTTTGACGGTATAACCGAAAGCACCGGAATATACATAACAATATTTGAGGGAGACGAGAGAAAGATAACCACCGTGACAAACGTGAGCGGAGTACGCGCCGTGGGTACAAAAGCGGCTCCGGAGGTCGTTAATACTGTTATAGGCGAAAACAAGGATTTCTTTTCGGATAACGTGGACGTAAACGGTACGCCGTTCTTCGGATATTATATGCCGATAACCGACGCGGGCGGCATGGTTACGGGAATGGTTTTTGCGGGAAAAAGCCGTGAATCGGTGATGTCGAACCTGTTAAATTCGGTTGCGGGTTAACTGGTGCTGTCATGGGTTACTGCTCTGGCGGCGGGTCTGCTGAGCGTATGGGTGTCGAGGGGAATGGTCAGCTCTCTGCTGTCCGCGGCAGATTTCCTAAGAAAAATCTCACAAGGCGATACGGACTGTGCGGCGGACAGCCAGCTTGTAAACCGCCGTGATGAGATAGGCGATATGGGAAGAAGCGCTGTAAAGCTTCAGCAAGCACTGAAAAATCTGATTTCCAACGACCCTTTGACGGGACTTTATAACCGCCGCGCCTGCGGTATCAAAATGAATGATATGCGAATTAAAGCGGAGACGGAAAGTGCCCCGTTTGTGGCGGTCATAGGTGACATTGATTTTTTCAAGCGTTTTAACGATAACTACGGTCATGCCTGTGGTGATGAGGTTTTAAAGGATATTGCGGATATTTTGCGTAATGGGGTCAAGGATATAGGTTTTGTGGCACGCTGGGGGGGCGAGGAATTTCTTCTGATTTTCGGCGTTCCGTATAAAGAGACGGCTGCGGCTATAAGCCGTATAATGGACAATATACATGATTACCGCTGCCAATATAATGGTATGGAGCTTTCGGTAACGATGACATTTGGGATAGCGGATTATTGCGGAGGAACAGTGGACGCGCTGGTGAAAGAGGCGGACGATAAGCTGTACTACGGCAAAAATCACGGCAGAGACTGCATTGTTGAGCATATTCCGGAGAGTGTTGAAAAACAAGGTATGGAGCAGGCACAGTGAAAGATAAATGAGATTATTTTGTTTAAAAATATAAATTCAGGATAAGAAAGGTGTTATTATGAAAAAATTTTTTGCGGTATTCTTGTCAACAGTGCTTCTGTTGAGCGGTTGTGCATCTTCGGAGAACAGTGAAATTATCTCCGGAGCGGGGACTCAGAACGTTGTTTCGGGGAATATTCCCGAAAGTTCCGATTCCTTGGATAAACCGGAAGCTGACGGCACGGATTCCGTAAATTCGGAGGACACCTCTTTAGAGAGCGGCGCGGAAACTTCTGAGGAGAGCAAGGCGGAAACTATTGCACCTCAGACATCGGAGAATAATGAGTTGAGCGAGGAGTCCTCTGAAATTATACAGGAAAGCCAAGACCCCTCCGAAAGTATACCAGAAAGCGAAGTTCTCTCCGAAAGCAATCCGGAGAATGCGGGTGGTTCCGATAGCTCAAGTGTTCCTGTCGAAAGCACGACTGTTATGGTGCGTGAGCAGGACACAGAGAGCAGCAAACCAGCTAAGACTGAGAGCAAGCCTTCCGTTTCTACCAAAAAGCCCGAGGCAAGCGCCGCTTCAACTTCGGCTGCCACGGTCACCACTCCGGTGACCGTTCCGGATACGGCTGCGCCGGAGCTTTCGGAGGAGGATCCCGAGGAGAAGCCCGATGAGAGCGCGCAGGGATTTTACGTTTCTGGAACAAAGCTGTTCGACGCCAACGGAAACGAGTTTGTAATGCGCGGGATAAACCACCCTCACAGCTGGTTTAAAAATCAGGACGAAACCGCTTTGGCTGCGATAGCGAAAACAGGAGCGAACTGCGTGAGGATAGTTTGTTCAGATGGTCAGCAGTACACAAAGGACAGCGCGGATACTTTATTGCAGCTGGTGGAGCGGTGCAAGACTCTTGAGATGATAGCTATCCTTGAGGTTCACGACATAACCGGCAAGGACGATCTTTCAGCTCTGGAAAGAACAGTGGATTACTGGATAGAGGTAAAAGAAGCATTAATAGGCAACGAGGCTTATGTTATGCTTAACATAGCAAACGAGTGGATCGGAACTTGGGAATCCAACACATGGACGAAGGGTTATACCGCCGCTATCCCCAGACTCAGAGAGGCGGGCATAAAAAACACAATAATAGTAGATGCTGCGGGCTGGGGACAGTATGCCAAAAGCATTTCCGACGGCGGCGAGAAGGTTTTTGAATCCGATCCGCTGAAAAATACAATGTTCTCGATACATATGTACGGCTCTGCGGGCAAAAATGACAGGGTAATAAAGCAGAATCTTGAGCGCGTTACCGAAAAGGGTCTTTGCGTTATCGTGGGAGAATTTGGTCATACACACTCTGACGGTGACGTGGACGAGGCATTTATAATGAAGTACTGCGGTGAGAACGATATTGGCTACCTTGGCTGGAGCTGGAAAGGCAACGGCGGGGGTGTAGAATATCTTGACATTGCGCTGGAATGGGACGGCTCGGCGCTTTCGGAGGATTGGGGCAAAAATCTTATTGAGGGTGATACGGGTATCCGCAAAACCTCGGAAAAGTGCAGCGTATTTTAATACCAACAACTCCCCCGTCAAACGACGGGGGAGTTAAGTTTGTAGAAAAAGTTATAATAATGCAAAGTCGGCTCAGGAAATTTTTGAGATAGCCTAAGCCAGTAATACGGGGTAAAGCGGAGTATTGCTGACTTATGTGGGTCGAAAAAATTTCAATTATAAATAAATTTGCTTAAATCAACATTTTATATACAGTATGAGTTTCCGCATAAACAACAAGTAGCATTTTATAAAAACAGGTTTTCGTCTTTTTTAAAATTTTTTAGCATCGCGGAAATAAATGTTTTTGGTAAAGGGATTGTATATTATATCGGTGCAGTCTTTGTTATAATAAAAATATTCGTTCTTGTAGTAAAGCGGCACAAACGCTGCTTCATCGATAAGAAGCTGCTCTGCTTCGGCATAAAGCTTGGCGCTTTCTGCAAGATCCGCCGCTTTTTCCGCGGAGTTCATAAGCTCCTCAAATTCCGAGCTTGCAAATTTACTGTAATTCGCCGCGTTTTCTCTGCGGAAGCATTCGAGATACGCCGATGGACTGTTATAGCTGCCTGTAAGCTCAACCGCCGCCAGCTCAAAGTCGCCGCTTTTCAGCCGAGCGCGGTATTCCGATTCGTTCAGGGTTTCTACTACGCAGTAAAAGCCGTATTCACGCTGCCATTCCTGCATTAGATAGCCCACAGCTTCCGCTGCGCTTTCGTCGGGAACGATTATCCGCGCTCCGGCGAACAAGTCCTTGTTAAGCTTGGGGAGAGCCTTTTCGTAATGCTCCCGCGCGGATTCCGTGCTGTATTTCGGCGTGAGAATACTTCCAGCAAGCTCACGGTAGCTTTTGTCAAGCATGGAAACCTCTTCGGGAACAATAGCTGAAGCGGGTGAAAAATGATTCAGCGCTTTGCTTATCGTGCGTCTGTTTGTGAGAACGGACAGAGCTTGGCGGAAATTACGGTTTTTAAAAAGCTCAAAGCCGCGGTGGAAAATAAGACCAACCGTGATATTCTTATATTCCTCGCAGGCGTAATCGCCCTTGATAATAGCCGCTTCCTCGTCGGTGACCGCAACACATGTGTTCGTACCGTTCAGAAAGTCTGAGGTATGATCACCGCTCTCATCAATAAAGAAATTAAGCCCTGACGGGTAGACCTTTCGCGATTCACTGTTTTTCGAATTACGGCGAAGAATGAGATTGTTGTTGTCGGTGATAGTATAGGGGTCGTAATCCCATGCATAAACATAAAACGCGCCGTTGGATGGGGTGCATTCCGCGGACAGCCCGTATTTCCCCTGCGAGTCAATGAAAAATTCTTCGCAGCACGGCATTGCGGGCGGTTCAGCGAGAAGTGCAGGCAGTCGCGGGTTAGGGTATTCCAGCGTGATTTCCAGCTCAAAATCCCCGAGCGCTTTGACTCCGATTATCGACGCGTCAGGGCTTTCGCCCATGTTTAACGCGCGTGAATTTTTAATGCAATAGTACTCCGAGGCTCTTGGGGCGGAGGTTTCGGGTAGGAATAGCCGCTGAAATCCGTATACAAAATCCCTTGCAGTACATTGCCGCTCAAACTCGTCCGAATCCACCCAGTAGACGTCTTGCCGAAGCTTGAAAGTATAAACCAGTCCGTCGTTAGATACTATATAGTCGCTTGCCACACCCTCGGACAGCGAACCATCCGCGTTGGCTGTCAGCAGTCCCATAAAAACGTTGCTGATAACGACCTCTGAATTGGGATCGTTGGCTATCTGTGGGTCAAGCGTGCCCGGATTGGCTGAAATATTATATTTAAAAATATATCCGCTGCCGTCATCCTCACGACAGCCGGTAAAAGATATTATTGCCGCGGAAATAACGACCGCAAGTATTTTTTTGATGAGATTTATATTAATCGCTCCCTTATGCGCGTTGATTTTAGGATTATTTAATTATTATAGCACAAAACGGGGGAATTGTCTATATAAAAAGAATGACAGAATGGTATTTAATATTGTTTTTTGTGATATTTTTTAGAAACAGAAAAGCGCTCCTCCGTTTAAAAAACAGAGAGCGCAATATCTGAATAAAAACATATCTTATGTGATAACAAAGGTTAATATTATAATTCTACCGTTATCGTTCTGTTTTGGGAAAGGGATTGCTGCACATCAATTATCCGCTGATTGGTGCTGCCGCGAAAACGAAGCGTCAGAGAGCGCTGCGACAATTCAAATTTTCCGTCAACAAGATAATCCAGTATCGACAGCAGTTTTTTAACATCATCCTCGCCGTGGGACTTCTCCAGCAGCTCCTCGAATGTCCAGCCGCTGTAACACATCAAATTCAGTCCGTGTTCCTTGAAGCGGCAGCCAAGCTTATATAAAGCCCCTGCTTGACAAAAAGGCTCTCCCCCTGAAAAGGTGACACCCTTTATAAGGGTGTTTTCGATGCACTGCTCAAACAAGATGTCCGAATCTACAATGTGTCCTCCGCCAAAATCGTGTGTTTCGGGGTTGTGGCAGCCCTCGCAGTTGTGGGGGCAGCCCTGAACGAATACGGCAAACCGTATTCCGGGACCGTCCACATAGGATTCCTCCACAACCCCCGCTATTTTTATCTCCATCACTGCCTCCGACCGGCTTTAATCGTTTTTGGCGCGGCGGAATCTCTCAAACCGCACTTCGTCCTCATGGCGGTGACACACAGGACATTCGTCATCGATTATTCCCGTAAAACCGCAGCAGGGGTCGCGGTCTATGGGGTGGTTTATCGCGCCGTATCCAATGCCCACATCTTTCATATAGCGGACAATCTGCTCAAATGCGTCAAGATTCTTTAGCGGATCTCCGTCCATTTCCACATAGCTGATGTGTCCGCCGTTGGTGAGAGCATGGTAGGGCGCCTCCAGCCGCAGCTTCTTGAACGCGCTTATATTGAAGTAAACGGGGACATGGAAAGAGTTAGTGTAGTAATCCTTGTCGGTCACGCCCTCGATTTCGCCGTATTTGTTCCTGTCTATTTTAATAAATCTTCCAGAAAGCCCCTCCGCAGGAGTAGCTATAAGCGTATAGTTCAGACCCGTCCTGCGGCTTTCTGCGTCAACGCGTTCACGCATATGCGAAACTATCTCAAGTCCGAGCCGCTGAGCGTCCTCGCTTTCGCCTTGATGCGACCCGATTAGCGCCTTAAGGCACTCTGCAAGTCCTATAAAGCCTGTGGTCAGAGAGCCATGCTTGAGTATTTCCGCGATGCTGCCGTCCTCGGACAGCTTCTCGGAATCTATCCATACGCCCTGACCCATAAGGAACGGATAATTTTTTACCTTCTTTGAACACTGTATTTTGAAGCGTGCTGTAAGCTGAGCAATAACCAAGTCCATCATTTCGTCAAGGTCATGATAAAACTTCTGAACGTTGCCCTTTGCTTCTATTCCAAGGCGGGGAAGGTTGATGGTGGTGAAGCTGAGGTTGCCTCTTCCCGTAACGATCTCGCGGCTCGGATCGTAAAAGTTTCCGATGACGCGGGTGCGGCATCCCATATAGGCTATCTCGGTGTTGTAGTCGCATTCTTTGTAGTATTGTAGGTTGAACGGGGCATCGATAAAGCTGAAATTCGGGAACATTCTTTTTGCGGAAACGCGGATAGCCAGCTTGAACAGATCATAGTTGGGGTCGTTTTCATTATAGTTTACGCCCTCTTTTACCTTAAATATCTGTATGGGGAAAATAGGTGTTTCACCGTTGCCAAGTCCTCTTTCTTCCGCCAAAAGCACGTTTCTTGTCACCATGCGGCCCTCGGGAGAGGTATCCGTGCCATAATTTATGGAGGAGAACGGATTCTGCGCACCGGCGCGGGAATTCATGGTGTTAAGGTTGTGGATAAGGGCTTCCATCGCCTGATATGTCGCGCGGTCTGTTTCCGCTTCAGCCAGTTTTTCAGCGCTGTCCTGGAGAGCGGAAAAGTTGTCGCCATAGTCGCGGGCAAGAAGCTCCCATTCCTTTGCTTTATAGTCAAAATTATCCATAAGCTTGGGATAAAGCCCATATGTATCGCTAATCTCTTTGGCGGCATTTTTAAGCTTTTCGGTTTCTTCCGCGAAATCGGTGCTTCCGCGCGAGAAGCAGATAGCTTTGGCAAGGTTTGCGATACATATGGGCTTTATC
>CAJTMU010000012.1:0-39463 GCA_910577365.1 uncultured Oscillospiraceae bacterium | reverse complement strand
TTAGGCTCACGCAGAAAACCGTGTCCGGTGGAAAAGCCGTCGCTGAACAGTTTAAGCAGGTCTATCTGGCAGCAGGTGGTGGTCAGCGTCAGAAAGTCAAGATCATGAATATGTATATCACCGTTTATATGAGCGTGGGAGTGAGCGGGGTCAAGGACATATATCTCGTTAAACTGCTTGGCACCCTCCGAGCCGTATTTGAGCATCGTACCCATAGCGGTGTCGCCGTCAATATTAGCGTTTTCGCGCTTGATATCACATTCGCCTGCGGATTTGAAGGTAAGATCCTCATATATCTTCATCAGCTTGGAGTCCATCTCACGTGCTCTGGTGCGCTCCGCGCGGTAAAGGATGTACGCCTTGGCGGTTTTGGAGTGCCCTCCCTCGATAAGCACCTTTTCCACCATGTCCTGAACCTCTTCAACAGAGGGGTTGCGCCCTATAATGGACACGGAAAGCTGCTGGCACACCTCGTCCGCCAGCCGCATAGCCTCACCGTAGTCGTTGCCGCCCACTACCTGCGCCGCTTTGTATATCGCGGAAGCTATCTTTTCGATATTAAAAGGAACCTGTCTTCCGTCGCGCTTTTTAATCATTGTGATCATTGCCATTTTGCCCTAACTCCTTAACGTCCTTATTCTGCCCGATGCGGCGTTGTATAAGCTTTTGCCGCCCATTCTTGTCATTCCACAACATCTTGTAGCAATGTTGGCGATTACATCTATTATATAGGTTTTAATCGTGTTTGTCAAGGCGTTTTTTGAGATATATAAAAAATACATATTATTTGAATGCGTAAAAAAACGGCAGATATTGCATAAAACTGCTTAAATACTGAGTTTTACTGTAATGTATGGTATAATTTTTTTGACGATTTTATATCTCACCATTTTCTAACAATTTTTAAAAGAGGGTAACTGAACCTATAAAAAGAAAGCTAAATCCGAAGCGGTTCAAGGTATCAGAACCAAGCAGTTAACTTTTGGCTGACAGTGATACAAAAGCAGGCGCTTCACCAATAATATTTAAAAGCCATATGAATAAAAGAACCATAAATAAAGTTGTTGGTAATTAAATCCAAAAATGACATCTATAATTCGATTGTCACACAGAAAAAAAACAGCTGGCAATACTTCCCTATGGCACGCTTTTATATAATCCAAACTATAATTCATTACGAAATATGTAAGCAGCGCATACCATGGCTTTATAATGCTCTGTTTATCAGCATCTCGGTTCTTGCAGGCATTTTGGGGCAAAGCAAAGCAGCAGATACCCCTGCCACCAAATATCCATCATTGCTATGTGTTAGTTTACTGTAAACTTATTTTTATCTATTCTTATTAGCAATTGTCAATACCATTTTGTTTTGTCAATGTAACAAAACCTAAAGCAACTAATATTTTTCATTATAAAACTAAAGTATAAACTTCTTCCCAATACCAAAAACCTAATATCCATAATTTGTGAATTTGACCATATTGTTCTTTTATCGACAAGTAACCTTAAAAATATCTTTAGAATAAGCCTCAGCAATAAAAGGAAGTCAAAATTCCTTTATTTTTGTATTGAAAAAATAGAAACAAAGAAGTATAATAATATTGTCCCCGAAAGCTACTTACTATGATTATTTCAGTTTTTACATCAATCCATATATCGGGGAGGTTTTTACGACTTCTTCTTTCCTCTGTGACTATAAAACCGCAGGTTTGAGGGTCTGCGGCAAAAAATGATTTTGCGGCTCGGATTTCGGGCCGCTTTTTTTGTTCAAATCCAGTTTTTGAAATTTTTTGCAAATGTATTTTTTTATTATATTTCACACAAAATAAACAAAAAAAGGAGAAATTTAATATGGAAAAAATAGCCTTTTTCGACACCAAGCCATATGATAAGGAATGGTTCGACAAAATCAACAAAAACTATGAGATACGTTACTTTGAGGGGAGACTGCGCCCTGCTTCTGTGCGGCTTGCTGAAGGTTGCCGAGCGGTTTGTGCTTTTGTAAACGACGATATTTCTGCTAAAACAATCGAGCTTTTAGCGGAGCAGGGTGTTGAGGTCATCGCTATGCGCTGCTCGGGCTTTAACAACGTTGATATTGCCGCAGCGGAGGGAAAGCTCCGTATTGTGAGAGTGCCCGCGTATTCCCCCTATGCGGTGGCGGAGCACGCCATGGGGCTTATAATCTCGCTGAACAGAAAAATACACCGTGCATATAACCGCACAAGAGATTTTAACTTCAGCTTGAACGGTCTTACAGGATTTGATTTATACGGAAAGACGGCGGGAATAATCGGAACAGGAAATATCGGGCGTGTCTTTATTGATATCTGCCGCGGCTTTGGCATGAAAGTTATTGCTTATGACCCATATCCCGCTGAGGGCAGCGGAATTGAATATGTGTCAACTGAGGAGATTTTCCGAAACTCCGACATAATTTCGCTGCACTGCCCGCTGACGGAGCAGACGCGCTATATTATCGACGACAAAGCAATATCGCTTATGAAAAGCAGCGCGCTGATAGTGAATACCAGCCGCGGAAAACTTATTGACAGCGAGGCTCTTTTGCGTGCGCTCAACGAAAAGCGCATAGGCGGCGCAGCATTGGACGTGTACGAGGAGGAGAGCGACCTGTTCTTTAAGGATAATTCCGACAGCATCGTCACCGACGATGTGCTGTCAATTCTGGTGTCTCGTCCGAACGTTCTGCTGACATCGCATCAAGCGTTCCTTACCGAGGAGGCGCTCAGAGGTATAGCTGAGGTGACTTTGAGCAATCTTGATGACTTCTTTGCAGGAAGAGAACTGAAAAATGAGGTGAAGAGCAAAAAGTAATTTTTGCTTTTGACTTGAATTTGTTGCTTGACCTTTAAGGGAAAATATGGTATAATAAATTTGTAACGTTTATTATACGCTTATGTCTGTACGCATACGTTTGCCGTTGTCTCTTCCGGCGCATAAATGGACAATTATACCATAATCCCTTGGGTTTATGGTATAATTAAGTACATAGTGTTTATTTCAGTTTGTGGAAAAATCCTCTGACAAGGTAAGATGCTTTAAACTTGAAGCAGATTTTGCCCATGCATGAAATTTCAAAAAGCCGCCGGTTTTTTGCTGTGCAAAGTGCGGGTTGCCAAAGTAGTTTGCGTTATTTTGCGCAAAGTCATATTTGCCTTTTTGGCAGATATTGTGCGGTTTCCGCCGGGCATACGTGTGAAGCGAAACGGACTGTGCGTAGTTTTGCGCAGTACAAGGGAGAGTCATTAAGGCTTTGGCGGCAGTGTGCGCAAAACCCGCGGAAATTTTGAAATTTTTTTAATAAAGGAGCAGTTATGAGGAGAACAAAGATTGTTTGTACATTAGGTCCGGCAACAAAGAGCGACGAGGTGCTCAGACAGCTTATCGAAAACGGAATGAACGTAGCGCGTCAGAATTTCTCGCACGGCGATCATGCGGGTCACAAGGAAACCCATGATCAGGTGGTAAGAGTGGCGAAGGAGATGGGTAAACCGGTGGCTACGCTGCTGGATACCAAGGGTCCCGAGGTAAGGCTCAGAAAATTTGCGGAGGGTAAGAAGTACGAGATATTCCAAGGTGACAGCTTTACGCTTACAACCCGCGACGTCGTAGGCGACAGCAAGTGTGCGGCTATATCCTATAAAGGACTTGCGGACGATATCGACATAGGCACCAAAATACTTATTGATGACGGCAATATCAGTCTGCGCTGCTCCGAAATAATTAAGAATCCCGACGGAACGGCGGATATCATATGCACTATACTTAACGGAGGTCTGCTGTCGGACAATAAGGGGCTGAATATTCCCGGAGTAAAGCTTTCAATGCCTTATGTAAGCGAAGTTGACGAAAGCGATATACGCTTTGCGGCAAGGGAGAGTTTTGATTTTATCGCTGCTTCGTTTGTGACCTGCGCGGACGATATTGTAGCTGTACGCAAGATACTTGAAGAGGAAGGCAGACCCGATATCAGGATAATTGCAAAGATAGAGAATGGTGAGGGAGTAAAGAATATTGATGAGATACTCCGCGTTACCGATGGAATAATGGTAGCGCGAGGCGATATGGGTGTTGAGATACCTTTTGAAGATATTCCGCAGATACAGAAAATGCTTATAAGCAAATGCTATAATTCCAACAAAACGGTTATCACTGCTACCCAGATGCTCGAGAGCATGATACACAATTCGCGGCCTACCCGCGCGGAAACAACGGACGTTGCCAACGCTATATATGACGGAACAAGCGCAATAATGCTTTCGGGCGAGACCGCCGCGGGTAAACACCCTGTTGAGGCGGTAAAGACCATGGCGCTTATTGCGGAAACAACCGAAAAGGCCATTGATTACAAGAGCCGCTTTTACAAACACGAAACAAAGGACAGCGCTAACGTGTCCAACGCTATATCCCATGCTACGGTAAGCGCAGCTATGGATCTGGGCGCTACTGCGATAATAACGGTGACCAAGACCGGCTCCACCGCCCGCATGATATCCCGTTACCGCCCCGAGTGTCCTGTAATTTCCTGCACCACAAGTGAGGTAACCATGCGCCAGACTGCTCTTAGCTGGGGCGTTATCCCGATTATGGCGGAGGAGACCATGACCAGCACTGACGATCTTATAGATATGGCAGTGCAGAAAGCGACTGAGGCTAAGCTGCTTGACAACGGCGATCTGGTTGTAATTACTGCGGGTGTTCCCTTGGGTGTATCGGGAACGACTAACCTTATGAAGGTTCATATAGTCGGTGACGTGCTTGTGACGGGTACGGGAGTTACAAAAGGCGCGGTGACATCAAACGTATGTGTGTGTGCCGATGAGAAGGAGGCGCTGGAGCGCTTTGAGAGCGGGCATATATTGGTTATTCCTAAAACATCCAACGCGATACTGCCGCTTATGAAATCCGCGACGGGAATAATTACCGAAGAAAACGGCGCTGACAGCCACGCGGCGATAGTGGGTATGGCACTGGATATCCCCGTTATAGTGGGCGCGGCAAATGCCACACAGATACTTCGCAGCGGCACAGTGGTAAGCATAGATGCGGAAAAAGGCATTGTCTGCACCGAAAGAAGCTGACAGAGCAATATTTCGACTTATGTGGATTGTCATGAATTTTAAAATTCCTAAATGAGAGCGGCATGAAAATCTTTTCTGTCTGTCATCAATAAAAGGTATATTCCCTCCGGAAACGGCGCATAATGATTGTGGCAAAATTTGTTTTCGGAGGGATTTTTATGTCTATAAAAGCTACCGAGCTTTGTAAGAATTATATGGTAGGAGGTCAGCGTGTTGCCGCGCTGGACGGAGTAAGTTTGGAGGTTGGTGACGGAGAGTATGTCACGGTGGTGGGGGCAAGTGGTTCAGGGAAAACCACACTGATGAATATTCTCGGCTGCCTTGATTTGCCCACGTCGGGGAGCTATTTTCTCGACGGAGATGATGTTTCAACGCTGACCGACGAGGAGCTGAGCGAGATACGCAGCGTTAAGATAGGTTTTATTTTCCAGAGCTTCAATCTTATAGAGGGGCTTACCGCGCTGGAAAATGTGGAGCTTCCTTTGCTTTACCGCCATGTGCCCAAAAAGCGGCGGCGGGAAATAGCGCTTGAAGCGCTTGAGAGCGTAAGCCTGTCTGACAGGGCGCTGCACCGTCCCTCGGAGATGTCGGGCGGGCAGCAGCAGCGCGTAGCCATAGCACGGGCTATCGCCGCAAATCCCTCGATAATACTTGCGGACGAACCATGCGGCAATCTTGACAGCCGATCGGGCAGGGAAGTGCTGGATATACTTTCCTCGCTTAACCAAAGCGGTAAGACTATAATAATGATAACTCATAACGAGCAGACCGCCGCTGAAGCCAAGCGCCTGATACGAATTTCAGACGGGAAAATATGCAGCTGAAAAAAGCGATAGAGTATTGATCTGCGCTGAATTATTTAAATTTGAATTTTTCGCACCGCTGCGTTTTCGATTTTGCCGAAAACGCAGCGGTGCGATAGCTTTTTATACAATCTGTATCAACTTTTGCTGAACATTGATTTCAAAGGCTTTGCGCATATAAGCTTTTAATCACATTGCACAAAGTTCCCGATTGTGTTATAATAAAGCTGATGTTTCGGGACATAAAAAGTCAAGACAAGAACCGCCGCATGGTGTATAATTGTTTTGGACGGGAGGTAAGGCAATGGATTGGATACAAGGATTTCAGCGGTCGGTGGACTATATCGAGGAGCATATCACCGAGCCGCTTGATATCGGTAATATAGCGCGGGTCATGAACATATCGGGGTATTATTATCAGAAGTTATTTAATGTTCTCTGCGGTTTCGGCGTCGGGGAATATATCCGTAACAGACGGCTTGCACTTGCCGGCAGTGAGCTTATGGCGACGGACGAACGGGTCATTGATATCGCCCTAAAATACTGCTACGATACCCCCGAGGGCTTTACGCGTGCGTTTACAAGATTTCACGGAGTGCCGCCGTCGGCGGTGCGCAGGGGAAGCCCTGTTAAGTCCTTTGCAAAACTTTGCGTCACAATAATAGTGAAAGGCGGTAGTACTATGAACTACAAAGTTGTAACCAAGGAGAGCTTTAAAGTGCTGGAAAAGGTGGAGGAGCAAAGCATCGCAGATGAGCAGAACCTCAACACTATCCCGCAGTTCTGGACGCGTTCTCATGAGGACGGAACGGTGAGGAGGCTGCTGGAACTTACCTCCGACAGAAGCTATATTTTCGGTATATGCTACGGGAATACACCCTCAGATTCCAAAACATTCGATTATTCAATTGCGGCAAGGGTAGCCAGCGATTTCAAAGAGGCGGACGTTCCAGCAGGCTTCAGGCTTTCCGAGATCCCCGCGCGCACATGGATCGTATTTGAGTGCGTAGGCGCTATGTCGGGCGCTATTCAGGAGCTTTGGCACAAGATAATAACCGAATTTTTCCCATCATCGCCGTATAAGCCCACCTATGAAATGGATATTGAAGCTTATACCGAGGGGAATATGTCGCTCGACACCTATAAGAGCGAGATTTGGGTACCCGTGACGGCAAACGGTTGAATTTTCGGTTCATAAGCACATAAAAACCGCCCCGCGGCTAAAATAGCCGCGGGGCGCAGTAGGTTACCGCTTTTTATTCAAAGCTGTCTTCTTCGTCGCGTGAGTTGAACAGCTCAACAAGCTTCTGCATTTCCTCCTCGCTTAAGGAGATCCCTTTGCTCATTCTTGTGTGGTCGGGAGACCAGTCGCGGATATCGTACTTCGGCTCGCGCTCGTTCCAGCTTACAAGATTAAGCTCCCTTGTCCAGCCCTTGGCGTTCTCGGAGATAACTCCAAGTTCCTTGGTGATCTCAAATGTAATGTCTGCCATATCAATTCTCCTTTTCCTCGTCCCGCCGCTTTTCGCGCGCGGGCTTTTTGATTGCGATTTTATCGGCGGCAGTTATGCCGTCGTAAACAGCGTGATATTTCGGGGGTATCAGCTTGTTCAGATGCAGCTTTCCGAAGTACCAGCCATTAAAGGTGATTTTTTCAAAGATACCGTGGAGATAGGTATTTATATGATTTCTGTCGCCCGCTCCTTTTTGGTCAAGAAAATCATGAAGCCCCGAGGGAGGCTCATATGTAACGACAATATCCACGCTGTTCCCTGCGTTTTCCAGATTCTTCATTCCCTCCGCAAGCTCTTCCTCGCTGGGTATTTCTCTTGCCCACCAATTCTGACCCTCTACGGTATCGTAGCTGTCATCGCTTTGACCGCCTCCGAAGGAAAACACCTTTTTCCCCGCTATCTCGTAAACCTGTCCGCGCATAAGCTGCCGCAGCCGTCCGCTGATAAGTCGGGTTTTGCCGCCGCACCATTCGCTTACCTCATACTGTTCCAAAAGATCATAATTTTCGTGGCTTCCCTCCACGAAGAGTACATTATAACGTAGCTTTCCAATTTTTTCCAGAAGCTTTTTTTCCTCTGCACTCCCGTTCCAGATAAACCCGAAGTCACCGCAGATTATCAGAGCGTCGTTCTTTTTCAGCTTACGAAGTGCGGGATTTTTGAATCTTGAAAAATCCGCGTGAGTATCTCCCGTTATATAGATCATACTTCCTCCTGATTAAATGCGATTTTTCACACCGCTGCGTTTTCAGCAAAGCTGAGAACTGCGCTGTTCGGTTTAACCATCAAATCTTAACTTCTCTTTGTGCTGACGATTAAGTTTTGCGCAATATGTTGCCTATTATTCCAAACATTTATGTGACTATTTCGGAAAACTTACGGCGTGCGAAAACTAATGCTTGGGCGTTTTGTTTACGTCTGTTTTCAGCATCTTTGAACTTTTAATTATTGAGTTGCTTTGGACTGAATGTTTTTAAGTTAGTTTAGTCTGTAAAGAGTTTGAATAGTCATCACTTAAATAACCACGAGCTAATCTCCTATGCCATAGACAACCCGCCAAAAGCTCTAACATCTAAAACGCTCATAAAATATTAAAAAATAATTACAATTTGAAAAAAGCCCTTTACATTCGATACCGTTTTTTGGTATAATATATATAAATATATGGAACAGCAAATATCGGACAATTATCCGAAATT
Source organism: uncultured Oscillospiraceae bacterium (assembly GCA_910577365.1). GTDB lineage: Bacteria > Bacillota > Clostridia > Oscillospirales > Ruminococcaceae > CAG-115. The sequence continues at coordinate 30,845 of CAJTMU010000012.1, read as the reverse complement.
CCCGTGAAATGCGCGGAAGAACTGTCCTTATAATATAATAACCGATAAAAGGGGATTTGTCTATATGCGAAAAGCAAAAAAATTATCAATTTTTATGGCAATTATTTTACTATTTTCCACTTTTCTTACAAAAATGCCCGCAAAAGCTGCGTTTACGCCCAGTTTCGCGCTTTACAGCGAGGGGGTCTACATGGTAAATCTCGACACCGATATTGTGATAGTGTCGAAAAACGCGGATAAGCGGCTTTGCCCCGCCTCTACGACAAAAATAATGACCTGTCTGGTGGCGCTTGCTAACATAAAAAACTTTGACGCTTACTGTGAGGTACCCTACGCATGCTTCAATGAGTTCAACGAGGGCAATCCCAATTATACCGGACCGTCAAACGCGGATATTTTCCCGCTTCAGACCAACATAACATATTGGGACGCGCTGTATTCCATGATGCTTGCTTCCGCCTGCGAATCCTCAAATATCCTTGCCTATAACATCGGTGGCGGAAGTATGGAGCGATTTTATGAGATGATGAACGATATGGCAAAGCAGATAGGCTGCAGGAATACTCATTTTTCCAACTCGCACGGTTTATATGCGGAGGATAACTACACCACCGCATACGATCTCTATCTTATAACCAAATATGCCATTGACAACTACCCGGGATTCATGAAGATATGCGGCACTTTTTCCTATGAAATGCCCCCGAACGACCGTAATCCCGACGGATATTACATCAACCATACCTGCCAGCTTATGAATCCGAACAGCCAATATTATGTTGAGGGCGCTTCGGGGGTCAAGACGGGAAGCATTGACAGAATATACAAGAGAAAAGGTGACGGCTGGGACTATGATAATGTGGAATACGGCAGCCGCGCACTTGTTACCACTGCAATGCGCGACGGCTACACTTATATGATAGTTTCTCTGGGCGCTCCCTACTTCAATGAGGACGGGACAGCCACTGAAACTCAGCGGAATTTTACCGATCATGTAAACCTATATAATTGGGCGTTCAGCGAGTTTGAATATACCTTGGTAATAGGTAAAAACGAGCAGATAATGCAGGTTGAGGTGGACAAGGGGCTTAATGCGGATACGGTGGGAGTTGTTGCAACGGAGGATTACTACACACTGCTGCCCAAATCCCTTGATATGACCACCATACAACAGCTGCGTCCCGTGGTGGAGATGATGGAGGCTCCTATAAAAAAGGGTACGGATGTGGGGCAGCTGGAGCTGCGGCTCAACGATGAAACGCTTGCAAAGCTTAAGCTGGTCACGGAAACGGAAGTAGAACTGGACATGGTGGCTTTTTATTCAGAAAAGCTGAAAAATATCCTCACCTCGCCACAGTTTATCATGATTATAGTCGTGCTGGTGCTTCTGATAGTACTGTACACAGTGGCACGGACAATTCGCAGGAACTATTTCAGAAAACAGGCGGAAATGCAGCGCCGCCGCAAAATACAGATGGCTTCTCCAAATGGGCGCAGACCCCAGAATCGACGCGGACAACCCCCGCGCGGCGGCTCAAATCGCCCTAACAACTACAACGGACCGCGCAGGAAATAATTATGAACGTTAATTTTATCGCTATGGGGAAGCTTAAGGAGAGCTACTTCCGCGAGGCTTGTGCGGAATATTCAAAGCGGCTGGGAGCGTTCGCGAGGGTAAGCTGCGCCGAGCCTGCTCCCGTAGATTTGCCGCAGAACCCGAGCGCTGCGCAGATATCGCAGGCGCTGGAGCTTGAAGCGTCAAGGATACGCGAGCATATTAAACCTGCTTCTTATACCGTTGCGCTGTGCGTGGAGGGAAAGGAGCTTTCCAGCGAGGCTCTGGCGGACAAGCTGGCGGAGCTTGGCAACAGGGGGATAAGCACGGTAAATTTCGCGGTAGGAAGTTCGTTCGGGCTGTCCGAGGAGCTTAAGCGCTCGGCAAATTTCCGAATGTCCATGTCCACTATGACGTTCCCTCACAGCTTAGCGCGCGTTATGCTCTATGAACAGGTTTACCGCGCCTTTTCAATAATAAACAACTCAAAATATCACAAATAGTAGTATGAGATTAAATGGCAATACAAATCGGTTATCGTAAAATTCCCGCCAAAGTACTTGCTTTCTGGTAAAAAATGTGGTATAATTAGCTATTGATTGTTAATTGATAGTGTACAAATTAAATAGACAACATTTCAAAGAGCAACGCAATGTCAGCGCAGTAAAGCGACATTCAAATAACATCAGCAAAACGCCCATAATTATAGAAAAGCGATAATTTGTTAAGAAAATTATCATCGGTTTCTGCATTTGCGCAGGGCATAGTTTTGTGCAAAGATGGCGTGGTCACTTATGGCATTTTGTGATATTATGCGCAACACTCAACAAAGTGGAGTGTGAGTGCGGAATTTTTTTAGATAAGAGGTGAGATTATGAGTGCAGACCCCGGGCAGTGTCGAAGTAGAAGATATAAATGGTTTATGAAGTCGGCTTCGGAATGCGCTCATATCCGCAGCAGACTTCTTGTTTGAACGGACTAAGTTCGGCTTTGCCGGCAGTGTCTGGCAAAGGGAGTGATTTTTTGGTAAAATATTACAAGAGTATTGAAAACAGGCTGTGCGAAGTAGAGGAGGTCACTGCTGGGACGTGGATTTCCGTGATTAATCCCACCGAAACGGAAATCTCGGATATCGAGGAGGATATGGGGATAGACCGCGACTATATCCGTGCGGCGCTGGACGAAGAGGAGCCGTCGCGAATAGAGAGTGACGACGGAGTTACACTTATCGTTGTGGACTACCCCGTGGCGGAGCAGGACAACGACCCCAACCGCACACTTTTATACTCAACCACGCCTATGTCCATCATAATCACTGCGACCAATGTTATTACCGTAAGCGCCAAGGAAAACGTGGTGGTGGACGAGTTCGCCAAGGGAGTTGTAAAGGGAGTTCAGCCGCAGCTTAGAACGAGGTTTGTGTTCTCAATACTTCTGCGGATAGCGGCGCGGTACTTGCAATATCTTAAACAGATAGACAAGATATCGAATTATGTGGAGGGCACTCTGTACAAGTCCATGAAGAACAGAGGGCTGATACAGCTTCTCGGACTGGAGAAATCGCTGGTTTATTTTTCCACGTCGCTGAAGGCGAACGAGGCGGTGCTCGACAAGCTTATGCGCGGGCGCTTTATCAAGCTGTACGAAGAAGACCAAGACCTGCTGGATGATGTGCTTATAGAGGTCAAGCAGGCTATTGAAATGACCAACATCTACTCGAATATACTTTCGGGTACGATGGATACTTTTGCCAGCATTATTTCGAATAATCTGAATATAGTCATGAAGCGCATGACCACCTTTACCATTATAATGGCTGTGCCGACAATAATTTTCAGCTTCTATGGAATGAATCTTAACGAAAACGCGGCGGGGCTGCCTTTTGCCAACGTATGGTTTCCGTTGGCGCTGAGCGCGGCGCTTTGCGTGCTTTCGGCGGTTATTATAAACGTTACACAAAGGTTTAAATAATTTAATATGGCAAAAAGCCGCCCTCGGATATGGGCGGCTTTTTATTTTGCGTTGAGAAATTCCGCGAGGGTCTGCTGCTGTTTCTTGGATAGTTTGGTTATCGCGCTAAGAAGTTGTGGACTAATTTCACGCAATATAACCAATTCTTCGTTTTGGCGATAGTCCGTTTGGGGGGATTGCGATTGGTCTATTCCCGCAATGTAGTCCAAACTTACCCGATAGAATTTTGCAAAATAAATTGCCGTATCTATGGGCATGGTTCGCTCGTTTTTTTCGTATCTTTCATAAGTTTTCTTGGATATATAGCCAATTTTCGCGCATTGTTCCTGTGTTAGAAGATGAGCTTCTCTTAATTCCTTTAATTTTGTCAAAATATCACCCCTTTAAAATAATTTTACAAAAATAGACCAAATGGTCTTGACAAATTCCTCTTAGTAGTCTATAATATTATTAGACCGAACGGTCTGCATATATTATATGTCCATATGGGCTATTTAAAGGAGAGTTTGATATGAAATTGTTAAAAAAGGTCGGGGCGGCTCTGGTTTCGTGCGCAATGCTTGCAGCGACGGCGATACCCGCGGCGGCGGACAATGCCTACATGAAGCTGCTTACCGTTCCGGTGAGCGAGGTGACCGGTTATAACGGGTACCTTTATAATGGCATAGGGATATTCAATGATGGGAGCGAGTTTTGGCGCATTGATACGCAGCAGTGGCGGGAAAGCGGAGAAATATCCTATTCCGCAATCTCGTTGGACGACGAATTGCATGGAATGGAAAACCTTAGCACATTTTCGGATACTGGGTTTAATTCGGAAGATGATTACGCTTTGTTTCGCACGCTTGATGAAAACGGCAAAATATCACAACGCTTTGTTGTAAAATATAGCGAGGAAAGCAATTCACTTGAAAATGTTTTCGAATATGACGATTGGTGCAGTGTTACCAATGATGGTTATGTTGTCGCTCGTGAACAGAACGACGACAAGCTGACGATAAAAATTACGGCTCCTGACGGAACGGAAAACATTTGTGAATTAACGCTTATCGAGTATGAGGGTAATTACAACTGGGGTTTTATTACATCGCGTTCTTCGGACAAATATGTTTGCTATGTTATGCTTCCCGTTTCCGTAACCGCGAATGAGGAGCTTGGCGCCGCGACAGGTCATACTGTATGCGACTGGGATGCGGAAGTATATGGAATCGATAAAAAAGGGAAAACTACTAAGCTATACAATGAAACTGTTAATGGTTGGGGATTAGACGGTACTACGGAAAACGGGTGTATGTTTGGAACTCAGAAATACACTCATATAACCAGTGGGGAATACGAGATTATTTCCTTATCATTTATGAAACATATTTATTGTGAGGATACAGATGAGCTGTCTACTTTTGTATGTGACGAAACGAGTATGAATGGATTGTTTTATGTATATGACGGCGACGGATTTGGCAGTCAGCCAATAAGCTCTTTGAAGAGTAAGATATACGGAACCAAGGCAATCGCTTACGCCGAGCCAAGTTATAAGGCAACCGACGATTGGTTTGGCACATACGCCTTGATTGATGTAAAAACAGGCGAAAAAATAGGCGATTATGAATATATGAAATATATGTCCACTGAAGACGGCAAAATGTATCTTGTTCAGACAGCAGACGACAAATGGGGCTTTATGAACAGCAAAGGCAAGGTGCTCAGAACATATGATGACGCGAGTTCGTTCGTCGGCGATTACGCGCCCGTCGTAAAGGACGGCAAAGCGTTTCTTATTGACAGAAGCATGAAGCGCGTTTCCGAGAAAATTGACGCGGATAGTGTCGGAACAATCGATGATAACCTTTTTTGGATTCAAAAGGGCGATGAGTATTATTTCATGACGTTTTCCGGCGAAATGGCGGGTGCTCCCGCGGAGGAGCCAACCGTGACCGAGGGGCCCGTTAATGAGCCCGAGGCTCCCGAAATAATCGATCCCGAGAAGCCCGAAACAGCGGCTCCCGAAGCCCCTGTTGAGCCTGCTCCCGCGGAGAGCGCTCCCCCCGCGAAAGCTTCGGCGAACAAGGGCAACCCCGACACAGGGGCAGCCGTTGCGGTCATGCCCTTACTTATAGCAGGCGCGGGCGCTGCCGCTCTTTCGCGCAAGAGAAAATAACATAAATCCTTCTTCACTGAATCCTCATATAAAAAGGCTGCCCCGAACGGAGCAGCCTTTTTGTCTTTATTCTGTTATCACTCGGAAAGCTTCTTCCTGATATATTCCTGTATAGCCTTAGGCGAAGCCGCGCCCTTGAGCGCCTTGTTCGCCTGCCCCATAAAGAAGCCGAATACCTTTTGATCGCCGCCGCGGTACTGCTCGGCGGCTTTTGGGTTGTTGGCGATTATCTCGTCGACGGTTTTCGCCAGCAGGTCGCTGTCCTCTTTTATCCAGAGGTCGCTGCGGTCGGCTATATCCTTGGGCGTGCCGCCGTTTTCAATCATTTCGCGAAGTATCGTCTTGGCGTTAGCCTGAGACACCTTGTCCGTCTGCATATATTCCACAAGCTGCGCGAACTCTCTGCCGCCAAATTTCAGATTGTCCATGTCCGCCTCGCCCAGATTTATGCGGCGCATAAGCTCACCGATAACATAATTCGCGACCGCCTTGGGGTTGTCATACTCCGAGATAGCCTCGTCAAAAAAGTCGCATATCCGCTTGTCGCCCACGATTATATCCGCGTCCTTTTTGTTTATGCTGTAATCCCGCACATAGCGCTCCACGCGCTGCTCGGGAAGCTCGGGAATGGAGAGGCGAATCGCCTCAAGCTCCTCCTCGGTGAAGATAATGGGCGGAATATCGGGGTCGGGGAAGTAGCGGTAATCCTGCGCGTCCTCCTTGGAGCGCATCGCGGTGGTCTCCCCAAGAGCTTCGTTGAAGCGGCGCGTCTGCTGAATGACCTTTTCGCCGTTGTCAAGTATCTCCTCCTGCCGCTCTATTTCTATTTCAATAGCCTTTGCGATAGCTTTAAGAGAGTTAAGATTTTTCATTTCAGTGCGCGTTCCAAGCTCCGAGCTGCCCTTGGGCGCTATGGAAATATTAACATCGCAGCGAATTGAGCCTTGCTCCATTTTACAGTCGCATATTCCCGCGTATTGCAGCAGCAAGCGTATCTTCTCCATGAACGCAATTACTTCGTCGGCGCTGTGGAAATCGGGTTCGGTAACTATTTCTATAAGCGGTATACCGCAGCGGTTGTAGTCCGCGAGGGATATCCTGTTCACATCGTCGTGGATAAGCTTTCCCGCGTCCTCTTCAAGATGTATGCGGTTTATGCGTATAGCCTTTTCCTCACCGTTCACATTGATGTTGACAGTTCCCGCAAGGCAGACTGGGCGCGGCATCTGCGATATTTGGTATGCCTTGGGCAGGTCGGGGTAAAAATAATTTTTTCTGTCCCATTTGGTGAAGCGGGAAATATCGCAGTTCATTACGTAGCCCGCCTTGATGATATATTCCACCGCGCGTCTGTTCAGCACGGGGAGAGTACCGGGAAGCCCGCTGCACACGGGGCAGCAGCGCGAGTTGGGCGCGCCGCCGAATTCCGCGGAGCAGGTGCAGAACACTTTTGAGTTTGTCAGCAACTCCGCGTGGACTTCAAGTCCCATAGTAGGATAATAAGCACTCATAACGAAACCTCCTTAAAGCTTGGGAGCAACAGGCTCGAAGCCCTGCTCGAACGCGTCCGCGCATTGCAGAATAGTCTGCTCGTCAAAGCGCTTACCTATAATTGACATTCCTATTGGCAGTCCGTCGGCGGTGTAGCCGCAGGTGGTGGAAATTCCCGGCAGCGTCGCGATATTTACCGTAACAGTGCAGATGTCCGCCATATACATCTTTACAGGGTCGTTGTCCTGCGCGCCGATTTTATACGCGGGAGTGGGGGCGGTGGGGGTAAGTATAACGTCCGCCAGCTCAAAAACTTCATTGTATTCTTTGATGATCTCCTGCTTGAGCGCCAGCGCCTTTTTGTAGTACGCGTCAAAATAGCCGCTTGAAAGCGCGTAGTTACCAAGCAGTATGCGTCGCTTTACTTCCTCGCCGAATCCCTTTGAGCGGCTGTCGCGGATAAGTTCCTCAAATGTGCGTCCCTCGCCGCGGAAACCGTATTTTATGCCGTCAAATCTCGAAAGGTTGGATGCAGCCTCGGCGCAGGCTATCAGATAGTAAGCTGGGATAGCGTATTTAAGCCCCGGGATAGAGCATTCCACCAGCTCCGCGCCCTGCGCTTCAAGAGATTTAGCCGCCTTTTCCACTGCGGATTTTACGTCGTTGTCTATGTCGTCGGAGAAAAACTCTTTCGGCATGGCTATCTTCATGCCCTTTACAGGTTGACCGAGCTTGGCGGTGAAATCGGGAACGTCCGCCCTCGCGGAGGTAGCGTCGTGCGCGTCCTGCCCGCATATGGCATTAAGCATAACCGCGCAGTCACGCGCGTCGGAGCAGATAGGACCTATCTGGTCAAGAGAGCTTGCGAACGCGACAAGCCCGTAGCGGGACACTCTGCCGTAGGTGGGCTTGATACCCGTTACTCCGCAGAACGCGCTTGGCTGACGTATAGAGCCGCCGGTATCGCTTCCGAGCGCGGCGGGCGCGAGAGAGGCGGAAACCGCAGCGGCGCTTCCTCCCGAAGAGCCGCCGGGAACGCGCTCCGTATCGTAAGGGTTTTTGGTCTTTGCGAAAGCGGACGTCTGGTTGGAGCCGCCCATCGCAAATTCGTCCATGCTTGTTTTGCCCAGAAGCACATAGCCATCGGCGTTCAGCTTTTCAATGACCGTAGCGTTGTAAGGCGGCACAAAGTTTTCCAGCATTTTGCTGGAGCAGGTGGTACGAACTCCTTCAACGCAGATGTTGTCCTTTATCGCGAGCGGTATCCCCGTCAGCGCGGAGCTTTTCCCCTCGTCTATCAGCTTCTGAGCCGCCGCCGCCATTTCCTTTGCCTTGTCCTCGGTAACAGTGATGTATGACAGCAGTTTCGTGTCGTCAGCCTTGATTTTCTTGAAATATTCTCCGCAAAGCTCTTCGGCGCTTATCTGCTTTTCGTCCAGCGCTTTGCGCAGCTCACGGATTTTCGCGCGTGTAATATCCATTTTCCGCCTCCTATTCCACTACCTTCGGCACGACATAGCAGCCGTCCGTATTCTCCGCGTTCGCAAGAAGCTTTTCCGTCGGGAACGACGGCAGAGCCGCGTCCTCGCGGGTCTCAGAAAATTTGATGCTGTTGTTGTCCTTGGTGTCGTCATAGGTCAGGTCAAAGCTCTTTATCGTATCCATAAGGTCGATAATATCACTCATTTCGTCGCGAACCTTTTCCAGCGCATTCTCGTCATAGTCCAGCTTGCTAAGCTCACAGAGATGGCGTATAGTGTTTGTATCAATTGCCATGATAATTGTTCCTTTCATATAAACTATTGTATATTATATATTATTTTTACTTTTTTTTCAAGAGATAATCGCCAAATCATGTCAATAAAAATTAATTTTTTTGTTTTTTTGGAGATATAGACAATTTTTTGAATTTATCAGTATTGGTTTCTTGCATATTTCATGTATTGTGTTATATATTTTCTTTAATAGCCTTGCTGCATTGATTTTAATAACAATTTATGCTATTTTAGATAAGTTGACAAAAAGCAGAAATGCTTTTAAGAAATGATGACCTAAGGCTAATTATTTAAAAGAATTTCCCTAACTGCTGCAAACTACGCTGAGTTTTGCACAAAACTCAGCGCAGTTTGCTCTATCCCACCTTAAAAGCTCCGCCCGCTTTGCGGGCTGCGCTTTCACGGTGAATTGCGGGAAATTCATACATGGGCGATCACTTTACTTCTGCCTTCAATGCTTTTGACTGCTTAATTTTTAAGTGATCCATGGCAGTACAGCACTTCTAACACAAATCATTATTTAATTCTGAATACAAACATGATGGTGGTTAATAATATCATCAAAATGAATTTTAGACTTTGAGAACTTGCAAAAAATCTATTGACTTTTAGCAGTCGAAGTGCTATAATCATTATTAGAATACCTCTATGATTGAATAGAGGTATGGGGGCGGGTTCGGGAGAAAATGACATGAAGATTTTTATTAACGCGAAAACTGAGGAGCTTTGCGCCAATCTTTCTTCCGCGTTGGAGGAGCTTGGCGCGGAGATATTCTGCGTGTTTGATGACAAGAGAGCTGAGCGTGACCTATACGAGTTTGATGCGGTTATAATTTCAACGCCTTTGAGGAGCGAATTTGGGCTTAATTACGCGGCGGAGGCAGCAAAAAGAACAAAAGGCTGTGTTATTGTGCTCGCCAAAACCGATATAGCTGAGGACGTGCGCGGCAGGATAGGTTTTACCGGCGCATATGTTCTGGAGCGTCCGTTTCCGAAAACCGCTTTGATACAGACATTGCGGATAGCCATGCAGGCAAAGGACAATATCCTCCGTCTGGAGCGTGAAAACGCACGGTTATCCGGTCAGCTGGACGATATGAAGATGATAGACCGCGCGAAGTGCATGCTTATACAGTATCTTAATATGACAGAGGAGCAGGCTCATAACCACATTCAGAAGCTGGCTATGGATTCGCGCCGCCGCCAGCGCGAGGTAGCAGAAGATATATTACGAACATACAGTGCCATAAATTGAGGCAGCAGGCAAAAGCGCGTTTGCGTTTTTGCAGCATTTTGTTGAAAAATTTATTGCAGCGCAACGTTGACGCAGGAAATATTTCGCGAGGGCCTGAATGCACAACACGCAGCGAAGCGAAGTATTGCGCGCTCAGGCAGGTCGCGGAAAATTTCAAATTTAAATAATTCAGCTTAGATCAACACTTCATATATAATTTGAAGCAAAAGCGCCATTACGCTTTTGCTTTTTTACTTGATTTTTTCGGAAATATATGTTACAATAAAAATGCAAAAGCAGCGGTACGCATAATTTTATCGTCCGCAAACCCGAAAGGAGACGCTTCCCAGTTGGAGGCGGAAATTTGATATGAGAAAAAATATAAAGCTTTCCAATAAACAATCCGTAAAAACGCCAGAAAAAGAGCCGTTTTATTTCTTTGTTAAGGATCAGGGTGAGGGTGCGGCAAGGGTAATAGTTATCGTACTTAAAATAATCGAGCTGATTTTAACTTCAATTTTCGCACTGTGTCTTGGTGTTTTTGGTTCGATAATTATGTCCGCGGAAATTAAGGAAGCAGCAATTTACATGTGGCTTGCCACGTCGGCGGTGTATGTGATCGGTACTTTTGTGGTTATGCTGGGTCATTCAAAAATAGCGTTGTGTATACACGGTGCCGCTACGGCGGGGACGGTGGTCACATATTTCCTTTTTCAGGTCATGTTCGCTCAGGTGCCCGAAAACAACGGACCGTCAGTGTTGTATATGCCATGCATTTTTATTACTATTATCACGTTTGTTATAATGCTGCTGATAAATCTTCCGAAATGGCTGGATAAGCAGGCAGCAAAGGCTCGGGAGATAGCTCCCTCAATATTGTCAAAGGACGAGGAGGATTAAGCTGTGGGTACAATAATTTCAAATGATATCCGTTTTCATCTTAAAATACGGAACGGTGATGTGGGGCGGTATGTTATCCTGCCCGGTGACCCAGGAAGAGTGCCGCTGATCGCGGATTATCTTGACAGTGCTAAGCAGATAGCCTGCAACCGTGAGTATAATGTTTATACGGGTTATCTTAACGGGGTAAAGGTGAGCGTATGCTCTACGGGAATAGGCGGTCCGTCCGCGGCGATAGCGGTTGAGGAGCTTATAGAGAGCGGCGCGGATACGTTTATAAGGGTAGGCACAAGCGGAGGGATAAATCTTAAGGTAGTCGGCGGCGATCTGCTGGTGGCGAGCGCCGCGGTGAGAAGCGAGGGCACAAGTCATGAGTATATCCCTGAAGGATACCCCGCAGTCGCGGACTTTGAGGTAACGAGAGCGCTCAAGGACGCGGGCGACGAGCTTTCCACTGATGAGGACGGCAACCGCTGTCATGTGGGGGTAGTTCACTGCAAGGACAACTTTTACGGAGAGATAGACCCGAACAATACCGCGGTTGCTTCAAAGCTGAACGCGGCTTGGGAGGGCTATGTTCGCTGCGGCTGTCTGACGAGCGAAATGGAATCGGCGGCTATATTCTCGGTGGCTCTTCTGCGCGGGGTGCGCGCGGGCGCAGTAATGACCGCGCTGTGGAACGTAGAGCGCACCAACGCGGGTCTTCCCGATAAAAACTGCGACAGCACGGACAGGGGAATACGATGCGCGATAGGCGCGGTAATGAGATTAATAGCCTCCGATAAATGATGATTTTCCTTTCAATATAAGCGGAAAATTTCAAATTAAAATTTGCTTAAATTAAAGCTTTTTTATATATTTCAAATTTATGCTTTTTGATAATATCGGATATTTTATCAATTTTTCACAAAAATAACCTTGAAAAATAAATCGTTGTGTGGTATAATGAATACAAGGCAAAAAGCGTCCGAAATAATTCTCGTTTTGCGCGAAAATGTGTGAGTATGTGGCGCTCGCGACGCGGTGCCTATTGACAGTGTGCGCTATGTGGCGGCGCGGCTGAAAGGAGTTTTTACTATGAGTTTCTTAGATGACGTATTTAACACTACCAAGAATGTCGCGGCGGCGGCAGGCAAGAAGACCGACGTTGCCGTGCAGGTTTCCAAGCTGAAAATCAAGGAGGCGCAGATTAACGGCGATATCAAGGCAAAGTTTGAGAAGCTGGGTGCATTGATCTATCAGATGAAAAAGACCGACGAGAAGGACAACGAAGCTTTCGACGCGCTGGTTGCCGAGCTTGATGAGTGTTACGCAAAGCTTGACGAGATCAGCGAGAAGATTGACGAATATAAAAATGAAGTTTCCTGCCCCGATTGCGGCGTGAAGTCCAAGAGGGATAATAATTATTGTCCAAACTGCGGAGCGAAGCTGCCTGAGCGTCCTGTTGAAGCTGAAGAGCCAAAGGAAGAAGCAGCTGAGGTCGAGGTTGAGGAGACCGCCGAGGATAAGGGCGAGGAATAAGCGGTATAGAGCGGTTGTGTCCGCGGTATGGCGCGAGTCGTTTCGCGGATACGCCGATACTGAATTTCTGTGAAAGGAACTATCCTGAATATGGCTGAGCTTAGATGGAATCCCTTGATCAATGATTGGGTGATGATAGCATCGCACAGGCAGAATCGTCCCCAGATGCCCAAAGACTGGTGTCCTTTCTGCCCCAGCGGCGGAAAAGTACCGGATTATGAGGTGCTGGAGTATGACAACGATTTCCCTGCACTTTCCCAGACCCCACCCGAGCCTGATGATGTGGCGAACGACTTTTTCAAGGTCGCTCCCGCATACGGAAAGTGTGAGGTAATACTTTATTCGCCAGAGCATACCAAAACGCTCAAGGAGCTTCCGCAGAGTCATGTTGAAAAACTGGTAGGTTTGTGGTGTGAGCGGTTTGACGCGCTAAGGTCAGATGAAAAAATAAAGTTTGTGTTTATTTTTGAGAACCGCGGCGACGTGGTGGGCGTTACGATGCCTCACCCTCACGGTCAGATTTACGGATACAGCTTTATACCTAAGAAGCTGCAGCTTGAGGACGAAGCTTACCGCAAAAGCATGGAAAACGGAAAGTGCCTGTGCTGCGATATGCTGGAAAATGAAAAGGCTGACGGTCGGAGAATTATCTTTGAGAACGATAGCTTTACGGTGTTCCTGCCGTTCTTCTGTGAGTATCCCTATGGTATCTACATAATGGCAAAGCGGCATGTTCAGTATATTTCCGAGCTTGACGGCAAGGAGCGCTCTGACCTTGCGGATATCGTGCGCAAGAGCGCGGGAACTCTGGACAGCCTGTTCGGGTACAATTTCCCATATATGATGTGCATGTACAATGCGCCTGTAAACAGCGGCGATGTGTCGCATCATCATTTCCACATTGCTTTCTATCCGCCTATGAGAAGCGCGGAAAAGCAGAAATTTAACGCTTCCAGCGAAACGGGCGCGTGGGCGCACTGCAACCCCACTGCTCCCGAAGCTACTGCGCAGGAGCTTAGAGAAGCTTACAAGCGTTTCCTGGAGAGTGACAGGTAAGTTAAATCAAAAGTCGGTCGGATAGATTTGATGAAAATCGAATTTAGCCGACTTTTTTAAATAACGGCGGGAGACATAATGAAGTTTAAGCTGAATACGGTTTATACCGCGGAAGAGACGAGCTTTTTTGAGCGAAATAATTGCGAGATCCTGACGGAAATAAAGCTCGGCAAGACCGATTTCCACGATAACGAAATTCCTCGGAGAATGTTTAGATACGGCGGTGATTATATCGCTGAAATTATTGACGACGAAAGCGGAGAGTCGGTTTGGGCGGTTTTGTCAAAATTTAAGGGAATTTACAGGCTTACGGCATATTACAGCGATTTTTCGGCTTTGGAGAACGGGTTATGATTGGAGAAATGGCATGGAATATTATAACGACAGCGAAATTATTATAAGAGATCTGGAGGAGCGGGATATCGCGGGGATTGTCGAGGGTGAGCTTGCGCAGGGCTGGAACTCCACAAGTGATAAATATGAAATGAGATTGAGAGACAGCCGCGAGGGACGATCCGTTGCTTTTGCGGCGGAATACAGGGGTGAAATAGCCGGTTACATAAATTTATACAAGAGCGCGGGAGGAGCTTTTTCGGGCAAGGGAATTCCCGAGATAGTTGATTTTGGCGTGCTTGAGAAATTTCGCCGCCGCGGTATTGGCGGCAGGCTGATGGATATTGCGGAGCAAGCCGCGGGAAAATACAGCGACACGGTATGCCTGGGCGTGGGTCTGCACAGCGGCTACGGCAGCGCTCAGAGAATGTATGTCAAGCGCGGCTATATTCCCGACGGAAGCGGCGTGTGGTATGGGAATTCCGTCTGCGGTCAGTACGCGGAGTGCCGCAACGACGACGATCTTATTTTGTATATGTCAAAGGAATTAAAGGAGAATACAAGGATATGAACGTGTGGCTGGAGATGTACGAGGCGGCGAAAGCTATGCAGAACGGGCGGAAAATATCCGACTATGTTGACGCGGGAGGAGTTTCCGCGGCGGTGCTGTCCGCTTCGGGAAGAATATATATGGGAGTGTGCGTCGATACCTGCTGTACATTGGGAATTTGTGCGGAGCGCAACGCAATATTTAATATGATAACCAACGGCGAGAACGAGCTGACAAAGGTGCTGGCGATAATGCCCGACGGCAAAGCGGGCGCGCCCTGCGGAGCCTGCCGCGAGCTTATGACGCAGCTCATGCCGGGGAGGTACAAGGATATCGAGATCATGCTTGATTATGAAAATATGAAGATAACAACGCTGGGTGAACTTACGCCCGAGTGGTGGATAAAATGAGCGGCGGGCAAAAGGCGCGGGAGCATTACGCGCGTCTTGAAATAACCGCGGATAACCCCGAAGAATTGCACTAAATAACTCTGACCTATATCAAAGTGCTGTCGGGACATGGCGCATGAGATTTTAAAATAAGCTCTTCCGGCGGTAAAACTAACTTTGTTATTTTTCAGTTCAACGGCGGGGTAGCCGCTGTGGACGTGATATCAAAGCTGCCGCGCTTCGGCTGCGAATACATCGTAAAATTAGAATGGAAATATGCGCCCGATTTAGATTGATCTGCCTGCGGGCAAAAAATTCGTAAGATTAAGAAAAAATTATTTTTTTCAAAAAACCGTTGCAAAAAACCGCATAATATGTTATAATCACTTTAACTGTGAGAATAAAATATCCGCAGAATATATCCGCAGGGAAAACGCGCCGAATCAAAAAGACGCGCCTGCGAGAGCAAGAAAGGCGTGATGATAGGGTTGGAGAAAAAGCTTTCTCTGTATGGCTTTAACAACCTCACAAAAACACTTAGCTTCAACATTTATGATGTGTGCTATGCAAAAAGTGAGAGGGAGCAGCGGGATTATATCGCTTATATAGACGAGCAGTATAACTCCGAACGACTTACCGGAATACTCTGCGACGTAACCGCGAAAATAGGCGCGACAGTTCTGAATATATCCAAGCAGGACTATGAGCCGCAGGGGGCTTCAGTAAACGTTCTCTTTGCGGAGGGTCATGTAGACCCCTCCCATATTGACGAATCCTGCAACGGAGGCAGGGGTCTGTTTCAGAACAGCTTCGGAAATACTGTTCACGCACATCTTGACAAGAGTCATATAACGGTGCATACCTTTCCCGAGTATCACCCCGATAAGGCGATCTCCACATTCAGGGTGGATATCGACGTCGCTACCTGTGGGGAGATATCGCCGCTGAATACGCTGGATTACCTTATCGGCAGCTTTGACTCGGATATAATTACTATCGACTATCGTGTGCGCGGGTTTACGCGGGATGTGTCGGGCAAAAAGTGCTTTATGGATAATACAATGACTTCCATTCAGGACTTTATTGCTCCGGAAACTCTGACGCGATATGACGCGATAGATGTTAACGTATACCAATCCAATATATTCCACACAAAAATGCTCATTAAAGAGATCGAGCTGCAAAACTATCTCTTCAACGCAGACGTTTATGAGATACACCCTCAGGAGCGGCTTGCCATTACCAACAGCCTGCGCCGTGAGATGATAGAGATTTTCAGCGGCATGAATATTTATTGAGGTATTTCTGATGTGTGGGGTGAGGGAAATGAAGCTTGACCAGAGCCGCGCTCCGCTGTATGAGGCAATGAGGGAACACAGGCTCAACCGCGTTGTGCCGTTCGACGTGCCGGGGCACAAGGGAGGACGCGGAAACCGTACGCTTACAGAATTTCTTGGGGAAAACTGCCTGAAAAACGATGTGAACTCCATGAAGCCGCTGGATAATCTCTGTCACCCTGTTTCTGTTATAAAGCAGGCGCAGGAGCTTGCTGCGGACGCTTTCGGGGCGGAGAACTCGGTTTTTATCGTGAACGGCGCAACGGGCGCGGTACAGGCGATGATAATGTCGCTGTGCAAGGCGGGGGATAAGATTATTTTGCCGCGGAACGTACATAGAAGCGCCATTAACGCGCTGGTTGTGTGCGGCGCGATTCCCGTTTATGTGAACCCCGGTGTAAACGGCAGGCTTGGCATACCTTTGGGAATGACTCCTGAAGAGGTGGAGAGGGCTGTGGTCGCCAACCCCGAAGCTAAGGCGGTTCTGGTGAACAATCCCACCTACTACGGGATATGCTCAGATTTAAAGAAAATTGTTGAGATCGCGCACAGGCACGGTCTTAAGGTGCTGTGCGACGAGGTGCACGGCACACATTTCTATTTCGGAGAGGGGCTTCCCATTTCGGGCATGGCGGCGGGCGCGGATATGTCGGCTGTCTCGGTGCATAAAACAGGCGGTTCGCTTACACAAAGTGCCCTGCTTCTGCTTGGAAAAGGGATAAATCCCGATTATGTGCGGCAGATAATCAATCTTACCCAGACAACCAGTGCAAGCTACCTGCTTATGGCTTCACTTGACCTTGCGCGGCAGAACCTCGCTATTAACGGCAGGGAGTTTTATGCCAAAACGCTGGAAAACGTGAATTACGCTCGGGGTGAGATAAACGCGGCAGGCGGGTATTATGCTTTTGGAAGCGAGCTATGTGACGGCGGGGCTTTTTACGGTTTTGACGGCACAAAGCTGTCTGTGCACACCCGCGCGATGGGACTTGCGGGTATAGAGGTGTATGATCTGCTTCGCGATGAATACGGTATTCAGATAGAATTCGGGGATATCGGGAACATACTGGCTATCATAACGGGCGGTGACAGAACGCTTGAGATAGAGCGGCTGATATCTGCGTTGTCGGAGATAAAGCGGCTGTACGGGCGCTCTCCCGTTGGACTGTACGACCACGAATACATAAACCCCACCGTGGATATGCCCCCGCAGGCGGCGTTCTATGCTGAGCGGGAAACGCTGCCGATAGAAAGCACTGCTGGAAGGATATGCAGCGAATTTGTGATGTGTTATCCTCCGGGTATCCCGATTTTAGCTCCGGGCGAACGCATAACTGCCGATATTCTTGACTATATATCGTTCGCCAAGGAAAAGGGCTGTTCGCTTACGGGCTGCCGCGATATGAGGGTGGAATTTTTGGACGTTGTAAAATAAGCTTAAGGCGCTGGCAAAACTGCTGCGGCACATTTACTAAGTGTATGATTTGATATTCATGTTTTCAAATCTTGCTCAGGAGGTTAAAGATGGAAAATTTTGCAAAATTATGGGATGATTATTCGATCCAATTCAACGAAAAGCTAATCAGCGAGTGCAAGAACGATTGGAAAAAGCTTGACAGGGACGAGCAGGAGATAGCCGCGCTGTGGAAATTGGTCGTTGATGTAAACAACGGCGGGTTTATGCAGTTTTTCTGCAACTGGGGCTATGAGTGCTACTGGTATGCGATGAGGGGTATTCAGCGTATCGGCTGTGACAGTCTGCTGCAAATGCTCCATAATACTTATATGGACGTTCTGGACAAGTTTCGGGAGGACAGCCGGCTCACCTATTATTCGGATATTTATCAATATCTCACCGAGGAGGACGAGGATATCCTGAGAGATACGGACATTGAGTTTTGGGAAAACGAGGGTGATGCTCTCTGCAAAAGGGCTTATGAGTTCTATCATGATGAAATGAAAAAAGAGGTCTGATGTGGAAGACTTTGACGAATTGTGGAACACCTATGCGATAGAGTTTAACGATAAGCTTGAGAATGCCAACAACGGTGACTGGAGCAAACTTGACGAGTACGAGCAGGAGATAGCGGCACTGTGGAAGCTGGCAGCGGACGTATACAACAATGGTTTTGACGAGTTTTTTCTCGGGCGGGGGTATGATTGCTATTCCTATGCGATGCGGGGCATAAAGCGTGTTGCGGACGCAAATACTGGACTGAAAAAAGTCGGCTGCAATAATGTATATAAATTGTTTGATACGGCTTATAAAAAGGTTTTCGCAAGGTTTGAGAACGATGACAGGATAAAGTCCTATGAGGATATTGTTCAGTACCTTACCGAAAAAGATGAGAAAATTCTTGAAAAGACCTATGAGAATTTTGACGAAAAGCTCGGTCCGCTGCTTTGCGAAAGGGCATATGAGTTTTACCGCAATAAATTAAATAAAAGTGTGTAGTTTGTATAACACTGCCTGATAGCAGTTCAATAATCGCGCAGGCAAAGCACATAAAGCAAATTGTCACGCAGTGTCGCCGCATGAAATTTCATTAAGTGCCAAGGTTTTGCACAACAATCGTATGGCTGCTTTGACCTTTTGTAACATTTTGCGCAAAATTTTGCGAATGGCAAATGAAGCATGGTTTCCGCTATGCATACAGAGTTCAGTGGAGCGTATGTAGCGAAACGGAGTATGAGTAGCGTAAATTTTGAAATTTTGTTTAAATTAAGGAGAACAAATGGAGCTTTGGTTTACAGAAAATCACACCGACAGCATAAAGTTTTCAATAAAGATAAAGCGGCATCTGGTAAGTGAGCAAAGCGAGTTTCAGAAGATAGATATTCTTGATTCATATGAGCTTGGGCGGATTCTGGTGCTTGACGGTTTTTTAATGCTGACGGAGAAGGATGAATATATATATCATGAGATGATAACACATGTTCCCATGGCGACAAATCCCGATATAAAGCGGGTGCTTGTCATAGGTGCGGGCGACGGCGGTACGATACGTGAGCTTACTCGATACGGCAGCATAGAGCATATTGATATGGTGGAGATAGACCGCAGGGTGGTGGAGATTTGCAGGGAGTATCTGCCGCAGACGGCGGGAAAGCTTGATGACCCGCGGCTGACGATATATTATGAGGACGGGCTGAAATTCGTGCGCGGCAGGGAAAACGAGTATGATCTCATTATTGTGGATTCCACAGACCCGTTTGGACCCGGAGAGGGATTGTTTACCAAGGAGTTTTATGGCAACTGTTATAAGGCACTGACCTCGGACGGAATACTGGTAAATCAGCATGAAAGCACCTTTTACGACGAGTATGCGGAGATAATGAAACGCGCACACAGCAGAATCAAAAGTTTTTTCCCCACAGCGCTTGTTTATTCGGCGCATATTCCGACATATCCGTCGGGGCATTGGCTTTTCGGGTTCGCATCAAAGCGGTTTGATCCGAGGCGCGACCAGCAGGCGGATTGGTGGCTGGCACAGGGGATAAGGACAAGGTATTACAATCAGTATGTGCACAGCGGCTGCTTTGCGCTGCCCAATAATGTAAGAGACGTGTTGAGGGAAACTCCCGCCGCAAAATGATTTTAATAACCAGATTTCGCAAATTAAGTAAAGAAATCAGTGTATTAAGGTTTTCTCGATTAAAAGCTGCATAAAAGAAGCGCAGCTAAGTTGCCGAAATTAATAAGCCGCATAACGCTCACACAGGAAATTTTCCGCAATACGCTTTAAAAGCGGAACGGAACGAGGCGGAGCGGGCTTTTACGGTGAGATAGTGCCAACGACACAAAGCATCGTTGGCAATTGTTCGGAAAATTTCAAATCAAAATAAGGAGATTCAAGATGAGCAGAGCATTGATTATCGGAGCGGGCGGCGTTGCGGGGGTTGTTATCGCGAAGTGCTGCCAGAACAGCGAGGTTTTTTCGGAGATAATGATAGCGTCGAGGACAAAGGAAAAGTGCGACGCCATACGGGACAAGCTGCAGCCGACCACAAAAACGGTGATAAGCACCGCGAAAGTAGACGCAGATAATGTCGAGGAGCTTTGCGGCGTTATTCGTGAGTACCATCCGCAGATTGTGATAAATGTGGCGCTGCCTTATCAGGATTTGCATATTATGGACGCCTGCCTTGAGTGCGGGGTAGATTATCTTGATACGGCGAACTATGAGCCGGAAGACACTGCTAAATTTGAATACAGCTGGCAGTGGGCATATCGGGAAAGATTTGAGAAGGCGGGACTGACCGCTGTTCTGGGGTGCGGCTTCGACCCGGGTGTTACAGGTGTTTTCTCGGCGTATGCCATGAAGCACGAATTTGATGAGATAAATTATATTGATATTTTGGACTGCAACGGCGGCGACCACGGCTATCCGTTCGCGACGAATTTCAATCCCGAGATAAATATCAGAGAGGTGTCCGCAAAGGGAAGCTATATAGAAAACGGCAAGTGGGTGGAAACCGAGCCTATGGAGATAAAGCGTGTGTATAACTTCAAGGGAGTGGGCGAAAAGGATATGTACCTGCTGCACCATGAGGAGCTGGAGTCGCTGGCGCTGAATATAAAGGGGATAAAGCGCATACGGTTCTTTATGACCTTCGGGCAGAGCTATCTCACGCATCTTAAATGCCTTGAAAACGTGGGTATGACCTCTATAAAGCCAATTATGTTCGAGGGCAGGGAGATTGTGCCGCTACAGTTTTTAAAGGCGGTGCTGCCCGATCCCGCGTCGCTCGGTCCGAGAACGGTCGGCAAAACCAATATCGGCTGTATCTTCCAAGGTAAAAAGGACGGTAAGGACAAGAGCTACTATCTGTACAATATTTGTGACCATCAGGAGTGCTACAAGGAGGTAGGCTCACAGGCCATATCCTACACCACGGGCGTTCCCGCCATGATAGGCGCGATGATGGTGCTTACGGGCAAGTGGAAAAAGGCGGGCGTGCATAACGTTGAGGAGTTTGATCCCGATCCGTTCATGGAGGCGCTCAATAAGTGGGGGCTGCCTTGGGAGGAGGACTTTAACCCTGTTTTGGTGGATTGATAAAGCGTATTTGACTTTGCCCGCACATACCAGATAGGTTCAGTGCGGGCAAATGAAATAATAGGAATATATCGGGGAGCTATCAAATGCCTTGAACGCAACGAGAAAAACGGCGTTGTCTATCACCGCGAGGGCGTTAATGGAGATTACGACAACTTTAACGATGTTGAGAAGCTAATTAAGTTCATCAAATTAGGACATGGATAAATAATTTAAAACAATTAGTCAGAATAAGTGGGGGTCAATATGCAAACAAAAAATGTAATTGTTTTACCCTATAATCCTGAATGGAAAAATGATTTTGAAGAAATAAAGAAAGAGCTTGTAAACGCAATAGGCGACTTAATTGTATGTATTGAACATGTGGGGAGCACTTCCGTCGAAGGGCTTTCCGCAAAGCCAATTATTGATATTGATGTTGTTATCAGCGGATATACGGTTTTTGACAGTATTGTAAGAAGGCTGGGTGCTATCGGTTACATTCATGTAGGCGACCTTGGGATAAAAGACAGGGAAGCTTTTAAATACATTGACAAGCCGCATTTACAGAGACATCATCTGTATGTATGCCCTCAGAATTCCAATGAATTGCTGCGTCATACCACATTCAGAGATTTTCTTAGGAATAATCCTGAAGCGGTAAAAAAGTATAGTAAGGTTAAGGAAGAGGCTGCAAAACTTTTTCCTGACAATATAGATCAATATATTGAATATAAAACACCTTGCATAAAAGAATTGTATCTGTTATGCGGTTTATCTTAAATCATTAAATTCCGTTTTATATTATAGGAAATTTTTAATAATACAGAGGAATATGGTATGGATTGGATATACAAGGTTAACACTCCATGTTATGTAATAGATGAAAAGCGGCTCCGCAAAAATTTGGAGCTGCTGAAATACGTCCGGGAGAAAGCGGGATGCAGGATACTGCTGGCACAAAAAGCGTTTTCGGCGTTCGCGGTATATCCGCTTATCGCGGAGTATCTTGACGGTTGCACGGCAAGCGGGCTGTACGAGGCGAGACTCGGCTTTGAGGAGATGGCGAAGCCGTTTGGCAGGGAAAATCACATATTTTCTCCTGCATATCCTGAGGAGGATTTTGACGAGATACTGACACTGTGCGACCATATTGTGTTCAATTCACCGCGCCAGTGGGCGAAATACCGCGATAGGGTGCGCGGAGCTGAGCGGTATATTCAGGCAGGAATACGGATAAATCCCGAATACAGTGAGATAGAAACGGAGATATACAACCCATGCGCTTCAGGATCTCGTCTGGGCGTTACTCTTGCGGATTTTAAGGCGGATATCAGGCTTTGCGACGGTATCGACGGTTTGCATTTTCATACCATGTGCGAGCAGGGCGCGGAAACTCTGGCACGTACTCTCCCGCACGTAGAGGAAAAATTCGGCTTTATGTTTGACAGGATAAAGTGGCTGAATTTTGGCGGCGGTCATCACATAACCCGTTCGGGTTACAATATCGAGCTGCTGATAAATTGCGTTACGCGCATTAAGGAAACCTATGGGTTGGAGGTGTACCTTGAGCCGGGGGAGGCGGTCGCGCTCAATGCGGGCTATCTTGTCACGACCGTTCTTGACACTTTCCGTAACGGACGCGATATCGCGATAACTGACGCGTCGGCGGCGTGCCATATGCCCGACGTGCTGGAAATGCCCTACCGCCCGAATATAGTCGGCGCGGGTATGCCCGACGAAAAAGAATACACATATCGTCTGGGCGGCAACACCTGCCTTGCGGGGGATATTATCGGGGATTACTCATTTGACAGCCCGCTGCATGAGGGTGACAGACTTGTTTTTGAGGACATGGCTATTTATTCCATGTGCAAAAACAACACGTTCAACGGCATGAAGCTGCCCTCCGTTTATCTCCTTAGGGAGAACGGAGAGCCGGATCTTATAAAAAAATTTAACTATAATGACTTTAAAGGGAGGCTGTCTTAAATGGCGATTTTGTACAATCTTCACCCGCTGGAGGCAATCAAACTGTACTATGGCGGGGAAAGGCACGGCGTGTGGAACGGCGATTTTATCAAGAATGAGAAGAAGCGCGGGCTGGTTGTTCCTCCGCCCCTGAGAGAGTTTTTGGAAAATTATGGTTATCTTTCCATAAACACTCATGCTAATGGATATCGGCTGTTCGGACCCGATGGAATGGGAACAGTTGAGCTTACGGCAGGCGATGAGGAAATCCATCTTCTGGTGATAGGCGCTTTGAATGCGCCGGACGGAGAAACTGGCGAGGAATGCCGCTACTGGGTGGCGATAGAGCCGGAATACGAAAATTATCCCGTAGCCTTTGGAGAGGAAACAGAGGAAGGCGTTATGTGGAGTCCCATTGACGCGACGCTTACGGAAGTATTCATAACAATGTTCTGCTCACAATTGTATACGACATCCGACTCATATGCCTACAACGAGCCGGAAATGTACGCAGTAATGAAAGTTCGGGGGATAGACAGTAAAAAAATCATTTCAGAAATTGATGAAACGCATTACTGCTCAATATGCTATGATGAGGAGAACGGCGCGTTTATCGTCATGACGCATTCCGATGAGGGGTATCGGCTTCAAATCGCAACCAGAAAATCCCCTGAGGAGGAAGCGGCGGAAAGGTATTCCTCGGTAAGCGATGAGGAGCTTGAAGAGCTGTTTGCCGCAGAATTTTACATGAACTCTTTGAATTGCGACTTTAACCACGCGCTGGAGCTGCTTATGGAAATGATTTCGCGTCTTGACGATGCGGGCGCGGACGGGCTTGTGCTTGCTGAGAAATATAAGTTGGCGGGTCGTTGCCTTTGGGCGCTGAACAGACTCGAAGAGGCGGAGGAATGGTATAATAAGGGAATACCCGCCATAGAGGGCAGCATTGCCGATGACCCCGAGAACGCTTCAAACTACTTTGAAGCTATGGCGAACTTCTACTTTGATACCAATCAGCCCGAAAAGAGCCGCGATATGGAAGACAGAGCAATGAAGATACGGCTTGAATATATGCCCGATGACTGTTACGGTATCGGCAGCATTTACTGCAACCGTGCAAAAGCTCTTGTTAAGCGCAATGGCGACCCTGAAGAAATAATGGAGTTGTGCAACAAGGCTCTTGAGCAGTTTCAGAAAGACCCGCACGATTCGGGCTGCAAATACGAGATAGCCCGCGCTCAGCAGATGCGCGGTGAGGCGAGACGCAGAAAAAAAGAGATGGATAAAAAGAAAATGGAAAATCAGTAGATTTTGTGCGCTATTTTGGCAATTTAATGCAGCATAAGATAGTTAGTGAAATGGTTAACAAATGTTTGCGTAAAGTAAGGGTATTATTTAGGCTTACATAAAAAGAAATTTGCTGCACAAAGTCCTTATTTTTATGTGTTTTGTAAATAATCAATTATCGGCGCTTTTCTGAGCGCCGTTATTTTTTTGCGGTGTTCCTCTTTAAAGTCTTGTGTGAACAGCGTTCGAAACGCCCGTCTGAACCCCAACATATAGAGAGAGGCGTGTTTGGTTTGTCTATATATTGTAAAAAATGACGATTTTTTGACACCTCATTAATGCTTTAAAAGATTTTTTTTGTTAAAAGTGCACAAAAATATGAACAAAACTTTTGTTTTTATTTTTGAAAATATTTGCTTGTTACCCCTTGCAAAAAATTGAAAGTCAGGTTATAATTTAATAGTGGGGAAAAGTGGTGAGATTTTACACTGTTTTGGTGAAAAGTTCATTAAAAATACATAGACTGCTTACTTACCCGCGGAAATCAGGGAAAATAAAATTAAAATCTACGGAAATCCCGTCTGAGGAGGACGGACAGGGCATTTTTCAAGGGGAATTAAGGCTTGGCGGAAAGGGGGAGTAGAAATGTACGGCGAGTTCGAGCATACAGTGGACGCAAAGGGAAGAATGAATTTCCCTGCAAAGCTGCGCGACGAGTTCGGGGAGCATTTCTATATTTCCAAGAGCTTTAATGAAAGATGTCTTACAGTTTACACTGAAAAAAGCTGGAACGACCTGAGGGAAAGCCTTAAAGGAAAGCCCTCGAAAATAGCTTTGCCGGTGGAAAGATTCATTTTCGGCAGCGCCTGCGAGGCAGAGCCGGATAAGCAGGGAAGAATCGCGATAGCGCCTGCGTTGAGAAGCTACGCGGGAATAACAAGCGAGGTCGTGGTCGTGGGGATAAACGACCGCGCCGAGATCTGGGACAAGGCGAGCTGGGAGAAATATAACAGTGTTACTACTCCCGACGATATTTCCGCCTTTGCGGAGGAGCTTGGCATCTGATGGATTTTTCGCATATTTCTGTACTGCTTAAAGAAACGGTGGACGGAGTGTTCACTGATCCCAAAGGAATTTACGCCGACCTTACTACGGGCGGCGGGGGTCATAGTCTGGAGCTTGCAAAGCGCTTGAACGGGGGACGTCTGGTGTGCTTTGATCAAGATCCAGATGCCATTAAAGCCGCTGGGGAGCGGTTGAAAGGCTATCCTGTGACCTTTGTGAAGAGAAACTTCAGAGAATTGAGAGAAGCCTTGAAAGAGCTGGGGATAGAGGCTCTGGACGGGATTATGGCTGACTTGGGGGTATCTTCATATCAGCTGGACACAGCGGAGCGCGGGTTTTCATACCATAATGACGCGCCGCTGGATATGCGTATGAGCGGAGAGGGACTCTCCGCACGCGATGTTGTGAACGAATACGGCTTTGAGGAGCTGCGGAAAATTTTGTATGAGTTCGGTGAGGAGAAATTTGCGCCGAAGATAGCGCAGGGGATAGTAAACGCCCGCGCAGCGAAGCCCATAGAAACCACGGGCGAACTGGCGGAGATAATCAAAAGCAGCGTTCCCGCCGCATACAGGCGTGAAAAAAATCCGTGCCGAAAGAGCTTTCAGGCGATAAGAATAGAGGTGAACAGCGAGCTTGAAGCGCTGGAAACAGTGCTCAACGCAGGCTTTGACTCTCTTAAAAGAGGCGGGAGAATGGCTGTTATAACCTTTCATTCTTTGGAAGACAGGATAGTAAAGAATCGCTTCAGGGATTTCTGTACGGGGTGCGTATGCCCGCCGGAATTTCCCGTATGCGTGTGCGGCAGGATGCCGAGGGGACGGCTTATCACGAAAAAGCCGCTGACCGCGGGTAGAGATGAGCTGTCCGAGAACAGCCGAAGCCGCAGCGCAAAGCTGAGGATTATAGAAAAAACAGAATAGGGATCGTGGAATTGCTTCGATCTTTTAATGGGATTTTTAAAGTGATCCGTGGAATCGGAGGGGAAATATATTGAATATGCAGGATAATCTGGCGTATGATCTTTCTCTGTTTGATGACAGCGAACGCCAGCACCATGAAAGAGAAAAGGAAAAAGCTGCCGCGGGCGGGATAAAAATGGCACGCGTTAGCGTTTCGCGCAGCGGATCGCGCATTAAGGTGATTGCCTGCGCGGCTGCGGTTTTTGCGGCTTTTTTCACGGCAAACTATTTCAATACCCGTAAGGATGATATGGCGCGTATGGTTGCGCAGCAGCGTGCAGAGTACAATGACGCTGTAAACGACAATTCCCTTCTGAGAAGCCAGCTTGATTATAAGGTGAGCATAGGCTATATAGAACAGTATGCTACCGAGGAGTTGGGCATGCAAAAGGTTACGGGCGCGCAGAAAAAATATATCAGCGTAAACACCGAAAGTCTTATAGAGGTTGAGCACGATGACTCAGGCGGGTTCTTCGGAAGCATAAAGAACTGGTTTGAGAACGTTCTGGAATACATTGGATTATAACGGCATAAAATAGGGGTGAACAAGCCCTTGATAATCCGTTGCGATAGAGATTCGGGGGTCAGAGGTAAGAGGGGTTCGGGAAGGTTCAATTCCCTTTCCTCTTAATTCTGACCGCTTGTTTTTAAATGTTTGAATTGTGAGAAAAGTCGGGTGGTGTCAGATGAAGAAGGATTTTCGATATTACACTGGAAAAGCATGGGATAAGCTGAAGGAATGGGACGCGGATGAAGTCAACAAAAAGCCTTGGATAGGTATCCGCGGCAGGCAGATAGTAGTGCTGGTGTTGGTTATGGTTCTTTCCTGCTATGTCGGCTTTTTCCTTCTGAAATACACGGTTCTGGACGGCGACAGGTGGCGCATGCTGGCGGGAAGTCAGCAGATGTCAACGCTTACTATAAAGGCAAGCCGCGGTTCTATTTACGACGCAAACGGAACTGTGCTGGCGCAAAGCTCGACGGTGTGGGATATCATCATCTCGCCTAAAGCTATTTACGAGGCTAACGAGGAAGCTAAAAAGCAGTATGAGAAGGATAAGGAGAGATGGGCACTTTCCAAAGAAGAGGACAGAGATCCGCTTAAGCCTTATGTGGAGCTTAAGGAGGTAATAAGTTCCGGTCTGGCGGAGATACTGGACGCCGACAAAGAAAAGCTCCTGAAAGCCTGTGAAAATATCGGAAACGAATATTACATAGTACAGCGTAAGGTGGAAAAACCGCAGACCACGCTAATAAATACGTTTCTTGCGGAAAATGAGATACGTGCGGACTGCGTTATTGCCGAGGAAAGCAGTAAGCGCTACTACCCCAATGAAACGCTTGCGGCGAGCATAATCGGATTTACCAATTTTGACGGTGACGGGGTATATGGTCTTGAGGCGTACTATGACGACTATCTGAGCGGTACGGACGGAAAGGCAGTATATACACGAAATGGCATAGGGCAAGCGGCGGATAACGGCGGTGATTTCTATTATTCCGCGGTGGATGGATACAGCCTTGTGCTTACCTTGGACGAGGTGCTTCAGCATTATCTTCAGAAGAACCTTGATATGTGCATTTCGCAGCACTCGGTTATAAACCGCGCGTGCGGCATAATAATGAACTGCAACACGGGGGCGGTGCTTGCGATGGAAACCGCGCCAACCTATAATCTGAACACTCCGTCCACGCTGCTGAGTGAGTACGATAAGCAGCAGCTTGAGGAGCTTACCGCCTCAGGCGCGGAGGAAGAGGAAATAGATGGGCTTGAAGCAACCCTGCGTGAGCAGCAGTGGAAGAACAAGGCAATAACTGAGCTTTACTATCCCGGTTCGGTTTTCAAGACTGTAACCTGTGCCAGCGCGCTGGAGGAGGAAGTAGTTAGCCTCAATTCCAGCTTCTCCTGTCACGGAGTCGCTGAGGTCGCGGGTACCAAGATTCATTGTTGGAGCAGCGCGGGACACGGCACAGTTGATCTTCAGAATGCGGTAACAAAGTCTTGTAATCCTTCGTTTATAGCGATAGGGCAGGCGCTCGGTGCGGAGAAATTCTGTGATTATTTTGAGGCGTTCGGCTTTACCGAGCCTACGGGCATTGACCTGCCCGGCGAATCGAGAAGTTTGTATGTGAACCGTGACAATATGGGACCCGTAGAGCTTGCGTCCTCTTCTTTCGGACAGACCAACAAGGTCACTCCTATTCAGATGGCGACTGCTCTTTGCGCAATCGTAAACGGCGGATATCTGGTTACTCCACATCTGGTGGATAAGATACTCGACAGCGACGGCAATGTTGTAGAAACCATACAGCCGCAGATAAAGCGGCAGGTAATTTCGGAGGAAACTTCGATACAGATGAGAAGCATTCTTGAGAATGTTGTTGAAGCAAACGGAGGTACCAACGCCTATATAAGTGGATACCGCATAGGAGGAAAATCGGGAACCACCGAAAAAATAGATGAATACAACGCGGCGGGCGGCAAAGCGGCGGGAGCACATATGACCTACGTCTCCTCTTTCGCGGCGTTCGCGCCTGCGGATAATCCTGAGATAGTTATGCTTGTTATGGTGGACACTCCCACCGGACCGCAGTACTACGGTTCGGCGGTTGCCGCGCCCGTTGTTTCGGCGGTGTTCAAGGAGGGTCTGGAGCATCTGGGCATTTATCCCACATATACTGCTGAGGAACAGGCAAAGATGGACGCGGTAGTGCCTTATGTTCTTGGCACGGAGTCGCTTCGCGCGGAAAGCTCTCTTGCGGCGCAGGGTTTTAAGGTAAGGATCGTTGGAAACTCATCAAGCAGCGCGACTGTATCCACACAGATACCCTCAGCGGGCGTTACTGCACCAAAAGGCTCTACTGTGGTGCTTTATCTCGGCAGTGAATACGACATGGAGGTAGGTATCGTGCCCAATGTTATTGGCATGACCGTAGCGCAGGCAAACACGGAGCTTACCAATGCGGGGTTCAACATCAAGATATCCGGCGGTGCGGCGGAAAATGTCGAAGCGGTGGCTGTTATGCAGAGCTATGAGAGCGGCGCGGAGCTTTATAAGGGTAATGTTATTGAGGTGACGTTCCAGGTGAACGATCCCGATGGAGTAGCATAGTAGAATAGCATTATAAATTTCAGATTGTAGAAAAAGTAATGCAATATTGCTGCAAAAATTTTTCGCGAGAGCCTTACACGGTTTGTTACACAAAGCGGAATGAGCCGTGTAAGGCGGACCGCTGAAAAATAAATTTAAAATAAATCAGCTTAAATCAACACATTATTTACATGCTGTAAATTTTATAACAGTTAGTTGGTGAGATTATGACTGTCGGAGAGATTTTTGCGGGAATCCGCGATATTAACAAGGAGCTTTGCGGGCTTAAGGTTACGGGAGTGACCTCGGACAGCCGCGAAGTGCGCGAGGGTTCGCTGTTCGTGGCTATTGAGGGCAGGAGCTTTGACGGACATTCCGCTGCGGCGGATATGCTGAAAAAGGGCGCCTGCGTCGTTGTAACGCGGCGCAGGCTCGGGCTTGAGCGCGAGATAACCGTTGATAATCCGCGGGAGCTGTATTCGCACCTGCTGTCTGCGTTCTACGGAAGACCGACCGATAAAATAAAGCTGGGCGCGGTCACGGGGACTAACGGCAAGACCACCGTTGTGAACCTTTGCGGACAAATAACGCGGCTTCTCGGTTATCAGACCGCCATTATCGGAACTCTGGGTGTCGATACAGGAAAAGGCCTGGTATATTCCCATGAGGGACCGCCCACCAATCCCGAACCGAAGCGGCTTTACGAGCTTTTTGCGGAAATGGCGGAGATAGGCACGCATTATTGCTTTATGGAGGCTTCATCGCAGGCACTGGCGCAATACCGCTTCTCCGCGGAGCGCTTTGCAGCGGCAGCGTTCACCAATCTCACGCGCGACCATCTGGACTATCATGGAGATATGGAGAGTTATTTTCTTGCCAAGCGTGCGCTTTTCGACATGGGCGGCGCGGCGGTAATAAATATCGACGACGAGTACGGCAGCAGGATAGCGGAATACTGCCGAGAAAACAATATTCCGTATATCACGACCTCAGTTTACGGCACTGCGGATTATTACACCGAGACAGTGAAGATGTTCCCTGACCGCGCGGAGTTCATTCTGACCGATAAGGCTGCGAAAAAGAGTTATCCAGTGCGATTTGCCATGACGGGACTGTACAACGTTTCCAACGCGGTACAGGCGGCGGTGATGTGCGTTAA